>NZ_JAUTAY010000001.1:318624-637248 GCF_030818795.1 Microbacterium sp. SORGH_AS_0862 | reverse complement strand
TGACCCTTTATGCCTTCTTCTCGGAGATGGTGGTCGGTGCGACGAGCTCGATTCTGGCCAACTCCGGCCTGGTGAAGAAGATCTACCTCCCGCGTGAGATCTTCCCGCTCGCGAGTGTCGGCGGCGCGGGGTTCATGTTCCTCGTCCAGTGCCTGGTACTGCTGGTCGCGGCCGTCGCGCTGCAGGCGCTGCCGGCCCCCGTCGACATGCTCTGGTTCTTCCCGTCGGTGGCGCTGATGCTCGTCTACGGAATCGCAGTGGGTCTGCTGCTCTCGGCGCTGAACGTGTATCTCCGCGACATCCAATACCTGACCGACCTGCTCGTGATGCTCGCCATGTGGGGCTCTCCCATCGTCTACACCTGGACCATGGCGTCGTCGGCGTTTCAGTCGATGCGCGTTCCGGGCTGGGTGTTCGAGATCTACATCAACAACCCGATCACGCTGGGAGTGCTGGGCTTCCACCGCGCCTTCTGGGGCGGCGGAACGGCGGCCGACTACCCGCCGGAACTCGGACTGCGGATGCTGATCGCCGGCCTCATCGGTCTCGTTCTCGTGTTCTTTGCACACCGGGTTTTCACCCGGTTGCAGGGCAATTTCGCGCAGGAGCTGTGATGGTCGTCTCCACCGAACCCGGTCCCGACGTCGTCCGCGTCGAGGGCGTATCCAAGACGTTCACCGTCCGCAAGGACAACACCCTCAAGGATCGCCTCTTCCACCTCGGCAAGCTGGGGCGCGAGCACAAGCAGCTCTACACAGCTGTGGATGATGTGTCGCTCACCATTCAGGCCGGCACCACCGTCGGGCTGCTCGGCCCCAACGGGTCGGGCAAGAGCACGCTGCTCAAGCTCATCGGCGGCATCGTCTCGCCGAGTTCCGGGCGCGTACTGACTCGTGGTCGGATGGCGGCGCTGCTCGAGCTCGGTGCGGGATTCCATCCGGACCTGAGTGGGCGTGAGAACGTCTACCTCAACGCTTCGATCATGGGGCTCAGTCGCGAGGAGACCGAACGGCAGTTCGATGCCATTCACGAGTTCAGTGGCATCGGCGATTTCATCGACACCCAGGTGAAGTTCTATTCATCCGGCATGTTCGTGCGTCTGGCCTTCGCCGTCGCGGTGCACACCGATCCCGACGTGCTGCTCGTCGACGAAGTGCTCGCGGTCGGTGACGAGGCGTTCCAACGCAAGTGCATGGAGCGCATCGCGAAGTTCCGCACGGAAGGGCGGACCATCATCCTGGTCTCGCATTCCGCAGCACAGGTCGCAGAGCTGTGCGATCGCGGCATCGTCCTCAAAGACGGCGATCTCGTCTTCGACGGCACGGCGAACGACGCCATCGCGGCCTTGCGCGATGTCCTCGAAGGTCGCCGCGTGGGGGAGAAGCCTCCGCCAGAGCCGGAGAAACCCATCGAGGTGAAACGTATCCAGGTACTGGACGCACAGGGCGCCCCGGTCAAGATCATCCGGCCCGGAGAACCGATCACGGTGCGCCTGCACGTGCGTGCGCGTGGGCCTATGCCGCGCTGGGCAACAGGCTTCAGCATCGACACCCCCACGGGGCAGATGGTGCTCGCCTCGAATACCGAACGACTCGGCATCGATCTCCCTCCGCTGGAGTCCCGCACCGGATACATGGACTTCGCCATCGAGAGTGCCAACTTCGGCCCGGGGCAGTACTTCGTCAATGCGAATGCGTCGGAAGTCATAGACATCGACTCGCACGTCCTGTGGCAGGGTGCGCGTTTCACCGTGAAGGACGACAGCGCCAATCTCGGAACCGTCGCGGCGCGGATCACCGCGAGTTAGCGCCGCACGCGCTCTCGCATAGGGTGGAAGACGTGTCTGCCTCCGTTGCTTCCGCCGTGCCCGCTCAGCGATCGTCGACGCGCCGAACCATCTGGATCACGTGGATCCTTGCCTTCGTCTTTCTGGGCTCGTGGTCGTTCGCGAGCCCGCACATGGCTTCTCCCGATGAGCCGGCCCACGCTGCCAAGGCGGCTGCGACCGTGCGAGGCGACTTCGTCGCCGATGAGTCGGACTACAACCCCGGCCGCGGGACCTTCGCGTTGCCGGATCTGTTCCAGCAGGCGTGGGCCCAGGCCTGCTACGCATTCCAGCCGGATACGCCCGCCAGTTGCGCCGCGCCCATCGCCGGCGATCTGAACGAGACGGTGGAAGTGGCCTCGCACGTCGCTCGTTACAATCCCCTGTACTACGCGATCATCGGTATCCCCTCGCTCTTCCCCCTCTCGGAGTGGACCTTCACCGCCATGCGGCTGATGAGTGCTGCTCTCAACGCCGGACTCGTCGCGCTCACCTTCGGCGTGCTGAGCACTCTGCGCCGCCGAGCACTGCCCACGGTGGGCGTGTTGGCAGCGATGACGCCAATGACCTTCTTCATCGGCGGGTCGATGACGCCGCAGGGGCCCGAGATCTTCGGTGCGATCCTCGTCGCCGTCAGCCTCTTGAGCATCGTCTTCGAGCCGCATCCCGGCCTGCTCCGAGTGCGTTCGTGGAGCCTCGTGGCCGGCGCCGCCTTCTTCGTGCTCGCGCGCGGGCTCAGCCCGCTCTACGTCGCCCTGATCGTCGCGCTGGTCATGCTGGCTGCGCCTCGGTTCCGCGTCATCGCCGATGTCGTCCGAGACAGAAAGTTCTGGCTCCCCTTGGCTGCGTGCGTCGTCCTCGGGGTCACAGCGCTCGTCTACACGCTCGCCTCCGGAAGCCTGGCCCTCGGCATCGTCTACCCTGATCCCACCCTGACCGCGCGGGATGTCGTGTCGCAGATGGTGCACAACACCGACTACTACCTCGAGCAGATCCTCGGCACCTTCGGGTGGGGAGACGTGCACCTTCCGGTGTGGCTGCTGGTGCTGATCGGCGGAGTGAGTGTGACCATAGCGATTCTCGGGCTGTCGTTCGCCGGTTGGCGCGGACGTCTGGCCGTGGCCCTCGTCCTCCTGCTGTCGTTCGCGCTTCCGATCGTGGTGCAGCTGGGGAGCTTCCACCAGTCGGGCATGGTGTGGCAGGGCAAGTATGTGCTGCCTCTGGCCGTTCTGGCGCCGCTGCTCTCAGGATTCCTCGCCGCCCGGACTTCGGTGCTGGATAGGGCATCGGGGGCCATCTTGCGAGTGGTCGTCGTCCTCGTCGGCGCCTACCAGATCGTGGCTCTGGCCTTCAACCTGCACCGCTACGTGAACGGCGCCAACGGTCCGTGGGTCAGCCTCATCGCAGACCCCTGGCTCCCGTTGATCCCGATCGCGCTCATCCTCGCGGCAGCGCTGGCCAGTTGGATCATCACCGCCGTGCTGCTCACAAGAACCTCTCGCCGAGACGCCGTCGACGCCCCGCAGCCGCTGTCCGCGACCTGAGGCCTCGTCAGTCTTCGCCGAGCACGGCGGCGTGAGTGAGGTAGTTCAAGCGGCTGAACTCGCGACGCGCCTTGAGCACGCCGTCGAGGATCAGTCCGATCGTCCAGGACAGAAAGGCCAGGATCGCGATGCCGACGCTGAGGAGGGCGGAAGGAAGCCGGGGGACGAGACCTGTCTGGAAGTACTCCGCTACGACAGGTGCGCCGATCAGCAGAGCGACCAGCGCAAGCAACACGCCCACGATTCCATAGAAGAGGAACGGGCGCTCGTGACGGATGAGGCCGATGATGAGCGAGAGGATTCGGAACCCGTCGTGGTAGGTTCTGAGCTTGCTCTCGCTGCCTGCGGGGCGATCCTTGAATCCGACGGGAACCTCGACCTGCGGAACACGCAGGCTCATGGCGTGCACCGTGAGCTCGGTCTCGATCTCGAACTCGCGCGACAGCGCCGGGAAACTCTTGACGAAGCGGCGGGAGAAGACGCGGTAGCCGCTGAGCATGTCTTCCACGCGCGACTTGAAGACGCGGCTCACGAACCAGTTAAAGCCCTTGTTGCCCAGCTCGTGCCCCGGCCGGTAGGCACCGGCCGTCTCTTGGCGACGCACGCCGAGAACATGGTCGAACGGGCCGGAACGGAGTGCATCGATCATGCGGGGCAGGTCGCGCGTCGCGTACGTGTCGTCGCCGTCGATGAGGACGTAGATGTCGGCCTCCACGTCGGCGAAGGCACGACGTACCACGTTGCCTTTGCCCTTGGTGGACTCGTGCCGCACGATCGCGCCCGCCTCGCGGGCCACGCGCGCCGTCTCATCCGAACTGTTGTTGTCATAGACGTAGATGGCCATCTCGGGCACGGCTTCGCGCAGATCAGCGACGACCTTGCCGATCGCGAGTTCTTCGTTGTAGCACGGCACGATGGCGGCAATAGACGGCGTGTGGGACGGGGGCATTTCCGCTCCTCCAGGTGCTTTCGGCGGACCCCGGCTCCGGGTTCACAACGCCATCCAAGTTATCATGATGGCGGCCCGGCAAACGGGGGGAAGAGGCGCACGTGACGGAACCGGGCAGACTGGGAGCACTTGCGCGCCGTGGCGGCGCGTTCCTGGTGGTCGGCGGTGCGGCGTTCCTGGTTGACGCCGCCGTCTTCAACCTCCTGGCCTTCGGGCTGACCGGAGTGGGCCCGCTCTACGACGTCCCCTTGATCGCCAAGATCGTCGCGATCACCGTTGCAACGGTCGCGACGTACGTCGGCAACCGCTACTGGACATTCGGGTCTCGCCACATCGAGCGCCGCTTCAACCGGTACGTGATCTTCGTCATCCTCAATCTGGTGGCGATGGGGCTGCAGCTCGGATGTCTCGCTTTTTCGCGGTACGTGCTGCATCTGGAGGGGCCGCTGCCGGACAACATCTCCGGCACGCTCGTTGGACAGGCGCTCGCCACGATCTTCCGTTTCTTCACTTACGACCGATGGGTCTTCCCTGACGCTCGCCCGAAGGCTGCCGCCGGCACGGAGGGCGCTGGCGTCTAGCTGTACCCGGTCATGAGGTTGGTGACATTCGGATAGGGAGAAGGCCTCCACGATTGGTGGTGTCTAACGTCACCGAAGTGGAGGCCTTCTCTTGGTCCACCGTAATGCGCGGCTCACTGTCGCGGGTCGTCTGATTCTCGTGCGCCGGGTTCTCGGCGGACGTCCCGTCTCGCACGTTGCCAAGGAGATGGGCGTCTCGCGTCAGTGCGCTCATCGCTGGCTGGCCCGCTACCGCGCTGCGGGCGAAGCAGGGCTGTCCGATCGGTCTTCGCGTCCGGTGTCGTCTCCGACGGCGACTGCCGCCGCGACAGCAGCCGCCGTCGTTGAGCTGCGCTCGCGTGAGCGGCTCGGGCGCGACGACATCGCCCGCGCTTGCGGGGCCAGCCCGCGCACCGTTTCCCGGCTGATCGCGAAGGCGGGGCTGCCGGCGCTGCACGAGCTGGATCCGGTCACCGGCATCGCGTTGCGCGCGTCACGGCGCACCCAGGTCCGCTACGAGCGTGACGCCCCAGGGGATCTGATCCACATCGATGTGAAGAAGCTCGGCCGCATCCCCGAAGGCGGCGGCTGGCGCGTCCAAGGCCCCGCCACGATCGACCATCACAGCGGTCGGGACCGGAAGGTCAGGCTTGGCTTTGACTACGTCCATGTCGCCGTCGACGACCACTCCCGCCTCGCGTTCGCGCAGATCCTGCCGGACGAGAAGGGCACCACCTGCGCAGCGTTCCTCGCCGCCGCGACCGAGTTCTTCACCCGTCACGGGATCCACATCCGTGAGGTCATGACCGACAACGCCAAGAACTACACCGTCTCGGCCGCGTTCCAAGGCCAGCTGTCCCTCCTCAACGCGAGGCACATCACCACCAAGCCGCACTGCCCCTGGCAGAACGGCAAAGCCGAACGATTCAACCGGACCATGCAGGAACACTGGGCCTACCGGGCCCCCTACGTCTCCAACCAGCACCGCTCCGAAGCGCTCGCGCCCTGGCTCGAGCACTACAACTACGCTCGAGCACACACCGCCTGCGGCGGCCAACCCCCAATCAGCCGGGTGTCACCAACCTCATGACCGGGTACACCTAGCCGCGCGGGACGTGTCCTCAGCGACGCCGGTGCACCGTGCGGTTGTAGACGACGACCTCGAGGCGTCTGATGGCAAGCAGGAGAGCGCACCAAGCGCGCGCGCGGAGACTGAGTGACCGATGGAGGCCGCGCACGAGCGCATGGTCTCGCTCGTACTGCTCGCGTTCTTGCGGGGTGCGCGCGCTGCGCTTCTCGTAGGAGAGCGCCGTCAACCCGTAATAGGCGCGCGCCGGTGTTATGCCGGCCCGCTGCGCAACGCGGAATGAGGCCGCGTGGGCGGTCACGATGTCGTGGTAGTAACCCGCTGACCGCAGGGAGTGCGACACGCTGTCGCCGCGCTGCAGCCAGTAGTACAGCTCATCCTCGCAGGACGCCACGGTGTGCATCGAGGTGTAGAGATCCATCGCGACGGCGACATCCTGCGCATAGCGGCCTTCGGGGAACCGGACGCCGTCGAAGAGGGAGCTCCGGTAGAGCTTGCCCCAGTTCGCTTCGCTGAAGTACTTCAGTTCCTGGCCGGTCGCACGACGCAACGCAAGGCTGAAGACCGACTGGTAGCTGCGCGCCGGGTCGTCGAATACGATCCAGCGCCCGGGTGGATCGTCACGGTGCGCCTCGAGTTCGCGCTCCGCCACGCTCGCCCCGACATTGCGCCAGCGGCAGCAGCTCATATCCGCACCGGATTCCATCATGATCGCGACGAGTCGCGTAATGAGGTGGGGGCTCATGAGATCGTCGTTGTCGCAGAAAGTGATCAGCTCACCGGCTGCCGCATCCAGTCCCGCGTTCTGCGCGGCGCCGATCCCGCCGTTGCGCTGGTGGATGGCGAGGACGCGGGCATCTTCGCGTGCCAGATCGTCGCAGAGCTGCGCCGACCCGTCGGTGGATCCGTCGTCCACGAGGATGAGCTGCAGGTTCCGGTGCGTCTGCCGCAGGATCGACTCTGCGCAGGCGCGCACAAAGGCCACGGAGTTGTATACGGGCACGATGACCGATACCAGTGGGGCGGGGGCGGGGGCGGTGTCCGTCACCGACTCATGGTAATCGGTCGCCCTCTCGGTCCGCGCGGCGCCAGGAGCGTGACTTAAGTTGGAGAGTATGGATCTCCTCATCGTCGGCTCTGGCCTGTTCGGTCTGACGGTCGCCGAGCGTGCGGCCGCGGCCGGTCGGAAGGTGACCGTTCTCGAGCGGCGGCATCACATCGGCGGGAATGCTTACTCTGAGGTGGATCCCGCCACGGGGATCGAGGTCCATACCTACGGTGCCCACCTCTTCCATACTTCGAACGCCACGGTCTGGCAGTACGTGAACCGCTTCACCGCGTTCACCGACTACGTGCATCGCGTCTACACAACACACCGGGGCATCGTCTACCCGCTGCCGATAAACCTCGGCACCATCAATCAGTTCTTCCAGTCCGCCTACACCCCCGGCGAGGCGCGGGCGCTGATCCAAGAGCTGGCGCGCGAGTTCGATCCGAAGCGGGCGCAGAACCTCGAGGAGCGCGCCATCGGGCTGATCGGGCGTCCGTTGTACGAGGCATTCATCCGGGACTACACCGCGAAGCAGTGGCAGACCGACCCTCATGAGCTGCCCCCTGAGATCATCTCGCGACTGCCCGTGCGCTATACCTACGACAATCGCTACTTCAACGACACGTGGGAGGGCCTGCCCGTCGACGGCTACACGGCATGGCTCGAACGGATGGTGGAGCACCCGAACATCGAGGTGCGCCTCGACAGCGACTTCTTCGACACGTCGCAGCCGATCAACAAACGCGACGTCGTGGGTCAGGTACCCGTGGTCTACACGGGGCCGATCGACCGCTACTTCGATGACGCGGAGGGCGCACTATCGTGGCGCACTCTCGATTTCGATCGGGAAGTGCTGGACATCGCGGACTTCCAGGGAACGAGCGTCATGAACTATGCGGACGCCGATGTGCCCTTTACCCGCATCCATGAGTTCAAGCACTTCCACCCCGAGCGGGTCGACCGTTACCCGAAGGATCGCACCGTCATCGTCCGAGAGTTCTCTCGTTTCGCGACGCGCGAGGACGAGCCGTACTATCCCGTGAACACCCCACAGGACCGTGCGGGGCTTCTGGCATACCGAGAGCTGGCGAAAGGGGAACGCGACGTGCACTTCGGCGGACGGCTCGGGACCTACCAGTACCTCGACATGCACATGGCGATCGGTTCCGCGCTGTCGATGTGGCACAACACCCTCGCCTGATACGTGCCCCTAGACTCGACGACGATGAGCTCAGCCGCTGTCGGTGCCCCCGGATCCCGGCGGCGCTACCTCCACTCGCTGTGGCTCCTGTCGGCCCGCGACCTGAAGGTCCGATACGCGACCAGTGCACTCGGCTATCTGTGGTCCGTGCTCGATCCACTCGTGATGAGCGCCATCTACTGGTTCGTCTTCACGCAGGTCTTCGGGCGGGATGTGGGCGAGAAGCCCTACATCGTCTTCCTCATCACAGCGCTGCTGCCCTGGGTCTGGTTCAACGCGGCGGTCACCGACTTCACCCGCGCGTTCAACAAGGACGCCCGACTCGTGAGGTCCACGGCCATCCCGCGGTCGATCTGGATCAATCGCATCGTGCTGAGCAAAGGCGTCGAGTTCCTGTGCTCGATGCCCGTGCTCGTGCTCTTCGCGGTGTTCGCAGGAGCGACGGTCGGATGGGGCCTGTTCCTGTTCCCGGTCGCGGTGTTGCTGCAGGTCGCCTTGCTGGTCGGGCTGGGACTCATCGTCGCACCGCTGTGCGTGCTCTGGGGAGACCTGGAGCGTACGACCCGACTCATCCTGCGGGCTCTCTTCTATGCCTCGCCGATCATCTACGGGGTCTCGGACCTGCCCGCGGGCTTTCGCGAGGTCGCGGCGTTCAACCCGCTCGCGGGCATCTTCACGCTGTACCGCGCGGGGTTCTTCCCGGACCAGTGGGATACCCTCTCCGTGGTCACCGGCGCGGTCGTGAGCCTGGCGATCCTCGGGCTGGGCGTGCTCGTGTTCCGACGCCTCGAGCGACCCGTGCTGAAGGAGCTGTGATGGCCGCGGACGTCGCGATCGATGTGCAGGAGCTTGGCGTCCGGTTCCGGCGCAACCGGCGGGGGCGGCGCAGCCTCAAGGACCTGTTCGGCGGCGCATCCCGGCGCGCCCGCCCGGGCGAGTTCTGGCCGCTGCGGGACGTCACCTTCACCGTCGCCCCGGGAGAATCGATCGGTGTCGTGGGACGCAACGGGCAGGGCAAGTCCACGCTCCTCAAGCTCGTCGCCGGCGTCCTCCTGCCCGACGAGGGCTCCGTTCGCGTCCTCGGTGGCGTGGCCCCGCTCATCGAGATCACCGGCGGCTTCGTCGGCGACCTCACGGTGCGCGAGAACGTCCGTCTGACCTCCGGGCTGCACGGCATGAGTCGCGCCGAGATCTCGCGGCGCTTCGACTCGATCATCGATTTCGCCGAGCTCCACGATTTCGTCGACACGCCGTACAAGCACCTGTCGAACGGGATGAAGGTGCGGCTCGCCTTCGCCGTCGTCTCCCAGCTGGAGGAGCCGATCCTGCTCGTCGACGAGGTGCTCGCCGTGGGCGACAAGGCCTTCCGGGAGAAGTGCTATCGCCGTATCGACGAACTGCTCGCCGACGGACGGACGCTCTTCTTCGTGAGCCACAATGAGAAGGATCTGCGCCGTTTCTGCACGCGCGGCCTCTATCTCGACAGGGGTGCGCTGAAGATGGACCGCGCCGATCGGCGAGGTCCTCGAGCGCTACAACGCCGACTACGCGGCGGGCTGAGGCTGCTGCGTGAGCGGCGGCATCGGCTTCCACGACCGGTCGCGCGCGATCTTGCGACCGTCGCGAAGGCCGCGGAACAGGTTGCTCGTGCCGCGCACCTTGCGTTCGACGACCACCAGTCGGATGAGCTCCTTGGCGAAGGTCATCGCGGTGCCGAGGCCGAACAGGAACGGGTTGTACACGCCCAGCTCGCGGTAGTAACGCTTGATGTAGGCGCGGTTGCGCATGATGTAGTAGCGGTACGCGTCGCTCGAGGCGTTCATGTGGCGGATGCCCATGTCCCACTGCTTGATCTCGCGCGTTCGGCGAAGCACGAATTCGTCGACGATGACCGAGGTCGTGACGCGTGAGGCCAGCCAGCCGTAGAGCTGGTCGTCCCAGTAGATGAAGAACCGGGGATCGGGGAGCCCGATCCGCGACACGATGTCGCGATGGATGAACATCCCCTCGAAACAGCCGGAGTTCATCTCCTTGAACCCGGAGGCGTCGAAGCCGGCGGGGGCGAAGGGGATCGGGATGCCCATGCGGTCGGCCACGCGGTACTGCCAGTAGAACTCGCTGCCGTCGTAGTCGTAGCGCCTGCCCTGGATGCTCTTGAAGCGCGGGGCCCACTTCCCCATGCGTGCCAGGCCGTCGGGAAGCACCTCGACGTCGTCGTCCATGAGCCAGATCCACGCGGAGCCGAGCTCGTAGGCGGTGCGCATCCCCTCGCTGAACCCGCCGGAGCCGCCGGTGTTCGTCTCGAGACGGCGATACACGACCTGCGTGTTCAGGCGCGGGCGGAACTGCTCGATGACCTCGGCGGTCTCGTCGGTCGAGGCGTTGTCGATCACGACGAGGTGGCCGGGAGCGGGATCCATCGCCGCCACGCTGGTCAGCAGCCGCGTCAGCAGAGCGGAACGGTTGTAGGTGACGACCACGATCGTGGCGGATGCGGGATCAAAGGGGGTGTGGGAGGGCACGTCGGGACTCTCGGATGCGGCGGCCATAGCGACCCGATACTACCCCGCGCGTCTCGGAACCGACTGGACGCATCAGCGGGCAGGCGCCTCCGGCAGGACGGGCGCGACCTGATCACCGCCGTCGAGGCGATCCCGCCACGAGCGGGACTGCCCGGCGCGGCTGGCGCACACCACCAGAAGCAGCCATCCGTATCCGAACAGGGTGAAGCTCTCGAACACCGAATCGACGAGCAGCGCGGTGAGGATGAGGGGGGTCCAGGTGTATACGACCGCTCGCCGGTTGCTGGCCTCGAGCCACGACCGCACGAGCGCGATGGCACAGAACCCGGCGAACAGCAGCAGGCCGAACCATCCCACCTGCAGGAGGATGTCGAAATAGGCGTTGAGCGCCGAAGCGTGCCGCTCGCCGAGGTTCACGTTGATGGAGAGGAAAGGGAACTCGGTCGTCGACCAGGTGCCGTACCACCCCCATCCCTGTACCGGGTGGTACCGGACGTAGTCCAGGATCGTGTTCCACAGATCCGCGCGGGTCGAGAAGTCGCTGCCGGCGCCGAGCATGGCGATGATCGGGCCGCGGGCGGCGTAGGCCACCGCCAAGGCGACCACCACGATCCCGGCAAGCGTCGCCTGCAGCATGGGCCTCGACTCGGCTCGGGTGTGGCGCACCACCATGAGTGTCAGGGTGGCCAGGCCCACGATGAGGGCGATCACGATCACGGTGGGGGAGTCGCTGAGGACGGCCATCCCGCCCGCGAGCAGCACGGAGACGACGGCGAGCCCGGGGCGCACGGACTGGGTGCGCCACTCGACCAGGAAGGTGATGAGCGCGAGCAGCGCCACGAAGCCGAGCGCGTTACGGGTGCCGAAGATCCCCTGTACGGGGCCGAGCTCGGCGATGAGACCCTGCACTCCCAACAGCGGGAACGGCATGTCGATGAGGATGCCGAAGAGGATCTCGACGCCCAGGGAGACCGCGAGCAGCCACCGCATGACGTCCCCCAGCGCCCGGGCGGTCTGCAGGGTGTCGCGCACGTGGGCGATCGTGACGCCCAGCAGCGACAGCGCCGCCAGTGCCACCCAGCCGATGAGGGATTTGGGCTGATCGGTCGACCAGAAGACGCTCACCAACGTCCACCCGAGGAAGAGGGCGAGCGTCGCCGAGGCCAGTCGCAGCGGCGACAGCTCCCCGCGGCGCGCGACGAGCATGGCGACGGCGAGGGCGCACAGTCCCGCGACCATCGTCACGTAGGTCACCCGGCCCATGAGGCGTTCGATGGCGAAGGCGCCGAAAGTCGTGCCGAAGACGACGAGGGTGAATGCGCGCGCCATCCGGGCCGAGCGCAGCAGTTCGCCCGCACTGGAGGCGGAGGCGGCGATCATCCCTGTTCCGACACGGGGTCGCCGCGTTCGATACGCCACGACGTCTCCGCCGGGCCGACGCCGAGCAGCGGCGACTGCCGCACCTTGAGTCCGAGCAGCACGATGAGCATCCAGCCCCACACCACCAGCGGGCCGGACTCGGCGAGACCCTGCACGAGCAGGACGGTGGCGACGAGCGTGGGCAGCAGCGTCAACGGCGAGTACGGTCGGTCATCGCGCAGATCCCATCGGGGGCGGTCGATCGCGAAGAACCAGGCGCGCCAGATGAAGGTCGCGTAGGCGCCCGCCATCAGGAACACGCCGATCACGCCGAGCTGCAGGAAGACGTCGATCCACATGTTGTGCGCCTGCATGACCGTCTCGCCGTGGTCGACGATCCAGCCGTCGAAGTGGCTGTCCCACGGCAGCCACGGCGAGGCGAAGCCCCATCCGATCACGGGGTGCTCGACGGCTCTCGCCAGCACCTGCTCCCAGATGCCCTCTCGGCCGGTCAGATCCGCCGACCGGCCGAGAGCCGCGAAGAGCGTGTCGCGCGCGAAGAAGAGGACGGCGGCACCGGCGAGAGCCACGCCGGCGTAAGCCGCGTAGTACACCGTGCGTCCACCCGGCTTCGTGACGGTCCGCATGAGGAGCACCGTCACGAGCACGACGAGGACGGCCGCCGCGGAGAGGTAGGCGGTCGCGGAGCCGGCATGGACGAACAGCAGCGCTGCGATCGCGATCCACACGATCGCGGACGCCCGCCGCTCGGCGTGCGCCGCCCAGCGGACGGAGAAGACGATCAGCCCGAGCAGCGCGATGACCGCGAGGAGGTTGGCGTTGCCCTGGATGCCCTGGATGCGCCCGTCGAGATCGAAGAGGTTGTTGCGCGACCAGTAGACGATCGGGTCGTACTTCACGCCGCGTTCCGGAAGCACCCAGCCGGGAAGGAGGGGGCGTCGGACCAGCAGCGACACGACGAGCTCGAAGGCGAGCGACAGTCCGAGCGCCCACTTCAGCGCCGCCGAGACGGCGGCGACGATCTCGCGCCAGGTGAGCATCGCCGCCACGAACAGGCCCTGGCCCGTCGTGATCAGCCACAGTGCCAGCGTGGTGCCCGTCGTCGCCGGCCACGCCGACCAGATGAGCGAGGCGGTCGCCCAGATGCCGTACGCGAGGACGAACCACGGCAGGCGGCGCATGTCGACCGGCGGTCGGACGAGGAGCCACACGACGAGGGAGACGACCGCGGTGGCGACGACGATCACGGTCGATACGGTCACGCCGAAAGCCAACGTCCACGCGGTGCCCGCGATCGCCTGGAAGACGACGAAGACGCACCACGCGCGCAGCAACAGGTGTCCCGTGCGCTCACGCAGCGGCGGTGCGGGCGCGGGACCTGCCGGATGTTGGGTTCGGACGGCCATGATGCCCCCAGATTATCCCGGGACCCTTCTAGGCTGGGGGTGTGCTGGCGCAGCTGACCAACGTCCCCCGTGACTACTCGTGGGGCTCTTCCCATCTCATCGCAGAACTGCAGGGCCGCGAGCCCTCCGGTGCCCCTGAAGCGGAGGTGTGGTTCGGCGACCATCCCGGATCACCCGCCCAGCTCCCTTCCCTCGGGATGACCCTGGACGCCTGGTTCGACGCGCAGGACGCGGATGCGGGCCGGGCCACACGACTGCCTTACCTGCTCAAGCTGCTGGCCGCGGGCTCGCCCCTGTCGATCCAGGTGCACCCCTCGCGAGCGCAGGCCGTCGAGGGCTTCGCGCGGGAGGAGACGGCCGGTGTCGCTCGGGATGCGGCGCACCGCACCTATAAAGACGACAACCACAAGCCCGAGGTGATCGTCGCTGTCAGCGACCGTTTCGAGGCGCTCGCGGGGCTCCGGCCTCTGACGGCGACGCGGGACATCCTCGCCGTTCTTCCGTCGAATGACGGCGTGACGGCGCTCGGCAAGGCACTCGAGGGGGCAGACGAAGCCTCGACGCTGCGCGACGTCCTGGGCTGGCTGCTCTCCGGCCGGGCGCAGAGTGTCGTCGACGAGGTGATCTCCGCGGTGCGGGAGGCGGCCGAGGCGACGCCCACCGACCACTTCGCCGCGCTGGCCAGGATCGCCGACGCCTACCCGTCGGATCCCGGCGTCGTGGTGGCGCTGCTCATGAACCACGTCGTGCTGGCGCGAGGCGAGGCGATCTTCGTACCGGCCGGCGTGCTGCACGCCTATCTCGCTGGCCTCGGCGTCGAGATCATGGCGGCCAGCGACAACGTGCTGCGCGGGGGGCTGACCCCCAAGCACATCGACGTCGACGAGCTGTTGCGCATCCTCGACACGACGCCCGGAGACGCGCCGAGGCTGCCCGCGATCGTGGGGGAGCCGGGCGTCGACGTCTTCGCTCCCGGCATCCCCGACTTCGAGCTGCTGCGTGTGACGGTCGATGAGGGCGAGGTGCGTCGTGTCCGTCTTCGCGGACCCGCCATCGCCGTGGCGACCGCCGGCGCGCCGATCGTGTCGGCCGCGGATGCGCGGGTGCAGCTCACGCCCGGTGCCGCGGCGTTCGCCACGCCCGACGAGCAGCACCTCGAGGTCACCGGTGCGGGGGAGTTGTTCCTCGCGATGCCGGGGACGTTGAATCGCCGCGTCGTAACGAATCCGCTCCATCGACACGCCGTCGGCGCGTCGTGAAGATTAAAGCGTGGGTTGAGGGTTTACGATCTGCGACTTGCTTTCCTCGAATCACACCTGTGTAATTTAGGCACCCGCCCACCGCGGGACGTGATTTCGAGATCGTGGGGAGAGCACATGGCGAGCGCACCGTACCGCTCAGGCGTTCCCGACAACTGGCACGTCGACCCGGTCTTCCTCGGGGTCCCCGGCGTCCGTCGCGAAGCTCCGGCGGAGGACGACAATCCGCTGTCCTGGCAGACGGATGCCCTGTGCGCACAGACCGATCCGGAGGCGTTCTTCCCCGAGAAGGGCGGCTCGACCCGCGATGCGAAGCGCATCTGCACGACCTGCGACGTCCGCGACGAATGCCTGGAGTACGCGCTGCGCAACGACGAGCGGTTCGGGATCTGGGGCGGGCTCAGCGAGCGCGAGCGTCGCAAACTCAAGCGTCGTGTGAGCTGAACGCCCTGTCGAGATCATCGATTGCGGCGCGTGCACCTCGCGCGTCGCGAACCCGTGCTTAGGCTGGCTCAGTCATGTCGGCCCGTGTCCACGCTCTCCTCGTCGTGCGCCCTGAAGGGCGTACGGCCGCCGCGGCGCATCTCGAGCGCACGCTGTCCGCCCTCGCCGCCCAGACCCGCCAGGTCGACGCGCTCACGATCGTGCTCTGCGGCGGGGACTCCGCCCTCACGCAGTTGGTCACCGCATCCGGCGCCGAGGGCGTGATCACCGCCGGCGCCTCGACGTCGTTCGCCGACGCGGTGCGGCTCGCGTCGGTGCGCATCAGCGGCGAGTTCGTGTGGCTTCTCGCCCAGGACACCGCACCCGAACCGGACGCCCTGCAACGCCTGCTCGCCGGGCTCGAGCGCGCACCCTCGGTCGCCGTCGTCGCGCCCAAGCTGGTGGAGTGGGACGACCCGGACCGCATCGTCTCGCTCGGCGTGACGATGACATCGTTCGGCCGGGCCGTCGAGATGGTGCAGGACGAACTCGACCAGGGCCAGCACGACGGTGAGGAGGACGTCCTCGGAGCCGATGTGCGCGGCGTGCTCGTGCGCGCCGACCTGTGGCGCACTCTCCGCGGTGTCGATCCCGCACTCGGCGGCGCCGACGAGGGCCTCGATCTCGGCGTACGCGCCCGCCTCGCGGGGCACCGGGTGAGTCTCGTGCCCACCGCGCGGGTGGCTGTCGCCGGCGACGGCGTGGCCGGCCTGCCCGCGGCCGCGACCGGGCGGGCCCGGCGCCGTCGCGCCTATGCGCGCCGACTCGCCCAGATCCACCGCCGTCTGGCTTACGCACCGGCTGCGGCCGTCCCGCTGCACCTGCTCTCACTCATCCCGCTGGCCCTCTGGCGCGCGGCCGCGCTGCTGGTGGCGAAGCAGCCCTCGCGGGTGCTGCCCGAGTGGGGCGCATCGATCGTCGCCTTCTTCCGGTGGGGCGCGATCGCCGCATCCCGCGGTGTCATCCGTCGCTCACGAACGGCCTCGTGGTCCCAGCTCTCCCTGTTGCGCATCACCAGATCGGCGCTCCGGCAGCGCTTCGATGCGGATGCGGACGCCGACGCGATGAACCGGCCGGTGCGCGGCGAGCTCCACTTCTTCACGGGCGGCGGCGCGTGGCTCGTGCTGGCGGGGCTGGTCGTCTCAGCCGCCGCATTCCCCGCCCTCCTGGCGTGGCCGGCTCTCGGCGGCGGCGCACTCGAGCCGCTGCGGGCGACGCTCGGGCAGCTCTGGGCCGACGCCGCGTTCGGCGCCCGGGCGACCGGGCTCGATGCGGCGGGGCCGGCCGATCCGTTCGCCGCCGTCGTGGCGTTGCTCGGCTCGCTCTGGCCCGCGGATCCGTCGCGGATCCTCATCGTGCTGTGGCTCTCCGCGCTGCCGCTGGCGGTACTGGGCGGCTGGTTCGCCGCGACACGCCTCACGTCCCGGTCGCTGCTGCGCAACACCGCCGCGATCGCTTGGGCGCTCGCGCCCACCTTCTGGACGGCTCTCGTCGACGGCAGGCCCACGGGCGTGATCGTGCACCTGTTGCTGCCGTGGCTGTTCTACGCCGGAGCCGTCGCGCATCGGTCGTGGGCTGCGGCGGGGGCGGCGTCCCTGTTGCTGGCGGGCGTGCTCGCGTGTGCCCCGTCGCTCGCACCCGCTCTGATCATCGTCTGGATGCTGGCGATGATGCTCGTCGTGGTGGCACGCGGCGGACGAGGGGCGGGACAGATCGTCTGGACCGGTGTCCCCGCCTTGGCGCTGTTCGCCCCTCTCATCTGGGCTCAGCTGCACGGCGGCACGGTGTGGGGCCTGCTCGCCGACCCCGGCCCCGTATGGGCGGGCGCGCAGGCGGGTGCCGACGCGGCCGGGCGGTTCGCGTTGGCGGCGGGGTTCCCGACGACGGACTTCGCCGGGTGGGCCGGTCTTCTCGGTTCCACGACGATCGGACCGTTCGTCACCGCGGTGGTCGTCCTGGTCGCGCCGCTCGCGGTGCTCGCCCTGCTGTCGCTGCTGACCCCGCGCTGGATGGTCGCCGGCGTGCTGCTCGTGATCGCGCTCCTCGGCATCGCCACGGCGTTCGCCGCCGTCGGCTTCGCCGTCTCGGTCGACACGCGGGGTACGCCTGTCGCCCTCTGGCCGGGCGCGGCTCTCAGCCTTGCCTGGCTGGGGATCGTCGCGGCCGCGACGGTGACGCTCGATTCCGGTGTTCCGGCACGCGCCGGCGGACTGCGCGTGTTCGGCGCCGTCGCCGTCATGGGCACCCTCGTGCTCCTCGCCGTTCCCTCCGTCACCGCGATGGGACGGGGACAGAGCGGGCTGCAGAGCGGTTCGCCGTCCACGCTGCCGGCCTATGTCGCGGCGCAGGGGCGCGATGACTCGAGCGTCGGCACGATCGTGCTCTCACCTCTGGCCGACGGCTCCGTCGCGGCCCAGGTCGTATGGGGCGGCAGCGAGACGCTGTCGGGCGTCTCCACGCTGGACGCGACCCGCACCGTCGCCTCGAGCTCCGACCAGGAGGTCGCCGAGCTCACCGCGGACCTCGTCACGTCGACCTCGGAGGACGTCGTCGCACGCGTCGCGGCGGCGGGGATCCGCTTCATCGTGGTCGCTCCCGAGACCTCGGACGAGAGCGACGCGGCGCGCGCCTTGCGGCTCTCGGCCCAGACGGCTCTCGATCAGCGCGACGACCTCGACGTCGTCGGCGCGACGCCGAAGGGCACGCTCTGGCGGGTGACGACGGATGTGGCGGAGCGGCCACTGCCGAGCACGGAGATCGTGCGCCAAGGGTGGATCGTCACGGCCGTCCAGCTCGTGGTCGTCGCGATCGCCCTGTTGCTCTCGTTCCCGACCGCCGCATCGCGCCGCGAGGCCCGCCGCACCCCGCGCACCGTCGGTCCGCGTTCGCGGGAGGAGCAGGCATGAGTAGGCAGCGGATGTGGCGCTGGGCCGCCACGAGTACGCGGCTCGTCGTGGGCGCGGCCCTCGCGGTCGGCATCGTCGGATCGGTGGGCGTCGGTGTGGCCGCGAACTGGCCCACCCATACGCACGATCCGCTCGCCGTAGGCGTGACCCCCACGCCTGCGGACACGGTGCTCGCCTGCGCCGGCGGGCTGCTCGCCCTCGGCCGCGACGCCACGCAAGCCGACCAGATCGCCAGCGCTGCGCCGACGGTGACCGTGTCGGGGTCGGACGGCGCGACGCTGACCCAGACGACGGAGCCGACCGCCCCCGATGTCGTCGGCTCCGACGGGCACCCCGTCTTCGTCGCGCCTCCGGTCGACGAGAAGCGATCGGATGCCGCCGCGGCCGCGAGCGGCGCGGTCGCCGCCGAGGACCTGCGCGGCTTCGCCGCCTCCGCGTGCCAGCCGCCGCTCATCGAGTCGTGGCTCGTCGCGGGCGCGACCACCACGGGCTCGGCCGACGTCATCCTCCTCTCGAATCCCTCGGATGTGGCCGCGACCGTCGATCTCACCCTGTACAGCGCGACGGGTGCCTCGACCCCGCCCTCGGGGAGCGGTCTCCGCGTCGACGCCCACACCCAGCGCCTCGTGCCGCTGGCCGCGCTGGCGGTCGGCGAAGGAGCCCCGGTGGTGCGCGTCACCGCTTCCGGGGCGCCGATCGCCGCCGCTTTGCAGTCCAGTCTCTCGCGGACCCTGCTGACCGGCGGCGTCGAGCAGAGCGGGGCGATCGTCGGTTCCGCGACCCAGCAGGTGATGCCGGGAGTACGCGTTCCGCAGACCGCGGTGGATGCGGCTTCCGCCGGCGCGACGACCCTCCTGCGGCTGCTCTCACCGGGTGCCGACGCGACGGCCGCCGTCACCGTGCAGGACGACACGGGGCGTATCGCGCTGACGCAGGAGGTTCCGCTCGGTGCGGACCTCCCCACCGAACTCGACCTCGCCGGTCTCTCGGCCGGTACGTACACCGTGCGGGTCGACGCGACATCGGCCGTCGTCAGCGCCGTGTGGCAGACGACGAACTTCAACGACGGAGCGGACTTCGCCTGGTACACGGCGACCGAGCCCATCGTCGGCCCGAGCGTGATCGCGGTACCCGACGGGCCGTCGCCTCTGCTGGTGGTCGCGGGGTCGGCGGCCGGGTCCGCCGATGTCGTGCTGACGCCGCTGAGCGGGGCCACCGAGACGGAGCGATTCCGCGTGGCGGCCGGTGACACCGCATCCGTGCCGGTCGAGCCGGGCGCCGTGTACCGCATCGAGACGTCCAACCCGGTGCGGGCTTCGGTGAGTTATCTCGGAGACGGCGCGATCAGCGCGTTCCCGGTGTGGCCGGCGGATGCCGCCGCGGCGGAGCTCATCGTCCGCCCCTGAGTCCGCTCAGAGGAATCGGAAGCGATCCGGTCCCAGGTCCCACGGGTCGCGCCCGAGGAACTCTGCTGCCGCTCGGAAGACGCAGCTCTCGATCATCATGCGCCGATGGGCGTCGTCGTTGCGGTGCAGGTGAGCGAGACGTTCGATGGGCAGCCGGTAGAGCACGATGCGCTTCTCGTCGGGGAGCACGCTCCAGCGGGGGATGCCGTCGGCGTCCGCGGCCGGGGGCATGTCGGCCATCTCGAAGCGCACCTCGCGCAACTCCGGCCAGGCTCCGCGGAGGAACTCCGCGACCGAGCCGACGGCCAGATCGAACCGGTCGACGCGCGTCTCCAGGGGCGGCAGCGGCGGGCGCACCACCGCGCTCCGGCCCTGTTTGCCGTGGCGCCCGTGGCGTTCAGGACGCGGGGCTGCGGGTGCGGGGCGCGACCGGCGGCGGATCATCTGACCATCCTAGGCGCGGCGCACGAACGGTGTCCGCGGGGCGCGTTAGGGTCGCACCGTGCAGGAACGTCAGTGCTCCAAGGTCGCGTGCGCGCGTGAGGCGGTGGCGACGCTCACCTACGACTACGCCGACCAGATGGCAGCGGTCGGCCCGCTGGGTCGGGCCGGGGACCCCCACGCCCACGACCTGTGCCAGGTGCACACCGAGCGGCTGTCCGTCCCGAAGGGCTGGCTGGTCGTGCGTCACGAGACGCTTCGCGCCTCCTAGCCCCGGCGCGTCACGGCGTTGGGCAGCAGTGCCGCGGCCCGTGCATCGCGCGCCCGGACGGCCGTCAACTCCCGCTGAAAGCGCAGCGCCGCCACAGCCCGGACGAACAGCTCCGGATCTGCGGGCGGGACGGGGGAGACAGAGGCGGCCGCCTCGGCGGCCAGCTGCGCTGCGAGCATCCGTCGCGCCTGCGGCTGGAGCTGCTCCGCCTGCCTGACGAATCTCGCGAGACGTCGCGCGACCGGCGCCGGCAGCGGCGCCACATCGGCGATGCGGGCCCACTCGACGAGGGGCGCGGGCGCCTGCGGCTCGAACGAGGCGAGACGCCCGGTGCGCGTGCGTTGGCTGAACGTGCCCGCCATCAGGTCGCCCAATCGCTGTGCGCGCGGCGTGAACATCCCGGTCAGCGCCGCGACGGCGCCGAGGGTGAACCAGACCTCCAGGACTCCGACGAGAGCCCGGATCAGCGCCTGTCGGAAGCCCGCCGCCCCGCCGTCGGCGCGGACGATGCGGGCGCCGACGATCAGCTTGCCGAGGCTGCGTCCGCGCGTGGCGGTCTCGATCGTCGTGGGCGCGACGACCAGCAGGACGACCGCCAGCAGGATCGAGACGATCGTGCCGAGCCCCGAATCCGCGGAGAACGCTCCGGTCAGCCCGAGCGCCAGCATCACCACGAGGGCTGCGGCCACCGTCACAATCATGTCGATCGCGGCCCCCGCCAGTCGAAGGAAGAATCCCGCCGGTTGCACGTCGAGCGCGACGGCTTCGCCGGTGAGGATCTCATCCTGGCCGATCTCGACCAGCGTCACGGCGGAGGGCATGGCTACAGTGAAACACATGGACCTCGACGCGCTCACGGCCGCTCACGGGTCCGAATGGGAACGTCTGGACGAGCTGGCCGGCCGACGGCGGCTGAGCGTTCCGGAGGCGGACGAGCTCGTGATGCGCTACCGGGCGGCGTCCGCCGATCTTGCCGAGCTGAAGACGGCGGCGGGGCGCAGCCTGCAAGCCGATCACCTCTCGCTCGTGCTCGCCCGCGCCCGCCTGCGGCTCACCGCGGGCGACGGCAACCTGCTGCGCCGGATCCCCCAGTTCTTCCTCGATCAGCTGCCGGCGGCGCTGTACCGGGTGCGCTGGACGACCCTGGCCGTCGCGGGCGCCTTCTTCCTGGCCGCGGCGCTGGTGGCGCTGTGGATCTCGTCCGATCCCGCACTCGTGGCGACCCTCGGCCCCGAGGCACAGCTCTCCTCGTACGCGAACGAGGAGTTCGTCGCCTATTACTCGGACAACCCGGCGGCTGTGTTCGCCGGCACCGTGTGGACGAACAATGCCTGGATCGCGGCCCAGTGCGTGCTGTTCGGCATCACCGGCATCTGGCCCGTCTCCGTCGTCATCCAGAACGCGATCGGCCTCGGGACGGCGGCCGCGGTCATGGGTTCCTTCGGCCGGCTCGACGTGTTCTTCGCGTACATCCTGCCCCACGGTCTGCTCGAGCTGACGAGCGTCTTCGTCGCGGCGGCGGCAGGGCTCCACGTCTTCTGGGCATGGGTCGCGCCCGGACCGCGCTCCCGTGGCGAGTCGCTCGCCGCAGCGGGTCGCTCACTCGCGACCGTCGCGGTCGGTCTGGTTTTCGCCCTCGCCCTGTCGGGGGTCGTCGAGGCCTATGTCACCCCGCAGCCGTGGCCCTGGCCCGCGAAGATCGTGCTCGGCGCCCTCGCCCTCGGTGTCTTCCTCTTCTACATGCTCGTGGTCGGGCGCCGGGCCGTACGCCGCGGTCAGACGGGGGATCTGGACGAAGACGACATCGGCCAGACCGAGCTCGTCGCGGGCTGACACCGGACGGGTTCAGCGATCGTTCATCCGCGCGTGGGCGTGTCGTATTTTTGAATAGATCAAAACAATGACAGGATGCGGGAGTGGCCCCCGCATCCGTCGAGACAGAGATCGCCCTGCGTCACGCGGGCCTTCGCGTCACCGAGACGCGGCGCGGGGTCTACGACGCGCTGCACGCGCTCCCGCACGCGCGGGCGGACGAAGTCTTCGCCCGGGTGCGCGAGCGTCTGCCGGCAACGAGCATGCAGTCGGTCTACAACGCCCTCGGCGATTTCGTCGACGCGGGGCTCGCCCGACGCATCGAGCCCGCGGGGCATCCCGGGCTGTTCGAGCTGCGCGTCGCCGACAACCACCACCACCTCGTCTGCCGCGGCTGCGGACGTGTCGAGGATGTGGACTGCGTCGCGGGAGCGGCGCCGTGCATGCATCCCCAGCAGGCGCATGGCTTCTCGGTCGAGGCTGCCGAGGTGACCTTCTGGGGCATGTGTCCGGCATGTGCCGCCCAGAGTGAATGACCCCCACGAAAGGAAACAGATGTCCGACATCACGACGGGTTGCCCTGTACCCCACGACGGTGCCGACGAGACGCGGTTGCCCGTCGGGCCATCGCCGGTCGACGCCGAGCCCGACGGTGTGCTGCCGCATCCCACCGCCGGATCCGCGAACCGCGTGTGGTGGCCGAAGAAGCTGAACCTGCGCCTGCTGGCGAAGAACCCGGTCGTGGGCAATCCTCTCGGCGAGGACTTCGATTACAAGGCCGCCTTCGAAGCGCTCGATCTCGCGGCCGTCAAGAAGGACGTCCTCGAGGTCCTGACGACCTCGCAGGACTGGTGGCCGGCCGACTTCGGTCACTACGGGCCGCTGATGATCCGCATGGCCTGGCACAGTGCGGGCACGTACCGCGTCACGGACGGGCGCGGCGGCGGCGGGCAGGGGCAGCAGCGTTTCGCGCCGCTGAACAGCTGGCCGGACAACGTCAATCTCGACAAGGCGCGTCGCCTGCTGTGGCCGGTCAAGAAGAAGTACGGCCAGTCGATCTCCTGGGCGGATCTCATGATCCTCGCCGGCAACGTGGCGTTGGAGTCGATGGGCTTCAAGACCTTCGGATTCGCCGGTGGACGTGCCGACGTCTGGGAAGCCGACGACGACGTGTACTGGGGCCCCGAGACCACGTGGCTCGGCGACGAGCGCTACTCGGGCGACCGTGAGCTGGAGAAGCCGCTCGCGGCCGTCCAGATGGGGCTCATCTACGTCAACCCCGAGGGCCCGAACGGCGAGCCCGACCCGCTGCGCTCGGCGCGCGACATCCGCGAGACGTTCGCCCGCATGGCGATGAACGACGAGGAGACGGTCGCGCTCATCGCCGGTGGTCACACCTTCGGCAAGACGCACGGCGCGGCATCCGATGAGAACGTGGCCGAGGACCCCGAAGCCGCGGGCATCGAGGACCAGGGGCTCGGCTGGAAGAACGCACACGGCACCGGCAAGGGCGACGACACCATCACGAGCGGGCTCGAGGTGACCTGGACCTATCACCCGACGCGCTGGGACAACGAGTTCCTGCACATCCTCTACGCGTACGAGTGGGAGCTGTTCAAGAGCCCGGCCGGCGCATGGCAGTGGCGTCCCGCGAACGGTGCGGGCAGCGACATGGTGCCGCTGGCACACTCGGACGGTCGCCGTGAGCCCCGCATGCTCACGAGCGACATCGCCCTGCGCGTCGACCCGGAGTACGGCAAGATCACCAAGCGGTTCCTCGAGAACCCCGACGAGTTCCAGGACGCCTTCGCCCGCGCGTGGTTCAAGCTGACCCACCGCGACATGGGGCCGAAGGTCCGCTACCTCGGCCCCGAGGTGCCGGCGGAGGACCTCATCTGGCAGGATCCGGTGCCCCCGGTCGATCACGAGCTGATCGACGCGGCGGATGCGGTCGCGCTGAAGTCCCGCATCCTCGACTCCGGGCTGAGCGTGTCCGAGCTGGTCTCGACGACGTGGGCGGCCGCATCCACCTTCCGCGGCAGTGACAAGCGCGGCGGCGTGAACGGCGCCCGCATCCGTCTGGCGCCGCAGAAGGACTGGGAGGTCAACAACCCCGCTCAGCTGCAGAAGGTGCTCGCTGTCCTCGAAGAGGTCAAGGCCGAGTTCGAGGCGGCGGGTCGTCGGGTCTCGCTCGCGGACCTGATCGTCCTCGCCGGCAACGCCGGTGTCGAGCGCGCTGCGGCCGACGCGGGTGTGATCGTGGAGGTTCCGTTCCGGCCGGGACGCACCGATGCGACGGCGGAGCAGACGGAGGAGCACTCCTTCGCGTTCCTCGAGCCGGGTGCCGACGGCTTCCGCAACTACCTCAAGGGACGCCCGTCGCTGCCCGCCGAGTACCTGCTCGTCGATAAGGCCAACCTGCTCACCCTGAGCGCACCGGAGATGACGGTGCTCGTGGGCGGTCTGCGCGTGCTCGGCGCGAACTGGGACGGATCGCGCTACGGCGTGCTGACCGACCGCGTGGGTGTGCTCACGAACGACTTCTTCGTGAACCTCCTCGAGCTCGGCAACACGTGGAAGCCCCTCGACCCCGGATCCCACGCGTTCCAGGGCACGAAGGACGCCACCGGCGAGCTGGTCGGCATCGGCACGCGCGCGGACCTGGTGTTCGCCTCGAACTCCGAACTGCGCGCGCTCGCGGAGGTCTACGCCTCGGATGACGCGACGGAGAAGTTCGTCGCGGACTTCGTCGCGGCGTGGACGAAGGTCACGGAGCTCGACCGCTTCGACCTGGCCTGACCCGAACGAGGAACGCCCCTCCGCCGCGTGCGGAGGGGCGTTCCTCGTTCGCGGTGCGGCGCGCCGGCGCGGACTTTTCCCCTGTCACAGATCGCGCCTTCCGCGTCGATCTGCGGCAGGCGAGTGAGGGTACGGACCGTTCCCCTGTCACAGATCGCGCGTTCCGCGTCGATCTGTGACAGGGGAAGGGGGAGCGCGCACTCGGCCGGCAGCGGCCCGGGGGCGATCTGCGTGCGCGAGGGTCAGAGCAGGCCGCGCAGCTTGAGCGCGAGGTAGTGGTCGGCGACGCGCGGCGGGAGGGATGCGGCATCCGCCGTGACGGCGACGGCGCCCGCGCGTCCGATCGCCGCGCCGACGCGCTCGCCGCCCTGACGCGCATGCTCCGCCGCCGCCCAGGTGTAGGCGGCGTCCGCATCCGTCATCGCGGTCTCGTCGTCGGTGTCGCCGACGGTGGATGCGGAAGCCACGAGCACCCGCGATCGTGCCGTCAGCGTGGGCAGCGCGGCGAGGAAGCCACGCGCCGCGGCGGGGTCGTCCTGCGCCGTCAGCAGCACCACGAGCGCCGGGCGCGCGGTCAGCCGGCGCACCAGGGACGCGACCTCGCTCCAGTCCGTGTCGATCAGCTGCGCCTCCACCGGCGCCATGGCGTCCACCAGCGCGGGGACGAGTGCCGCGCCGTCGACGCCGCTCACCCGGGCCCGCACGAGGCGGTCCATCATCACGAGGTGCACGTGGTCGCCGGCACGGGCGGCCAGCGCGCCCAGCAGCAGCGTGGCCTCCATGGCGGCGTCGAGCCTCACCCCGTCGTCGACGCGGGTCGCGGCGGTGCGCCCGGTGTCGATCACCACGACGATGTGCCGGTCGCGCTCCGGCCGCCAGGTACGAAGCATCGTCGTGGCTGAGCGCGCCGTGGCGCGCCAGTCGATCGCACGGACGTCGTCGCCGCGGACGTACTCGCGCAGGCTGTCGAACTCCGTGCCCCGGCCGCGCACCTGGACGCTGGTCTCGCCGTCGAGCTCCCGCAGGCGTGCCAGGCGGGAGGGCAGATGGCGGCGCGAAGAGAACGGCGGCAGGACACGCAGCACCCCGCGGGCGTCGATGCGCTGCTGGCGTCCGGCGAGGCCGAGCGGGCCGAGCGCGCGCACGACGACGAAGTCGGTCGTGAGCTCACCGCGTCGGCGCGGCATGAGCGACGCGCGGAGCGTGATCGTCTGCCCGGACGGGACATCGATGCGTGCGCGAGCCGCGGGAGCCCCTGCGGTCGGTTGCCAGGCGTCCCTGACCCATCCGCGCATCCGGCGGCGGGCGGTGTTCGTCAGGCGCAGCTCGCTCAGCGCGACCTTGCCGCGCCGGGCGCGCGCGGGCAGGGTCCGCGCGACGCGCAGGTCGGCGGGGCGCGGCGCGAGCGCGGTGTCGACCGCGACCGCCGCGATGACGAGGAGGAGCCAGGCGCCGAACACCGCCCACGCCGGTATCCCCGCCGCGGACAGCAGCACCAACGGGATGAGACCGCCGGCGACGACGATCGGAAGACGGCCGGTGACGAACACGTCAGATCGGAACCCTCGTCTGAGCGAGGACCGAGGCGAGCATGCCGTCCACCGTGACGCCCTCGAACTCCGCCTCGGGGTTCAGGCGGAGCCGGTGGCGCCAGGTCGGAGTGAGCATCGTCTGGACGTGATCCGGCGTGATGGCCGGGTAGCCGCCCAGCCAGGCCCATGCCTTCGCGGTGGCCAGCAGCGCGGTCGCGGCTCTGGGGCTCGCACCCAGCTGCACCGAGGGAGCGTCGCGGGTCGCCCGCGCGAGGTCGACGATGTAGCCGAGCAGGTCGTCGGAGGCCTCGACGGATGCGGCGGCCCGCTGCGCGGAGGCGATGCCTGCCGCGTCGGTGGCCGGCATCACGGCCTCGAGCGCGCGCGGGTCGAACCCGTCGGCGTGGCGGCGCAGCACCTGGACCTCGGCCTCCCGCTCGGGCACATCGACGCGCAGCTTGAGCAGGAACCGGTCGAGCTGCGCCTCGGGCAATTCGTACGTGCCCTCGTGCTCCACGGGGTTCTGCGTGGCGGCCACGAGGAACGGGACCGGCAGCGGGCGGGTCACGCCGTCGGCGGACACCTGCCGCTCCTCCATCGCCTCCAGCAGCGCCGACTGCGTCTTGGGCGGCGTGCGGTTGATCTCGTCCGCGAGCAGCACCTGCGTGAACACCGGACCCTCACGGAACTCGAACTCGCCGGAGCGCGCGTCGTAGATGAGCGAGCCGGTGACATCGCCCGGCATCAGGTCGGGGGTGAACTGCACGCGGTGCGTGTCGAGTCCGAGCGCGCGGCTGAACGCGCGCACGAGCAGCGTCTTGGCGACGCCGGGCACTCCCTCCAGCAGGACGTGGCCGCGGGCCAGGAGCGCGACCAGAAGCCCGGTGACGACGCCGTCCTGGCCCACCACTGCCTTGCCGATCTCGGTGCGCACGCCGTGCATCGCCATCCGCAGAGCGTCGTCGGAGCTGTCGGTCATTGCGATTCCTTTCGCGGGCGGGAGGGGGTCACTCGCGCCTCGAGGGCGCGGAGATCTGCGGCCAGGCGGGCGAGCGCGCGGTCGTCGGGGACGGGGCCGTCGCCGAGCAGAGCGCGGCTGCGAGCCGGGGGGATGCCGGTGGCGGCGGCGACGGCATCCGCGATGGCCGTGATGTCGGCGCTGCGGGGCACGGACAGCGCGGTGGCGGCGCGCTCGCGGGCGCGCTCGCGCAGGAGCGCCGCGGCATGATCGCGCGCGCCGGCACGAGCATAGAGCCGGCCGAGCCCGCGCGTGGTCTCGCCGGCGCGCACCGTGACCGGGAGTCGCTCGCGGACGAGGGGGCCGAACCGCCGGCCGCGCCAGATCGCGGCCGCCAGAGCCGTCGCGCCGAGCAGGACGATCGCCGGCGTCACCCACGGCGGGGTCAGCTCGCCCAGCGTCGCGCCCGTCGTGCCGGAACCGGCCGCGAGCGCGGGCACGAGCCACACCAGGCGATCGTGCGCGCCCAGCAGGCCCAGCGCCAGAGCCGCATTCCCATCGGAGGCGAGGTGCTCGTTCGTGAAGACGACCGATCCGTCCACGGCGGCGCGCGTCGCGTCCCCTCGCTGCTGCCAGAGCAGCCCGAACGCGTCGTCGACCGGGTAGCAGCCGACCGCATCCGGAGCCGTGAAGGTCGCGCCGACGCTGACGTCTCCCGCGCGCTGCGCCACCGGCAGGTCGCAGTCAGGTGCGACGGGGGCGGCGGTGCCGTATCCCTGGATCCGGCCGTCGAAGAGCAGCCGGATCGAGCGCGCACGCGGGTCGGACACGACCACCGCGTCCGCGCGTTGCGCCAGTGCGGTCAGCTGCGCATCCGACAGCAGGGGCGAGTCGGGCAGGACGAGCGTGTTCTCTCCCTCGCCGAGAGCAGCCTCCGCGGAGGCGACGTCCCGCGTCACGATGACATCGATGCCCTGATCGGAGAGGATGCGGGCGAGGGCGCGCATCCCGTCGGGACCGGGGTCGTCCGGGTCGAATCTGTCGTATGCGCTGAAGCGCATGTTCGCGGAGATCACCGCGCCGATGATGCCGACGACCACGATGACCGCGCCGATCACGGCCCACGTGCGCGCGCGGGCGAGGCGAGGGCGCCCGCTCATCGGTGCGTCACCGGCGCGCGGGACAGCCGATCGTCCAGGTCGCGGACACGTTCGTAGGCTTCGCGGCTTCCCGGTCGGCGGAGGTAGCGGACGTCATCGAAGTCGTGCGCCGCCTCGATGAGCGAGGAGGCTTCGTCGGGGAACACCGCGCCCGCGGACCGTGCGAAGGAGGTCACCGTGGCACCGGGAGCCACCGTGACGTGCTGCCGCTCCTCGAGCCCGCGCGCCAGGGCACGCACGGCGGCCACGGTCGCCGCCTCCCAGTCGCCTCGATCGGCGAAAGCCGCTGCGGTGCGCCGCAACTCGCCGGACCCGGCGCCCACGTCGTCGCCGAAGAGCTCGCCGCGGACTGAGCGGACGAGGCCTCGGGAGCGCGGGCGGCCCCAGATGAGAACGGCCAGCACCACGAGGAGCACGACCAGCAGCAGCGCGCCGACGGCGGCCAAGGGGGCCCACGCCGCATCCACGTCGCCGGTGAACAGCTTGGCGATGCCGTCACCGATCGCTCGCGCGATGCGGTCGAAGGGGGTCGGCTCCGCCGCTCGATAGCTCGGATCCGCGAGCTCCCTCTCGGCGAGACGTCTGGCCTCGTCGCCGTCGGGAATCAACGGCGCGGCCGCGGCGAGGATCACCGCCGTTCCGGACCCGCCTGCGGCGGAGCCCAGTCGGTCGCCGGAGGCGTCGTCGGCTCGTCCGCAGGTCGATCCGCGGCGGGCTGCGTCGAGCCGGTCGGCGGTGCGGATGCGTCGGGCTCGGGCGGCGTGTATGCGGGCGACGTGTACGCGGGCGGCGCGCCATAGCCGGATGCCTCGGGAGCCGGGTAGGCGCCCGGCCACGGGGCGGGCTGCGGCGGCCAGGAGGCGGGCTGCGGTGCCGCGGTCCGGCCGATGTGCCAACGGTAGGGATCGGCGACGCCCGCGCCCATCTGGCGCTGATCGACGTAGGACTGCAGATCGAGATCGAGGCCCTCGGTGCGCATTCGGGCGTCGACGTACACGAGACACGCCGCTGTGGCGTTCACCACGAGCGCGATCGACTGCACCAGCAGAGTCAGTATCTGGATGACGAGGCCGAGGAGGAAGATGCCGATGAAACCGGCGACGTCGGGGTCGCCCGTGGGGGAGAGGACGCCGATGAACATGCCGCTGAAGAGGTTCAGCGGCACGCCGATGATCTGCGTGATGACGTAGAAGCCGACCATGATGACGAGCCACGTCGCGAGGGTGCGCCAGAATCGGCCCCGGGTGAGGCGCCAGGACCGGGCGATGGCCGCGAAGACACCGGAACCCTCGAGGACCAGGATCGGCGTCACGAGGAACAGTCGCGTCGTCAGCCAGAGAGAAAGCGGGATGGCGGCGAGGAAGAACAGGACCGCGGCGACGATTCCCGCGGCCAGGGCGAGCAGGCCGAGCGCGAAGGCGGCGGCGGCCAGGACCGCCACGGCGACGAGCACGGCGCCCGAAGACAGCAGGGTGTAGCCGAACAGGCGCCAGAACGCGGGCCGGATCCGCCGCCACAGGGCGCCGACCGTCAGCTTCTCCGCGACGACGCCGTGTGCCACGTCCGCCACGACCACACCCTGGACGATGACCGTCAGCGCGGAGCTCGCGATGCCGAGCACGAGGCTGGAGATCACGGTGATCGCCGTCGCCCCCGCGAACAGGTCGAGATAGTCGGGGCTCGACACCGGCACGGTCGCCAGGCGCGAGAAACTGGCGAAAGCGATGCCTCCGACGGCGACCAGCAGCACGAGATACGTCGCCATCTGCATGCCCAGCGCGAACCCCAGCAGCACGCGAGGGTTCTGCCGCAGGGCGACGAACGAGCGCCCCAGCACGGTTCCGAACGTGAGCGGATGCAGCGGAACGATTCCCGCGCGTGGAGCGGGCGTCCATCCGGGTTGCGCCGTCGTCATGATCTCCTCGCGGTCGTCATCGTCTTCATCGTGACACACCTGGGCGGCCGCTCGTGGGCCCCGGCCGCCGTGTGGACTACTCTGAAGGGGCGCACGGGGGCATCGGTGGAACCCGGCCGCCGAGCGGACGCAAAGGAAGAACGCGTTTCATGACATCACGCATTCTCGTGGTCGACGACGACACGGCCCTGGCCGAGATGATCGGGATCGTGCTGGACACCGAGGGCTTCGAGACGGTGTTCTGCGCCGACGGCGCGCAGGCGGTCGAGGCCTTCCGTGCCGAGCGGCCCGACCTGGTGCTGCTCGATCTGATGCTGCCGGGCATGGACGGCATCGAGATCTGCACGCGCCTGCGTGCGGAGTCCGGCGTCCCGATCATCATGCTGACAGCGCGTACCGACACCGCAGACGTCGTCGCGGGACTGGAATCGGGTGCCGACGACTACATCGTCAAGCCCTTCAATCCCAAGGAGCTGGTCGCCCGCATCCGCACGCGCCTGCGTCCGGCCGCGACGGATGCGGGGGAGAGCCTGCGCATCGGCGACCTGACAGTGGACGTGGCTGCCCACGAGGTGCGCCGAGGATCGACGCCCATCCCGCTGACGCCGCTGGAGTTCGAGCTGCTCGTCGCGCTCGCCTCGAAGCCGCAGCAGGTCTTCTCGCGCGAGATGCTCCTGGAGCAGGTGTGGGGCTACCACTACAAGGCGGACACGCGCCTCGTGAACGTGCACGTCCAGCGGTTGCGTGCGAAGGTCGAGCTCGACCCGGACAACCCCAAGATCGTCACGACGGTGCGCGGCGTCGGATACCGCGCCGGCGCCGCGAGCTGAGGATGTCCGCCGCGACCGCCCCCCGGCCGGCAGTCCGCCTGCGGCGCGAGCTGCGCGCCTGGCGCACATGGCCGTCGCGGGTGCTGGGGTCGTGGCAGCGCTCACTGCGCTTCCGCACGCTCGTGCTCACGATCGCGCTGTCGACGCTGGCGATCCTCGTGGCGTGCGTCTGGATGGCGCTGGCGATCCAGAACGACCTGTTCCAGTCGCGCCGCGATCAGGTCCTGGGTGATGCACGCCGCGCCACGACCGCGGCGCAGGCCACCCTGGACTCGGCGCTGCAGGGCGACAGCGCCCAGGTGCGCAACGTCGTCGACAGCGTCATGGCCAGCCTCGGGCGTCAATCCGACTCCGATCTGGTCGCGATGTTCCGCGTCGACCAGACCCCCTCGGCCACCGCGCCGCAGGACTTCGCGCTCGGCGGCGGCAACTGGGACGGCCAGATCACGGACGCGTTGCGCGACAAGGTGCGCTCGGACGCCGACGTGCAGTGGTGGCAGTCGATCGCCCTCACCGACGCGTCGGGGCGCGTGGTGCCCGGGATCGCGGTGGGACAGCAGCTGAACGTCGCGGGCGTCGGCGCGTACGAGCTCTACATCGCCTACGATCTGGCCGCGGCCGATCAGACGCTCGGCTTCGTGCAGGGGACCCTCTGGCTCGTGGGGCTGGCCCTCATCGCGATCATCGCGGGGATCTCGTGGTTCGTCCTGCGGTCGGTGACGGTGCCGATCGGCGAGGCGGCGCACACGTCGGCGGAGCTCGCGGCGGGTCGACTCGACGTGAGACTGGACGTGCACGGCGAGGACGAGATCGCCACGCTCGGTCGTTCCTTCAACGCGATGGCCGACAGCATCCAGGCGCAGATCAAGGAGCTCGCGGAGCTCTCGCTCGTGCAACAGCGCTTCGTCTCGGACGTCTCCCATGAGCTGCGCACGCCGTTGACCACCATCCGTCTCGCCGCCGACGTGCTCAACGACCATCGGGAGGCCTTCGATCCGGTGAGCACGCGGGCCGCCGAACTGCTGCACGCGCAGGTGCAGCGATTCGAGACGCTGCTCACCGACCTGCTGGAGATCAGCCGCTACGACGCCGGATCGGTGCAGCTCGAACTCGAGCCCACGAGCCTCGCGCATCTCGCCGAGGACGTCGTCGCCCAGATGCATCAGCTCGCCGAACAGCACGGCAGCGACGTGCGCCTCGTGGCGCCGGGCGGTTACTCGCCCGTCGAGATGGACCCTCGCCGGGTGCGAAGGATCGTGCGCAACCTCCTGGGCAACGCGATCGAGCACGGTGAGGGCCGGCCCATCGTCGTGACCGTGGACTCGGATCAGGATGCGGTCGCGGTGGGTGTGCGCGACTACGGGATGGGCATGCGGCCCGAAGACCAGGAGCGCGTCTTCGACCGTTTCTGGCGCGCCGACCCGTCGCGCAAGCGCACGATCGGGGGAACGGGACTCGGTCTGGCCATCGCGCTGGGCGACACCCGCCTGCACGGCGGAACGCTCGGCGTCTGGTCGTCGCTCGGACTCGGCACCAACTTCGTGCTGACCCTGCCGCGCCGCGCCGGCGCAGAGCCGGCCTCTTCGCCCCTGTCGCTCGCGCCGGAGGGCGACGGCCTCGACGACCTCGGGCTCACGCAACCGATCGACGTCGACAGCGCGCTGCGAGGCAAGGAGTCCACATGAGACGGATCCTCATCGCTCTGCTGGCGGCTCTCGCGCTCGTGCTGACGGCGTGCGCCGGCCTGCCGACGACCGGAACGGTGCAGCCGGGGCCTCAGCTGGGATCGGACTCCGCCGCGCCCGACGTGATCTACCGTCCGGACGGTCCGCAACCCGGCGCGACGGCCAGGCAGATCGTGGACGGGTTCGTGCGTGCCGCATCCGGACCGCAGGACAACTGGCAGGTGGCCCGGCAGTTCCTGTCGGAGGGCTACCGCGATCAGTGGAAGCCGGAGGCGGGCGTGATCGTGGACGTGCTCGCGGACCGCAGCTACGCCGAGATCGATGACGAGATCGTGCTCGATGTCACCCCGCAGGCGACGATCGACGAAGCCGGCACGTACACGCTGTCGGATGAGGGAGCGAGCGTCCCCCTGCCGTTCGCACTCGCCCAGGGCGCCGACGGCGAGTGGCGCATCACGCACGCTCCCGACGGCATCGTGCTGGACGAGGACCTGTTCCGCAACGTGTTCCGCTCGTACGACGTCATGTACTTCGATCCGACGTGGCGCTACCTGGTTCCGGACGTCCGCTGGTTCCCCACCACGAATGCGCTGACGCGGATCGCTGCGGCCGTCGTCAACGGCGAGCCCTCGCCCTGGCTCGCCGCATCCGTCGTCTCCGCTTTCCCCGACAACGTCACGCTCGTCCCCTCCGTCCCGTTGTCCAACGGCGTCGCGCAGGCGCAGCTGAGCGAGCAGGCGCTCGGGTTGGATCAGGTCACCCTGGACCGGATGCAGACGCAGCTCTCCGCGAGCCTGGTCACCGCCCAGGTCACCGCGGTCGAGATGCAGGTCGACGGCGCCCGGGTGAATGCCTCGAAGATCCCGACGCGTTCGACTCTCGTCGACTCCCGGGCGCTGGTGCGCGACGCGGACGGCTTCGGGTATCTCCTCTCGGGCGAGCTCACGCCGCTGCCCGGCCTCTCGCCCGCTCTCCTCGAGGTAGACCCGAGAACCGTGCAGCTCGGGGTCGGTCGTGCCGTCGCGGCCGTCCTGCTTCCGGACGGTTCGGCGGCGGAGGTCGCCGACGACGGCACCAGTCGCGTCGTCGACGAGCGCGCGGGCGTCCTCGCCCCCACGATCGACCCGTTCGGCATGATCTGGACCGTCCCCGCCACCGATCCTTCCCGCGTGCGTGCGACCGGGGCGGACGGCACCGTGCTCGAGGTGCCGTCCGCGTGGGGGGCGAGTCGCATCGACGCGATGCAGATCTCCCGCGACGGCAGTCGGATGGCTGCCGTGCTCACCGCGGGCGGTCGCTCGATGCTGGTGGTGGCCGGCGTCGAGCGGGACTCGGCCGGCGTTCCCAGCGCCCTGGGCCCTGCGGTGTCGCTCACGACGCTCGATGGGCCCACGCGCGGGTTGGCGTGGCTCGACACGACCACGATCGGTGTCGTGTCGGGGGATGCGGCGGCACCGGCCTTCGTGCAGCAGGTCGTGGGCGGTGCGGCGACCGTCGTCGACGCACCCGTGGATGCGGTCGCCATCTCCGGCGCCAATTCGCCGGCGGCGGTGCGCATCCTCGCGGCCGACGGAACGCTGTATGTCCGGCGCCAGTCGAACTGGGTGCAGACCGCGACCGGGGTCCAGGTGCTCGCCACTCAGCAGGGCGACGCCGACTGAGTCGTCCTCCTCAGGGGGCCGACGCGGGCGCGTCGCGTCCACCGGCCCCAGTGCCGACCCCGCGCCGGGCCGTGCGAGCAGCAGAGTGGCCGGGTGTTCGCCGTGCTCTCCGATGCCCTCGCCCTCATCCTGCCCGTCGACTGCGCGGGATGCGGCGCCCCGGACAGCGCTCTGTGCGAGACATGCGCCGACCTGCTCGCCGCGCCGCGGCCGCTGCGCCATGTGCTGGCTTCCGGGCTCGTCGTCCACGCGGCCTTCGACTTCGCCGATCGACCGGCCCGCGCGCTGCGCGCCCTCAAGGAGGAGGGGCGCACCTCACTCGTGAAACCGTTCGCCGCAGCGCTGGCCGCCGCGGCGCGGGCAGGCTTCCCGGATGCGGGGACGCTGTTCGTTCCGATGCCCACCTCTGCGGCGGCCTTCCGCCGGCGGGGACATCGTGTGGTGGAGGCGATCCTCGATCGCAGCGGCCTGCCGACTCTGACGGTGCTGCGCCGCATCCGGAGCACACGCGATCAGCGGGAACTCGGCCGTGTCGAGCGGACGCGGAACGTCGCCGGAAGCCTTCTCGCCCGTCGGCGACTGGACGGCCGACGGGTCGTCGTCGTCGATGACGTCGTCACGACGGGGGCGAGCGTGAGCGAAGCCGCGCGGGCGTTGCGCGAGGCGGGCGCCGAGGTCATGGGAGTCGCATGCGTCGCTCATACACGCCGCTCCGGATTGATCCGTGACACGGACCTGAACCCCGGCTAGCGTGGGGGTGACAAGGCGACGAAGGTCCGCCCTTGACCGGGTGGACCGGAACAAGGAGGTCAAGGATGGAAACCAACATCGTCGGCGTGGGCGTCGGCATCTCGGACCGTTTCCGCTCTGTCGTGGACGAGAAGTCCAGCCGCATAGAGAACATCGCGCCGCGGGCCGCCGGGCTTGAGGTCAAGGTCACCCATCGGGCGTACCGCAACGGTGCTCACGAGGACTCCACCGTCGAATTGACCCTCACCGGCAAGGGGCCGGTCATCCGCGCGGAAGCGGTCGACGGCGACAAGTTCACCGCCCTCGATCTCGCCGTCGACAAGCTGTGCGAGCAGGTGCGCCGCGCCAAGGAGAAGCGCGTCGACGCCCGTAACCATCCGCGCGGAGCCCACTACGAGAAGGGCACGGGCGAGATCGCCGGAATCGATGTGCAGCCCGCATCCGTCGACGTGCTCAAGGCCGTCGCCACGGGCGAGGTGCCGGTGCTCACCGGCGCCGAGGACGAGCAGGACTACACGCCGGTCGTCATCCGCACCAAGCAGTTCGACGCCGAGTGGATGAGCGTCGAGGACGCCGTCGACCGGATGGAACTGGTCGGGCACGACTTCTTCCTCTTCATCGATGCGCGCAGTGACCAGCCGAGCGTCGTCTACCGCCGGAAGGGATGGGACTACGGCGTGATCGCGCTGGACACCCTCGCACAACCGGCGCGCGTCGCCTCCTGACGACGAACGGGAAGGGGTCGCCTCCGAGAGGCGGCCCCTTCCCCCGTCGCGCGGGCGTCAGTCGAACATGTCTCCCAGGAGGCCGCCGATGACCAGACCCCCCAGGATGCCGCCCATGGCGTCTCCCATCCCGCCGCCGCGGCCGCCGCGGCCGTAGCCGCCCCAGTCGTCGTTGCGCGGGCGGGAGGAGTCGATGTCGCGCTGGGCGAGCTGCAGAGCCTCGCTGGCGAGCTGTCCGCTGCGGCGCGCGAGCTGCAGGGCGCTCTCGCGGGATTCCTCTTCGTCGGGGAGATCGGCGATCTCCAGCCGCACGCGCTCCGCCTCGGCGAGACGCGTGCGCGCGTCGGCGCCGATCCACCCGCTGTGACCGTTGATGAGGCTGCGGGTGATCGCGATCTGACGGTCGGCGTCATCGACGGCGTGGCTGACCTGCGCGGGGCTGGGCAGGGGGTGCTCGGCACGGCGTCGCGCCTTGGCGACCGCCTCATCCAGTGCCGTGTTGGCGCTGCGCAGTTGCGAGAGCTGTGTGAAGGGGTCGGCGGGGCTGCCGGCCGGCGGGAGGGCGGCGAGCGCTCTCTCGAGGTCCGTCATCGCCTGCTGGATCTCGGGGTTCGTCGGCAGTGAACGGGCGCGGATGATGTCGTCCCGCGAGTCCGCGATGACCTCGGCGAGCGTGGACTCCGCGCGCAGCGCCTCGATCTCGAAGTCCTCCACGCTGTCCAGGAGCGACTCGGCCCGCCGCACGGCCTCCGTCGCGGCCTCGAGGGCCATGTTCGCCTCCTCGGCGCGATTCGCCTCGCGGCGGCGTACCGACACCTCCGCGCTGTGCGTGGCGAAGGTCAGCACCTGCTCCGCCTCGGCGGGGGCGTTCTCGACCTGGCTGAGGGCTGCGGGGGAGTAGCGCCGGTGCAGGCGCTCGACGACCTCGCGCGCGCCGGGCACGCGTTCGCGCAGCCTCTCGGCATCCGCGCGGACACCTGCGAGCACCTGTGGCGCCTGTCGGATGCGGGCGACCGCCCCCGCCAACGCGGAGGTGCGGTCGTCGAGGAGGTCCTCGGCCCACTCGCAGAGCTGCACGATGCGCGCATTCCGGGTGCGCAACTCCTCCGGGGTGTCGGGGATCTCGTCGTGATTGAGCTGGTGCAGTTGGAAGGCCTCGCCGAGGTGGGTGCGCACGGCCTGCAGCGCCTCGCGCAGCTCCTTCGTCGAGCGCTCGCCGAGTTCCGCCTCGGCGAAGGCGAGCTCTTCCGTCGTCGCGCGGATGCGCTCGTCCGCGGCGACGAGACTCTGCTGCGCGCGTCGGGCGAGATCGGCGTCCTGCGCGTCGATCTCGGCCTGCTGTTCACGCTTTCGCTTACCCCAGAAACCGGCCATGGCTCGATCCTAGGCGCGGTGGATGTGCCCGTTCCCAGCCGGAACGGATCGGACGCTCACGCGATCCGCGCGGGGCGTCCCCGGCGCGGGCGGAATTGCGAGAGCGGCTGGACACGGGACGCCTCGGGGGTCTCCGCCAGCCTCTCGAGGACGCGGTCCAGCCACCGCACCTGCGCCTCCGCGCCCGCCACGTGCGCCTCGTGGGCGATCGACCGCGCGAGATCGTGCTCCTCGGTCGCGGCTGCGCGCGCCTGTGCGAGCCGGTCGGCGGCGGCATCCCGTTCGGCGCGGGTCGCCGCTTCCGCATCCACGCCGGGCAGCGTCGCCGCCAGAGCGATCTTGGTAGCGACCTCGTCTCGCGAACCTCTCGCGGTGGGAAGAGGCCGGAGGAGCCACCCCGACACGGACGCGACGCCCGCCTCGGTCGCGGCGTAATAGACGTGGCCCTGCGCGTCGACGGCGCCCTTGACCACCAGACCGTCACGCTCGAGCCGATCGAGCGTGTTGTAGATCTGGCCGACGTTCACGCTCCAGTCCGATCCGCTGCGTCGCTCGAGTTCGGAGCGCAGCTGATAGCCGTAGCACGCGCCCTGCGCGAGGATGGCGAGCAGCGACTGCCTGACCGACATGGGGCTCCTTCCGAGGCGGCGGGGGACGCATATATGCATACCGGGAAAGGTTCCGGGCATCCTCGCGGCGCGCCGCGGGGCCGCGGCTGGGTGGGCAATGGCTTTGAACCCGTCGTTCGTCGTGCTCTGAGAGGTCACAGACGGATAACATGGGGGCGGTGTGCCCGGGTTCCGGGTGCGACTGGGCAGAAGCACGCCCACCCGACAGATGGAGATGCCACGTGGCCAACCCTCTCGAGAAACTCCTCCGTGCCGGCGAAGGCCGCGTCATCCGCCGCCTGCAGCAGGTCGTGAAAGCCGTCGGTGCGCTCGAAGAGGAGTACACGCAGCTCACGGACGAGGAGCTCCGCGGCGAGACGGCGGAACTGCGCGCGCGCTATCAGGCGGGGGAGACGCTCGACGAGCTCATGCCCGAAGCCTTCGCCGCCATCCGCGAGGCCGCCAAGCGCACGCTCGGCCAGCGCCCCTACGACGTCCAGATCATGGGTGGTGCGGCGCTCCACCTCGGCAACATCGCCGAGATGAAGACCGGTGAGGGAAAGACGCTGACCGCGACCTTCGCGGCCTACCTCAACGCCATCGCGGGTGAGGGCGTCCACGTCATCACGGTCAACGACTTCCTCGCCAGCTATCAGGCCGAGCTGATGGGACGTGTGTATCGCGCGCTGGGGATGACCACGGGCACGATCGTCTCCGGCCAGACGCCCGAGGTGCGCCGGGAGCAGTACAACGCCGACATCACCTACGGGACGAACAACGAGTTCGGCTTCGACTACCTCCGCGACAACATGGCGTGGCGCAAGGAGGACCTCGTCCAGCGCGGCCACTTCTTCGCGATCGTCGACGAGGTCGACTCGATCCTCATCGACGAGGCCCGCACACCGCTCATCATCTCCGGGCCCTCCTCGGGAGAGGCCAACCGCTGGTTCGCGGAGTTCGCCAAGATCGCGCGCACGCTCGAGGCCGGCGTCGACTACGAGGTGGACGAGAAGAAGCGCACGATCGGTGTGCTCGAGCCCGGGATCGAGAAGGTCGAGGACTACCTCGGCATCGACAACCTCTACGAGTCGGCCAACACGCCCCTCATCTCGTTCCTGAACAACTCGATCAAGGCCCTCGCGCTCTTCAAACGCGACACCGACTACGTCGTCATGAACGACGAGGTCATGATCGTCGACGAGCACACGGGCCGCATCCTCGTCGGACGCCGCTACAACGAGGGCATCCACCAGGCGATCGAGGCGAAGGAGGGCGTTCCGGTCAAGGCCGAGAACCAGACGCTCGCCACGGTGACGTTGCAGAACTACTTCCGTCTGTACGACAAGCTCTCCGGCATGACCGGTACCGCCGAGACCGAGGCGGCCGAGTTCATGTCGACCTACAAGCTCGGCGTCGTCCCGATCCCGACGAACAAGCCGATGATCCGCAAGGACCAGCCCGATCTCGTCTACAAGAACGAGCAGGCCAAGTTCGCCCAGGTGGTCGAGGACATCGCTGCGCGCCATGAGAAGGGGCAGCCCGTGCTCGTGGGCACGGTGAGCGTCGAGAAGAGCGAGTACCTCTCACGCCTGCTCGCCAAGAAGGGCGTCAAGCACGAGGTCCTCAACGCCAAGAACCACGCCCGCGAGGCGGAGATCGTCGCCCGCGCCGGACGCCTGGGTGCGGTCACGGTCGCCACCAACATGGCCGGCCGAGGCACCGACGTCATGCTCGGCGGCAACGCGGAGTTCCTCGCGGTGCAGGAGATGAAGAGCAAGGGCCTGGACCCGGTCGAGACTCCCGAGGAGTACGAGGCCGCGTGGGACGAGGTCTACCAGCAGGTGCGCGACACCGTCGCGGCGGAGGCCACGAAGGTCGTCGAAGCCGGCGGCCTGTACGTGCTCGGCACCGAGCGCCACGAATCGCGACGCATCGACAACCAGCTGCGCGGTCGTTCGGGCCGTCAGGGCGACCCCGGCGAGAGCCGCTTCTACCTGTCGCTGACCGACGACCTCATGCGACTGTTCCAGTCGGGCGCGGCGGAGGCGATCCTCGCGCGCACCAACTTCCCCGACGACGTCGCGATCGAGTCCGGAATGGTCTCACGCGCGATCAAGAGCGCGCAGGCGCAGGTCGAGGCTCGCAACGCCGAGATGCGCAAGAACGTCCTGAAGTACGACGACGTCCTGAACCGTCAGCGTGAGGCGATCTACACGGACCGCCGCCAGATCCTGCACGGCGATGACATCCAGGAGCGCGTCACGAAGTTCATCGAGGACGCGATCGACGCGATCGTCGACGACCACACCGGCAGCGGGCACACCGAGAGCTGGGACTTCGATGCGCTGTGGACCGAGCTCAAGACGGTCTACCCCGTGGGCGTGACGATCGATGAGGTCGTCGCCGAAGCGGGCGAGAAGGGTCGCGTGACCCCCGGCGGCCTCAAGCGTGAGCTGCGCAGCGACGCATCCATCGCGTACGCCGCGCGCGAGGAGCAGCTGGGCGAGCAGGCGATGCGCGAGCTCGAGCGTCGCGTCGTGCTGCAGGTGCTCGACCGCCGCTGGCGCGATCACCTGTACGAGATGGACTACCTGAAGGACGGCATCGGACTCCGGGCGATGGCTCAGCGCGATCCGCTCATCGAGTACCAGCGCGAGGGCTACGAGATGTTCCAGGCGATGATGGGGCAGATCAAGGAGGAGTCCGTCGGGTTCCTCTTCAATCTCGAGGTCGAGGTGCGTCGTCCGGACGGCGAGCACACCGAGGTCGAGGCCAAGGGCCTCGTCGCCCCTTCGGTCGAAGGTCAGCGGCTCGAGTACAGCGCCCCCACCGAGGACGGCGACGTCGAGGTGCGCAACGACCGCGGCCAGGTGCAGAAGGCGGCCACGGGCCGTGCGCGCCAGGCCGCCGCTCCCGCCGCCGCAGCGCCGCCGGCCGCCGAGGCCCCGCGCGGTGCGTTCGGTCAGCGAACCGAGGCCCCCCAGCCCGAGGCGCAGAACCGCGCACAGCGCAGAGCGAAGAAGAAGTGAGATCGGCGAGCGCCCCGTAGGATGCGGGGCGCTCGCTCGTTCAGGGGGTGCCCCAGTCGAAGGACTGCTTGCGCACCTCGAGGTAGACGAACGTCTCCGAGGAGATGACGCCGGGGATCGTGCGGATGCGGGCGTTCAGCAGTTCGGCGAGGTCCTGATCGGATGCGCAGACCACCTCGATGAGGATGTCGAAGCTCCCCGCGGTGAGCACGAGGTAGTCGACGGCCGAGATCTGCTCGAGCTCGGCGGCCACGGCACGGCTGTCGCCACTGACGCGCAGGCCCACGAGCGCCTGGCGGTGGAAGCCGAGGCGCATGGGATCGGTGACGGCGACGACCTGCATGATCCCCGAATCCGTCAACCGCTGCACCCGCTGGCGTACGGCAGCCTCGCTGAGCCCGACGGCTTTGCCGATCTCGGCGTAGGACCGGCGCCCGTTCTCCTGAAGCTGTTCGATGATGCGTTTGGAAGTGTCGTCGAGGCGATCGCGCGCGGCCATGGAAGTCCTTCGGGTAAGGGGTGTTACCCCTTCACCGTATCGGCGGCGATTGTGTGAGAACCGCCGAATGACGTGCGCGAACCGCCAGTCGTGCCAGCGGATGCGGATTGGCCCGGCCGAGGCCGGACTATCCTGATCGGATGAGCTCGCTGCGCCCCCTCGACCAGTCCCGGAAGCTGAAGGATGTCCTCTACGAGATCCGCGGCGAGGCCCTGGTCGAGGCCGACAGGCTCGAGGCCGAGGGGCACACGATCCTGAAGCTCAACACGGGAAACCCCGCGGTCTTCGGCTTCGACGCGCCCTTCCAGATCGTGCGCGACATGATCGATGCGATTCCCTCCGCGCACGGCTACAGCGAGAGCAAGGGCATCATGTCCGCGCGCCGCGCCGTCGTGTACCGGTACGAGCAGGAGCCGGGATTCCCGCCTTTCACCCCCGATGACGTGTACCTCGGCAACGGCGTCTCCGAGCTGATCACGATGACGATGCAGGCGCTGCTGGACGAGGGTGATGAGGTCCTCATCCCCGCACCGGACTACCCGCTGTGGACGGCCATGACGAGTCTGGGCGGCGGTACGCCGGTGCATTACGTCTGCGATGAGCAGAACGGCTGGCAGCCCGACATCGAGGACATCCGTTCCAAGATCACCGATCGCACCAAGGCGATCGTCGTCATCAACCCGAACAACCCCACCGGTGCCGTCTACACGCGCGAGGTGCTGACCCAGATCGTGGAACTCGCGCGCGAGCACTCGCTCCTCCTGCTGGCCGACGAGATCTACGACCGCATCCTCTTCGACGACGCCCGCCACATCCCGCTGGCCACGCTCGCGCCCGATCTGCTCTGTCTCACCTTCAACGGCTTGTCCAAGACCTACCGCGTGGCCGGCTACCGCAGCGGCTGGATGGTCATCACCGGACCCCGCCACCATGCGAGAGGCTTCCTCGAGGGCATCAACCTGCTCGCGTCGACACGGTTGTGCCCGAACGTCCCCGCGCAGCACGCGGTCCAGGCGGCGTTGTCGGGCGTTCAGTCGATCGATGCGTTGATCGCTCCGACCGGTCGCCTGCACGAGCAGCGGGATGCGGCTTGGGAGGGCCTCGAGGCGATTCCGGGTGTGTCCTGCGTCAAGCCTGCCGGCGCGCTGTACGCTTTCCCGCGGCTGGATCCCGAGGTGCACGAGATCCGTGATGACGCGAAGCTCGTACACGATCTCCTCGTTGCCGAGCACATCCTCCTCGTGCCCGGAACGGGGTTCAACTGGCCGACCCCGGACCACCTGCGGATCGTGACGCTTCCCGAGGCCCGCGTGATCGCGGAGGCCATCGAGCGCCTCGGGAACTTCCTGTCGTCCTACCGCCAGTAGGCCGGTCGGCGGTCAGGGGCGGGCGGTCAGCGGACCGCGGGCGATGAGAGCATTCTCACAGGAGGGCGAGCGAGGTCGCCCGCCAACGGCGGTCCATACCCTCCAGGCGGATGGCGACAGCGCGCGTGCGCGCGGGACCGGCGACGACCACGACGGCCTCGACGACGCCGTCGGCGGGCTCCGAGTGGTGCACGCTGAGGATCGAGTGCACGGGGCGGGCCGCGGCGACGCCGCGCGCGCTGCGGGCGCGGGTGGCGAGGTTCACACGCGTGAGAAGGGCACGGTAGGTGTCCTCGGTCATCCACCGTGCCAGCTGATCGATGTCACGGACCCCGGCAAGGGCCTCGAGCACGCCGTTGGTGAGGTTGCGCACGAGCGGCACCGGATCCGGCAGCTCGGACGAGGGCGTCGGCTGCGGCGCGAAGAAGTCTGCGGACAAGCGCATGAAGCTGCGTTCGGGGCGCGTCGCGCCGGTGGCGATCTGAACCATCTGGGCCTCACATGAACGGGGATCCTGAGCGGGATCAGTAGAGCAGTTCGGCCAGGTCGGAAACGGTTTGTGGAAAACTTCTCATGATTGCGGGGGCATCGGTCTAATCTCGCGGCGTGCGCTGGGAACGCTTCTTCGAAGACCTGCAGGGGCAGTTCGATGCCGAGTGGGAAGCGGAGCGCGCGGTCTTGGACACGGAGGCCGAGCGGCTGCGATTGTCACGCGTGACGCTGCGGGAGAGGCTTCTGGTCCTCGCTCGCACGGATGAGACGCAACGCCTCGACCTCACCGTCGATCTGCTCGCTGCGGATGCCCTGATCGGCGTTCTGACCGCTGTCGGCGCCGATTGGATGGGACTCGAGATGCAGCGGCGCAGTGTGCTCGTCCCGGTCGCGTCGGTGTCCTCCGTGGGCATGGGGGAGAGCGACCTCCTGCGCACGGCGCGACCGCATCCTTCGCCGCGCGTGGGAGTGTCGGAGCGCATGGGGATGGGCTTCGTCCTTCGCGACCTCGCACGTCGACGCGTTCCCGTGACCATGCAGGTGGGAACGCGCGCCGTCGCAGGGACGATCGATCGAGCCGGGGCCGACCACCTGGATCTCGCGTTGCACGACATCGATGAGCCGCGTCGCGCCGCGAGCATCCGCGGTTACCGTCTGGTTCCGTTCACCGCAGTGTCCTGGGTGCGGTGGGAGGGCGTCGACGTGCTCTGAGCCGTTCAGTCGGGATTGCGCACCCGGCCATGACCCCAGAGCTCCGGGAAACTGGCGGCGTTGGACTGCCGCCAGAGCGCCATCCGGCGGGCGTCCTCGGCTTCGTCGTCGAGGTAGTCCGACACACTGGCCTCTTCGATGCGCCACTGGCGGCTCTCGCCGACGCGGACGCCGCGCAGTCGCCCTTCCATGACCAAGGCGATGACCTCGTCGACCGACACCGACAGCGCCTCGGCAACGGATGCCGGGGGGAGGAGGCGGCCCTCGGGCGGGGTCGTGTCGGGCATGCCCTCAATTATGCGGTGCCGTTCCGACACCTCGGCGCGGTGGCACGCCATGTGGATAAGAGCGCTGTGGATAAGATCCGACGGCCCGACACCGCCTCGGTCAGCATGTACGCCATGACAGCTCAGGTCGCGCCCCGCCAGCGCCCCCGCGCACTGTGGGCGGACGCGCGCTTCGTGATCGGCGTCGTGCTCGTCCTCGTCTCCATCGCCGGCGTCTGGTTCGTCGTCGCATCCTCGCGGCAGACCGTCCCGGTGTACGCCGCGACGCGAACTCTGCTGCCCGGCGAGAGCATCTCGCCCTCGGAGCTGCGCGTCGTCGACGTCGCGCTCGGGTCGCTCGAGGGCGCCTACGCGTCGGGCGACACGCTCCCGCCGGACGCCGTGGTGACAAGAACGATCCCCGCCGGCGAACTCATCCCCGCGGCCGCCGTGGGTGCCGCGTCCGAAGTGCGCACCACTGCGATCGTCGTCCCCAGCAGCACCGCTATCCCCGCCTCCGTCGAGGTCGGGACGCCCGTGGAGGTCTGGGCCGCGCCGCTCGACGGCGAGGGCGTCCGGCAGGCTCCCCGCATCCTCGTCGCCGATGCGGCGGTCGCGGCTCTTCCAAGCAGCGACTCTGTGATGGCGGCCGCGGCACCATCCATCGAACTCGTCGTGCCGCGCGAGTCCGTGGCGGACGTGCTGTCGGCGCTCGCGGGGGAGGCGACGCTGTCGGTGGTCCCGGCGCAGGGGGTGTCGTGATCGCGCGCGTGGTGCTCGTCCTCCCGAGGCCGTTCGCTCTCGGACTGCGGGAGCAGCTCCTCCTCGAGGGCGCCGCCGAGGTCGCGATCTATCCTCCCGACAGGTTCGCGGCCACGGTCGCGTTCGGTCATGGGCCGGATGCGGAACTGGAAGCACTCCTCGGCGCGGCCGACGCTCTGGTGCTCGCCGCGCGCGTCGAGCAGCTGACCGCTCACACCGTCGCCCTCGCGGACGCCCGTGGTGTGCGCATCCTCCCGCTCGGCGATGATGCGGGCGCCGCTCGTCTCGCCGCCGCCTTCGGGCTCTCCTCTCCCGTTCCGGTGACCGGCTCGGCCCGGGATGCGGCGGCCGCCCTCGCCACGGCGTCCGCATCGCCCGTGAGCATCCGACCCGCTGTCCCCGGCCCGCGCCTGGTCGCCGTCTGGGGGCCGCACGGTGCTCCCGGGCGATCCACCATCGCGGTGGGCCTCGCCGCCGAGCTCGCCCGCGGCGGGCGTCACGTGGCTCTGGTGGATGCGGACGCCCACGCGCCCTCCCTGGCCATGGCCCTCGGCCTGCCCGACGAGGGGCCCGGATTCGCGGTCGCCTGTCGCCAGGCCGAGCTGGATGCATTGGACGACGTCGAGCTCCAGCGCATCGCGGTGGCTCTCGGCGGCGCCGATGTCGACGTGCTGACCGGTCTCAACCGCCCGTCGAGGTGGCCGGAGCTCAGCGAGAAGCGCGTGCGTGCCGCGCTCGCCGCCTGCGCCGGATGGGCCGAGCACACCGTGGTGGACGTCGCCGCATCGCTGGAGCGGGACGAAGAGATCGTGAGCGATGTGGTCTCCGGGCCCCGCCGGAACGCGGCGACACTGGCCGCGCTCGAGAGCGCCGATCACATCGTGGCGGTCCTCGCCGCCGATCCGGTCTCCGTCGCGCGATTCCTGCGGTCGGTGGGGGAGCTGCGGGCGATCGTGGGATCCACGCCGCTGACGGTCGTCGTGAACCGGCTCCGCCGCGGCGGTGTCGGCATCGATGCCCGCGGACAGCTCCGTCGCACGCTGGAGCGCTACGCCGACATCCGCGAGATGTGGTTCGTGCCGGAGGACCGCAGGGCGGCGGATGCAGCGATGCTCGCCGCACGGCCGGCCGCCGAGGTCGCCGGTCGGTCGGCGATGGTCTCCGCCATCCGCCGGATCGTCGGGGAGGCGCTGCTGCCTCCGACGCCCGTCGCGACCACCCGACGCGAACGCCGCAGCGGTCGAAGCCCGCACGAACGGTGGGCCGCCTCCGCATAGGGTGGAGTGGTGTCGACCCTCAGCGATCTCGTCTACGCGCACGGCTTCTCCGATCCCGCAGATGTGGAGTGGCTGCACCGGCTCGCCGGAGACGGACAGCTCCTGGCGGATCTCGCCTTCGCGGACATCGTGCTGTGGGTGCCCACGGAGGACGACTCCTTCATCGCCGTCGCGCACACGCGTCCCTCCGGCGCGGCGACGCTCTTCTACCGCGACATCGTGGGCGACCGTGTGCGACCCCAGTGGCGCGCCCAGGTGCGCGAGGCCTTCACCACCGGTCGCATCGTGGATTCCGCGTCGCCGGACTGGTTCGAGGAGACCCCCACGCGCGTGCGCGCCGTGCCCGTCGTCCGCGCCCGCTCGGGGGCGGATTCGCACGCCCGCGTCCTCGGCGTCCTCACGCGTCACACGAACCTCGGAGAGGCCCGCACGCCGTCGCGTCAGCAGATCACCTTCAACGACTGCGCCGACGACCTGTTCGGAATGGTGGCGACGGGCGAGTTCCCCGACGTCGCCGCACCCGCGTCACCGCGCCGAGGTGCGCCCCGTGCGTCCGACGGCCTCATCCGGATCGACGTGGACGGACTCACGACGTTCGCGAGCCCGAATGCGCTCTCCGCGTTCTACCGGATGGGATTCGAGGACGAGCTCGAGGGCGAGCCGCTCGTGGAGGTCATCACGCAGATCCTCCCCGAGAAGCGGCAGTTCGACGAGTCGCTGCCCGTCGTCGCCACCGGCCGCGCGCCGTGGCGCGTGGACATCGAGGCCAGGGGGGTCACGGTGGCGCTGCGCGCCATTCCGTTGCGCGATCACGGCAACCGCATCGGTGCGATCGTGCTGTGCCGCGACGTGACCGAGCTGCGTCACCGCGACCAGGAGCTGATCACCAAGGACGCGACGATCCGTGAGATCCACCACCGGGTCAAGAACAACCTGCAGACCGTCGCCTCGCTGCTGCGCATCCAAGCCCGTCGCACACACTCGGACGAGGCCCGCGACGCCCTCACGCACGCCACGCGGCGCGTGTCGGCGATCGCCGTGGTGCACGACACTCTGTCGGAGGGCCTCACGCAGAACGTCGACTTCGACGAGGTCTTCTCACGCGTGCTGAAGCTCGTGGCCGAGGTGGCGGCCGCGCCCACGACGCGGGCCCGCACCCGCAAGACCGGTTCGTTCGGAACCCTGCCCAGCGAGTACGCGACGCCGCTGGCGCTCGCCCTGACCGAACTCGTCACCAACGCGGTCGAGCACGGCCTGGCGGGGCAGGAGGGCGAGGTGGAGATCGCTGCGGAGAGGTCCGAGGACAACCTCGAGGTCCGGGTCCGCGACACCGGCGTCGGCCTTCCCGAAGGTCAGGTGGGCCGCGGGCTGGGCACGCAGATCGTGCGCACCCTGATCCAGGGCGAGCTGGGCGGCACGATCGACTGGCACACGATCATGGGTCGCGGCACCGAGGTCACGATCGACATCCCGTTGCGCTACATCGACCGCGGCGAGGTGTGAGAACGACGCATCCGCCGCACCTGGCGCCCGTGGGCGCCGGAACGGCGGATGCGGAGTTGAAATGCGATTCCGTGCGCTCAGGAAGCGCGACGGGCGCGCGCGGCGCGACGCTTGAGGGCGCGGCGCTCATCCTCGGAGAGGCCTCCCCAGACGCCCGAGTCCTGGCCGGTCTCGAGGGCGTACTGCAGGCAGATCTCCGTGACGGTGCAACGCGCGCACACGGATTTGGCCTTCTCGATCTGGTCGACTGCCGGACCGGTGTTGCCGACCGGGAAGAACAGCTCCGGGTCTACGGTCAGGCAGGCTGATTTGTCGCGCCAATCCATGTGATGTTGCTCCTCAGGCGTCGGAAAAAGGTCAGAACGGGTGGGTTGTGAAAGAGCCCGGATCGGGGTCCGGTACCCTGTGTGATGTGCGAGCTTCAGCTCGCCCCACGCCGCTGTGGGAGCACACGACGTCGTCAATCGTTCCATAGTCACCAGGGTGAATCAAGGGTTCACCGGTTGTTTTGTGTCCCGTCACCAAACGCATGCGCCCGAATACTGTCCGATCCCACAACTCCGGAGATGTCATGCGAAACGACCTGCTGAGCCTGGTGGCGGGTGGACTCGTGGTCCTGGAAGGCGTCTCGCTCGCGGGGCTCGCGGTCTGGCAGCTGATCGCACTCGCGCAAGGCGACACCGCATCCACGGCGACGGCGATCGCACTGATCGTGCTGACGCTTCTCGGTGCCGCGCTGGTCGTCGCATTCGGCGTCGCGGCGGCGCGCGGCCGATCGATCGGTCGCTCGGGGGGCATCGTGGTCCAGCTGCTGGTGCTCGCTGTCGCGATCGGAGCCGTGACGGGGACGTACGGACACCCGCTCAACGGGCTCCAGCTGGGCGTTCCCGCGTTGATCGTGCTCGTGCTTCTGATCTCGGCGGCGCGCCGGGCGGCGCAGAACGCCCGGCGCGAGGACTGATCCTCAGCCGTCGATACCGAGGAGCTTGCGGAGTCGGGCGACGTGGCCGGTGGCCTTGACGTTGTAGAGCGCCTGCTCGATGCGTCCGTCGGCGTCGAGCACGAACGTCGAGCGGAGCACTCCCTCGACGGTCTTGCCGTAGTTCGTCTTCTCGCCCCACGCGCCGTAGGCGTCGTGCACGGCGTGATCGGGGTCGGACAGCAGCGGGAAGGTGAGGCCGTCGCGCTCACGGAACGCCCGGAGCTTCTCGGACGAGTCCCGTGAGACGCCGAGCACGGTGTACCCGGCTGCGGTGAGCGACGAGAGGTTGTCGCGGAAGTCGCACGCCTCGGTCGTGCACCCCGGGGTCATCGCCGCGGGATAGAAGTAGAGGATGACGGGTCGGCCGCGGAACTCCTCGAGCGAGACGGCGTCGCCGTCCTGGTCGTGGAGGGTGAAGTCGGGGGCGAGGTCGCCGGGCTGCAGCTGAGTCATGATTCCAGCGTAGGCGCTCAGCGGCCCCCGAACGTGGTCAGCAGTCGCTGCAAGGAGTCCAAGCGGGCGGGACCGCTCGGGCCCAGCTTCCCCTCGGCGACCGCAGCGATGATGGCGCAGTCCGGGGCGTCGGGCAGGTGGGTGCACCCCCGGGGGCAGTCCTCGGCGACAGCGGCCAGGTCGGTGAAGGCGCGCAGGATGTTCGCGGGATCCACATGGCCGAGGCCGAAGGAGCGGACGCCCGGTGTGTCGATGACCCAGCCGGATCCCCCGTCGCCCCGATAGCGCAGCGACACCGTCGAGCTCGAGGTGTGACGCCCGCGTCCGGTGACCTCGTTGACGTGGCCGGTCGCCCGCCCCGCGCCCGGCACGAGCGCGTTCACGAGCGTCGATTTGCCGACGCCGGAATGGCCGACGAACACGGTCGAGTGTCCGATCAGGGCTGCGCCGATGCGCTCGACCGGCATCTCGCCGCGGGCGCTCGTGAAGACTTCGAAGTCGATGCCGTCGAAGTGCGACAGGAACGGGGCCGGGTCTGCGAGGTCGGTCTTGGTCACCACGAGAAGCGGCCGGATCCCCGCGTCGAGCGCGGCGATCAGATAGCGGTCGACCAGGCGCGCTCGCGGCTCGGGGTCCGCGGCAGCCACCACGACGAGCATCTGGTCGGCGTTGGCGACCACGACGCGCTCCACCTGGTCGGTGTCGTCGGCGCTGCGTCGGAGGAGGGTGGTGCGGTCCTCGATGCCCACGATCCGTGAGAGCGTGCCCTCCGTCCCGCTCACGTCCCCGACCACGCGGGCACGGTCTCCCGTGACGATGGGGGTGCGTCGCAGCTCCCGTGCGCGAGTGGCCACGATCTCGCGTTCGGTGGACTCGTCCTCGTCCACGAGCACCTGGTAGCGCCCGCGGTCCACGCCGAGCACTCGCGCGATGCGTGCGTCGGCGTGAGCCGGTCTGCGCTTGGTGCGCGGCCTGTTCGCTTTGGGGTTCGGCCGTGCGCGGAAGGCGGACTCGTCGTAGGCGAGGTCGTCCTCGTCGTCGTCCGGGGGAAGCCAGCTCACCCGGCGGACTCCGTGCCCGCGAGCATGCGCTCCCACAGCTCCGGGAACTCGGGCATGGTCTTGGCCGTCGTGCCGATGTCGTCGACGACGACTCCCGGTACAGCGAGCCCCACCAATGCACCGGTGGTGGCCATGCGGTGATCGTGGAACGCGCGCCAGAGTCCGCCGGAGAGAGGCCGGGGGGCGACGCGGATGCCGTCTTCGAGCTCTTCGGCATCGCCACCGAGGGCGCGGACGTTGTGCACGAGCGCCGCGAGGCGATCGGTCTCGTGGCCGCGCAGGTGGCCGATGCCCACGAAGGTGGAGGGTGCATCGGCCAGCAGGGCCAGTCCCACCAGAGTCGGCGCGAGCTCTCCCACTGCCGAGAGATCGAGATCGACACCGGTGATGGCGTCGCCGCCGGTGACCGTCAGGTCTCCGTGGCGGCGGCTGCTTCGCGCTCCGAATGCGCCCAGCAGCTCCGGCAGCTGAGCGCCCGGCTGCGTCGAGTGCGCGGGCCATCCGCCGACGGTGACCTCGCCGCCGGTGATCAGTGCGGCCGCGAGGAACGGAGCCGCGTTGGAGAGGTCGGGTTCGATCGCGATGTCCTTCGCGCGAATCGATCCGGGCGGGACGATCCACTCGCCCGGTGCCGGGCGCTCCACGTGCACGCCGCGATGCGCGAGCGACTCCACGGTCATATCGATGTGGGGGATCGAGGGCAGACGCGCGCCCTCGTGGCGCAAGTGGAGTCCCACGTCGAAGCGCGCCGCCGACAGCAGGAGGCCGGACACGAACTGGCTCGACGCGCTCGCGTCGATCGTCACCTCGCCGCCGCGCACGTGCCCGCGCCCTCGGACGAGGAAGGGCAGGGACCATGTGCCTGCGTCGTCGATGTCGACACCGACCTCGCGGAGCGTTCGGATCATCTCGCCCATCGGACGGTGCAGCGCGCTCTCGTGAGCCGTGACGGTCACGTCGCCCCGTGCGAAGCCGGCCATCGGGGTGACGAAGCGCATGACGGTGCCGGCCTGGCCGCAGTCCACGACGACGTCGGCGGGAGCGGTGGTCGCGGGCGTGATCCTGAGGTCGTCGCCGAAGGGACCCGACCCTTCGATCCGTTCGATACCCACACCGAGGGCCGCGAGGGCGTCGAGCATCCGCGCCGAGTCGTCGGAGTGCAACGGTGCGCGCAGGATGCCGGGGCCGTCGGCCAGGGCTGCGAGGACCAGTTCGCGGTTGGTCAGCGACTTGGAGCCGGGCACGTGGACGATCGCCCGCATCGCCGCGGGCGCGCTCGGTGCGGCCCAGCCGGCGAGATCGGGGGAATAGCGCTCGTCGCTCATCGGTTCCACCCTACTGAACCGTTCCGATCGACGGTGAAGGAAGGACGCGTATGAATGCCGTGCTCGAGCGCCCGAAGGCCGCTCGTGGGCAACGCGTAGGATTGCCCACGATGGATGACACCAGCTCTGCCGTGGACACCCGCTCTCAGTTCGAGGAGCAGGCGCTGCCGTTCATGGACCAGCTGTACGCGGCTGCGATGCGCATGACGCGCAACCCCTCGGATGCAGCGGATCTCGTGCAGGAGACCTTCGTCAAGGCGTTCTCCTCATGGGCGACGTTCACGCAGGGAACGAATCTGAAGGCCTGGCTGTACCGCATCCTGACGAACACGTACATCAACGTGTATCGCAAGAAGCAGCGCGAGCCCTATCAGGGCGCCATCGACGACCTCGAGGACTGGCAGCTCGGGGGCGCAGAGTCGACCACCGCCACCAGCACCCGTTCCGCCGAGGCGGAGGCGATCGATCACATGCCGGCGTCGATCGTGAAAGAAGCGCTGCAATCGATTCCCGAGGACTTCCGGTTGGCGGTGTACCTCGCCGACGTCGAAGGTTTCGCCTACCAGGAGATCGCCGACATCATGAAGACCCCCATCGGCACGGTCATGAGCCGCCTGCACCGAGGCCGGCGCATGCTTCGTGACCTGCTCGCCGACTACGCGAAGGAACGGGGCATCGCCTCGTCTGCACCCAGGAGCAAGAAATGACCGACTGCGGCTGCGAGAAGGCCCGGCGCGACCTCGAGGAGTATCTCCGCAACGAGATGTGCCACGTCGAGCACAGCGACATCCGCGAGCACCTCGAGACATGCGCGGAGTGCCGCGATGAGGCGCTCGTCGCGACCACGCTCACCGAGGTCGTCGCGCGCGCGTGCAAGGAGACGGCGCCCGACAAGCTCCGCGACCAGGTTCTCGAGCGGCTCCGCGCCGCACAGGCGACTCATCACTGACGCACAGCGTTCCGCGCCTGCGCACGGTCCCCGATCGATAGGGTAACGGCGGCACTCTGAGTTCGTGGGAGGTCGCGTGTCACAGGCGGACCCGTCGCGCACCAGGCGCCACGTGCTCACGGCAGCACAATGGCGCCGGTACGCCATGCGGCATCCGGTCGCACTGGGCCTTGCCGTCGTCGTCGTGGGCGCCTCGATCGCCACCGGCTCGCTCTGGGGCGCGGATGCGACGGCCTGGGGCAGCGGTGCGGCCGCGCTGGCGGACGGCCGATGGTGGTCGGTCGCCACGGCACTGGTGGTGCCCGACTCGACGGTCGAGGTCTTGCTCAGCGTTCTTCTCGCGCTGACCGCGTTCGCATACGCGGAGTCGTTGCTGGGCCACCTCCGCTCCGCGGTCGTCTTCGTGTGCGGCGGTGTCGTGTCGATCCTTCTCGGCGCGCTCGCGCACACCGTCCTGTGGGGATTCGACGATCTTCGCCCCCTGGAGTCCAACGATCCCGTGCTCGATCCTTCGATGGGGATCTTCGCGGCGGTGCTGGCCGCATCCGCTCTCTCCTCCGCGCTCTGGCGACGCCGGATCAGGCTCGTCGCGCTCGCCACCGTCGTCATGTTCGCGTTGTATGCGGGCGACGCCGACTCCTGGTACCGGCTGATCGCGGCCCTGCTGGGCCTGGGGGCGGGATCGCTCATGGCGAGGCGCGCGCCTCGGTCGGACTGGCATCGATCCTCCTCGCGCGAGGTGCGCGCGCTGATGGCGGTGCTGGTCGCGATCACCGGTCTCGGGCCCCTCGCCGCGGTGATCGCCGGCGGGGGTCGGGGGCCGTTCTCCGTGGTGGCCTCATCCTTCCTCGCTTTCGACGAGCACCTCGTCGATCGGTGCGAGGTGAGCTATCGGCCCGTATGCGATCACGAGTTCGCGCTCGTGCTCACGCGCGGGGTCGGTCCGGTGCTCCTCGCCCTCGTGCCGCTCGCGCTGCTGATCGTGGCCGCACTGGGTCTTCGACGTGGACGCCATGCCGGCCTCGTGCTGGCCGTCTGCGTACAGGGTGTGCTGGCCGTCCTCGCCCTGTACGCGGTGCTCAGCGGAGAGCTCGCCATCGAACCGTGGGCGGACGGGTCGGGACTCGAGTACGTGCTCTGGGGTGTCGCCTCGATCGGTGTGCCCGTCGCGAGCGCCTCGGCGCTGATCGTCGTGCGTCGGCGGTTCCCTGTCCGCGCCACGCGTCAGGCGGCCCGAACCTTCGCGGCGACGGTGCTGATCGCTTTCCTCGCCTGCGGTGCTGTCTTCGTGGCGAGCGAGACCCTGCTGCGGCAATCGTTCGATGTGACTCCGACGCTCACCGACATCGTCGTCGAGTCGTGGCGCCGGTTCGTGCCTCCTGCCTTCCTGCAGGGCATCGGCCAGCCGCCGTTCCCGCGTCACGGTGCAGCCCTCTGGATCTACCAGTGGGTCGGCGTCGTCTTCTGGGCGATCGTCGTCTTCGCCCTCGTACGCCTCTACCGCAGCGTCCGTCGCCCCGAGGATGCGGATGCCCGCCTGTACCGGGATCTGCTGCGCCGCGGCGGCGGAACCCTCTCGTTCCTGGGGACGTGGCGCGGGACGAGCTACTGGTACAGCGCCGACCGCGCCTGCGCCGTGGCGTACCGTCTCGTGGGAGACGTCGCTCTCGCGGTCGGCGACCCGCTCGCGCCGAGCGGAGAGCAGGAGCGTGCGATCAGGGGCTTCGTCGACTTCTGCGGCGAGTCGGGGTGGACGGCGGCCTTCTACAGCATCCACGACGACGCTCTTCCGGTCTTCGACGAGATGGGATGGAAGTACCTCTCCGTGGGGGAGGAGACCGTGCTCGCCGCCTCCGAGGTCACCCTCGAAGGCAAACAGTGGCAGAAGGTGCGCCAGCCGGTGATGCGCGCAGAACGCGAAGGCATGACGGCGGTCTGGACGCGGTGGGCGGATCTCAGCGCCGCGGAGCGTTCGCAGATCCGCGAGATCGACGAGCAGTGGGTCGCCGACAAGGCCCTGCCCGAGATGGGGTTCACCCTGGGCACGCTGGAGGAGATCACGGATCCGGAAGTGGCGCTGCTGCTCGCGGTCGACGACGCCGGACGCATCCAGGTCGTGACGAGCTGGATGCCGTCCTGGCGCGGTGGCGTTCGCAGCGGATGGACGCTCGATTTCATGCGCCGTCGGGCCGATGGGCCCAACGGGCTCATGGAGTTCGCGATCGCGCGCGCGGCGCAGCAGGCTGCCGCAGACGGGGTGGCGGAACTCAGCCTCTCCGGGGCTCCGATGGCGGTGAAGCCCGACGTCGAGGCGGCCGGCGACACGACGATCCTCTCGAGCGTGCTGGGCTGGTTGGCTCAGACCCTCGAGCCGGCGTACGGCTTCGACTCGCTCTTCCGTTTCAAGCGGAAGTTCCACCCCCGCTATCGCACGATCTGGCTGGCGTACGGTGACGCGGTCGACCTCCCGCGGATCGGTACCGCCATCGGTCGGGCCTACCTGCCTGACGCTACTGTGCGTGATGTGCTGACGCTGCTGCGCAGCGCTCGAGGAGGAGACAAATGATCCAGTGGCTGCTGACGCTCGAACTCATCAACAGCCCGCTGCGATGGGTGGTCTGGTCGGTCGCTGTCGTGTTTGCCGTCGTCGTGCTGGTCGTGCCGCCGCGCCGCATCCGTCGTCTGCTGATCATCGCCGCGGCGGGCGCCGTGATCGGCTACGCCGGCGCCCACCTCCTGGAGGCGTGGGACGTCTTCCAAGGACCCCTTCCGGTGCACGCCGCCGTCTGGATCGCCGCGGGCGTCGCCGCCGTCGCCATGGGAGCGGCGGGAGTGTTCGTCCGTCCGTGGTGGCGTCGCGTGGTGGCCGCGTCGCTGATCGTCGCCGGCGCGATCGGAATGGGCGTGAGCGTCAACGCCGCCTACGGTCTCACCGGCAACCTCGCGGCGATCCTCGGCATACAGGCGTTGGACAGCGCCCCGCTGCCGGGGACCTCGGCCGCTTCGGGCGACGCGGCGACCCTGTACCAGACGTGGTCACCGCCGGCGGGCATGCCGTCGAAAGGCCGCGTGAGCGCGTTGTCGGGCGATCAGAAGATCCCGGCCACAGGGTTCCAGGCGCGCGATGCGGCGCTGTACCTGCCGCCGGCGGCCCTCGTGCCCGACCCGCCGCGCCTCCCGCTGCTGGTGTTCATGATGGGCCAGCCCGGCACCCCCGATCCGACGGTGCTGGCCAAGAGCCTCGACGCCTTCGCGGCCGCCCACAACGGCCTCGCCCCGATCGCGATCGTCGCCGACCAGCTCGGCTCGGTCGACGTCGACCCGGCGTGCGCGGATTCCGCGAAGTACGGCAAGGTCTCCACCTACCTCAACGTCGATGTCCCGGCCTACGCGCGCGCGCACCTGAACATCGTCGACGACCCCGACTACTGGGTGATCGGCGGCTACTCGAACGGGGGAGCCTGCGCCTTCACCTACGGCGCCCAGTTCCCCCAGACCTGGGGCAACATCATGGACATCTCCGGCAACGAGTACCCCGGCTCCGAACACGTCGATCAGACGGTCAAAGAGGTCTTCGACGGGAACCGTGCGGCCTTCGACGCGGCGAGCCCGGCTGCTCTGCTCGCCGCGCATCCCGGGCAGTACGCGGGGCATGAGGCCGTCTTCACCCACGGTGAGCAGGACGCACAGTTCGGCCCGGGACAGGTGGCGAATGCCTCGCGTGCGCACGCGGCCGGATTCGCGGTCCTCACGCAGACCATTCCGGGGGAGGGGCACACGGGACCTGTCCTCCAGAAGGGGCTGGACTACGCGATCGGCGCACTCGCGGCCCGTCTCGGCCTGGCGGCTCCCGCCACGGGCTGAGGCCGGGGACGTGTGAGGGCGGGCTCCGGCATCCCGGAGCCCGCCCTCACACGTGACGTCTCAGAACGTGAGCGCGCGGCGCAGCAGCTCCGCCTGCTCGATCTGGTGCATCTTCGCGGAACCGGCCGCGGGGGAGGCGGATGCGGCCCGCGAGACGACGCGGATCGTGCGGTCGTGCAGGTGCTTGACGACCTCGAGGGCGATGAACGGCCAGGCGCCCTGGTTCTCGGGCTCTTCCTGGACCCACACGAGCTCCGCGTTCGGATAGCCGTCGATGACGGCGTTGAGCTCGTCGATCGGCGCGGGGTAGTACTGCTCGAGACGCACCAGAGCCACACGGTCGTCGGGGTTCTTGTCGAGCTCCGAGCGCAGGTCCCAGTGGATCTTGCCGGCGTGCAGCAGCACTCTCGTGACGGCGTTCTTGTCGCCGCCGCGCTCGTCGTCCAGCACCGGCTCGAACTTGCCCTGCGTGAACGCCTCGACGGGGCTGACGGCGTCACGCAGACGCAGCATGGCCTTCGGGGTGAACACGACGAGCGGACGGCGCGGCTGGGCGTAGGCCTGGCGGCGCAGCAGGTGGAAGTAGGAGGCCGGCGTCGAGGGGCGCGCGACCGTCATGTTCTCCTGCGCGCACATCTGCAGGAAACGCTCGATGCGAGCGGAGGAGTGGTCGGGGCCGGCGCCCTCGTATCCGTGCGGCAGCAGCAGCACGACACTCGACTGCTGACCCCACTTCTGGTCGGCCGACGACAGATACGTGTCGATCACGGTCTGGGCGCCGTTGGCGAAGTCGCCGAACTGCGCCTCCCACAGCACCAGCGCGTCAGGGCGCTCCACCGAGTAGCCGTACTCGAACGCGACGGCCGCGTACTCGCTCAGCAGCGAGTCGTAGACGAAGAAGCGTCCCTGGCCCTCGCTGAGATTCGTCAGCGGCAGCCATTCCTGACCGTTGTCGCGATCGTGGAAGACGGCGTGGCGCTGCACGAACGTGCCGCGACGGGAGTCCTGGCCCGCCAGGCGCACCGGCGTTCCCTCGACGAGCAGCGAGCCGAACGCGAGCAGCTCGCCGAAGGCCCAGTCGATTCCGCCCGAGCGGCTCATGGTGTGCCGCTTGTCGAGCAGCTGCTGCAGCTTGGCGTGCACCGTGAAGCCGTCGGGCTTGTTCACGAAGGCGTCGCCGATCAGCTGCACGACATCGGTCGACACTCCTGTCGTCTCCGGCTCGCCGACGGCCCGCTCGACCTCGACGCTCTCGGCGACGACGGGATGCGTGCCGGTCTCGGCCTCGTGCGTCTCGGCGAACGCCACCTCCAGGCGATCCTGGAAGTCGCGCTTGGCCTGCTCGTACTCCTCCTCGGTGATGTCGCCTCGGCCGACGAGCGACTCCGTGTAGAGCCGGCGGACCGAGCGCTTCGCCTCGACGAGGTTCGTCATGAGGGGCTGCGTCATCGACGGGTCGTCGCCCTCGTTGTGACCGCGGCGGCGGTAGCTGACCAGGTCGATGACGATGTCGCGGTGGAACTCCTGGCGGTACCGGAAGGCGAGCTCGGCGGCGCGCACGACGGCCTCGGGGTCATCGCCGTTCACGTGCAGGATGGGGGCCTGGATCGTCTTGGCCACATCCGTCGCGTACACGGAGGTGCGTCCGTCGACGGGCAGCGTCGTGAAGCCGAGCTGGTTGTTGATGACGACGTGCACGGTGCCGCCGGTGCGATAGCCGCGCAGCTGCGACATCTGCAGCGTCTCCACGACCACGCCCTGGCCGGCGAAGGCCGCGTCGCCGTGGACGAGGATGGGCAGCCATGCGAAGGTGCCGATCGGCTTGCGGTCCTGCTTGGCGCGCACGATGCCCTCGAGCACGCCGTCGACGGTCTCGAGGTGCGACGGGTTGGCGGCGAGGATCACCGGGAGCTCCGTGCCCGCATCCGATTGGAACGTGCCCTCGGTGCCCAGGTGGTACTTCACGTCGCCCGAGCCGCGCTTGTTGCCGGGAAGGCTGGTGCCCTCGAACTCACGGAAGACCTGGCCGTAGGTCTTGCCGGCGACGTTGGTCAGCACGTTCAGGCGCCCGCGGTGCGCCATGCCGATGGCTGCGCCGTCGAGGCCCGCCGAGGCCGCACCCTGCAGGATCTCGTCGAGCAGGGGGATGACCGATTCGCTGCCCTCGAGGCTGAAGCGCTTCTGGCCGACGTACTTGGTCTGCAGGAACGTCTCGAAGGCCTCGGCCTGGTTGAGCTTGGAGAGGATGCGCAGCTGCTCGTCGTGGCCGGGCTTCTGGTACTTCACCTCGACGTTGTCCTGGAACCACTTGCGCTGCATCGGGTCCTGGATGTGCATGTACTCGATGCCGAGGGTGCGGCAGTAGGAGTCGCGCAGCACGCCCAGGATGTCGCGGAGCTTCATCTGGCGCTTGCCGCCGAAACCGCCGACGATGAACTCGCGGTCGAGGTCCCAGAAGGTGAGCCCGTGGCTCTCGATCTCGAGATCGGGATGCGTGCGCTGCACGTACTCGAGCGGATCGATGTCCGCCATCAGGTGCCCGCGGACGCGGAAGGAGTTGATGAGCTCCTGGACGCGGGCACCCTTGTCGATGCGCTCCGCGAGGTCGACGTTGATGTCGCTGCCCCAGCGGATGGGGGCGTAGGGGATGCGCAGCGCCGCGAAGATGCCCTCGTAGAAGTCGCGCTGCCCGATGAGCAGCTCGTGGACCTTCTTGAGGAACTCGCCGGAGCCGGCGCCCTGGATCACGCGGTGGTCATAGGTGCTCGTCAGCGTGATCGTCTTGCCGATGCCGAGCTCGACGAGCGTCTTCTCGCTCGAGCCCTGGAACTCGGCGGGGTACTCGAGGGCGCCCGCGCCGATGATGCAGCCCTGACCCTTCATGAGACGGGGCACCGAGTGCACGGTGCCGATGCCGCCCGGGTTGGTGAGCGAGAGCGTGGTTCCCTGGAAGTCGGCCGCCGTCAGCTTGTTGGTGCGGGCGCGCTTGACGAGGTCTTCGTAGGAGGCGAGGAACTCGTTGAACGTGAGCGACTCCGCCCGCTTGATGCTCGGCACCATGAGCGCGCGCGTGCCGTCGGGCTTGGGGAGATCGATCGCGATGCCCAGGTTGATGTGGGCGGGAGCGACGACCGAGGGCTTGCCGTCGACCTCGGCGTAGAAGACGTTCTGGCTCGGGAACTCCTTGAGCGCCTGGATGAGCGCCCACCCGATCAGGTGCGTGAAGCTCACCTTGCCGCCACGGGTTCGCGCCATGTGGTTGTTGATGACGATGCGGTTGTCGATCATCAGCTTCGCCGGCACGGTGCGAACGCTCGTCGCGGTGGGAACGGTCAGCGACTCGTCCATGTTGGCGGCGAGGGTCTTCGTCATCCCCTTGAGGGTCGTGACGACGTCCTCCCGCACCTCGCCCGCGGGGTCGGACGGCTGTGCCTTGGGGGCCTGCGCCGGGATCGGCTGCGGCTTGGCCGGCTTGCCGGTCGTCCGTGCCACCGGCTGCGAGCCGATCACGGGGATCGGCGCCGTCACCGGGTGGGGCTCGGATGCGGCGGCCGCCGCCTTGGGAGCGCCGCCCGATCCGGCCTGGGAGTGGTAGGCCTCCAGGACCGGCCACCAGGACTTGTCGACCGAGTTACGGTCGACAAGGAACTGTTCGTAGAGTTCCTCGACGAGCCACTCGTTGGCTCCGAACTCTCCTTCGTTCGATACTCCGACGCCCGTCACCTGGCTCGACACTCTCGATCGCCCGCTTTCGTGAGATTTATTCGCAATGCGGGGCCGTCGTGGGCCCACACGCACGACACGCAAGCCTAGTCGAGTATTCCGGCGTTCGCTCCCGGCGCGTCGCGGTTGACAGGCCCGGCGGAGTATGGGCGGCGTACGCTCTGCAGACATGGAGTTCTACGGCGCGCAACCCGAGACCGACCTCACCTACTCCGACGTGTTCCTGGTGCCTCGACGTTCCGGGATCACGAGTCGTCTGGATGTGGACCTGTCGCCGCGCGACGGCACGGCGATGCGCATTCCGCTGGTCTCCGCCAACATGAACTCCGTCACCGGCGCGCGACTCGCGGCGACTCTCGCTCGACGCGGCGGCCTGGGCGTGCTCCCGCAGGACATGCCGCTGCAGGAGCTCGATGCCGCCATCCGGTGGGTCAAGCGTCAGCCGGTGCGTTGGGACACCCCGATCGTGCTGCCTCCGACGGCGACCGCGTCGGACGCCGCCAAGCTCCTGCCCGCGACAGAGGGGTACGGCATCGTCGTGGCGGATCCCTCGGCCGCATCCCTCGACCTGGCCGATGTCGTCGGGGTCGTGCCGGCCACGCGCCTCGCGACCGCGCTGCCGGACGCGACCCTCGGGGACCTCGTGCGCGCCCGGCCGCTCGCGATCGATGCCGACGACGTGACGGATGCCCGTCACGGGTTCGACCTGCTCGTCGCGGCGGATGCGGAGACGGTGTGCGTCGTCGAACGCGGTCACCTCGTCGGTACGCTCTCCCGGCGCAGCGCGCTGCGTTCGACGCTGTACAGCCCGGCGGTGGACGCCGACGGGCGCCTGATCGTCGCCGCGGCCATCGGCATCAACGGTGACGTCGCGGCCAAGGCACGCGCCTTGGCCGCCGCCGGTGTCGATGTGCTCGTGCTCGACACCGCCCACGGGCACCAGGAGGGCATGCTGCGCGCCCTGCGCGTCGTGGCGGACCTGGGCCTCGGGCTGCCGCTCGTGGCGGGCAACATCGTGACCTCGGACGGTGTTCACGACCTCGTCACCGCGGGCGCTTCCATCCTGAAGGTCGGGGTGGGGCCCGGTGCCATGTGCACCACGCGCATGATGACCGCCGTGGGGCGGCCGCAGTTCTCGGCCGTGCTGGAGACTGCCTCGGCGGCACGCGAGCTGGGCGCGCACGTGTGGGCGGACGGCGGCGTCCGCTATCCGCGTGATGTGGCGCTCGCGCTGGCGGCGGGTGCCGCATCCGTCATGGTCGGTTCGTGGTTCGCCGGGACGATCGAGGCGCCCGGCGAGCTGTTCGCGGATGAGCAGGGACGGGTCTACAAGGAGTCCTGGGGCATGGCCTCGACGAAGGCGGTGCACGCGCGGTTCGGCGGGCTCGACGCCTACGAGCTCGCCCGCAAGGAGCTGTTCGCCGAGGGGATCTCGTCGTCGAGGATCTACCTCGACCCGCTGCGGCCGGGGCTCGAGGACCTGCTCGACATGATCACCTCGGGCGTGCGGTCCTCGTTCACCTACGCGGGGGCGGCGACCGTGCCCGAGTTCCACGAGCGAGCACTCGTGGGCCTGCAGTCGGCGGCCGGCTACGAGGAGGGCAAGGCCCTTCCCGTCAGCTGGTGACGCCGTCCCGGTCCTCCCTCCCTGTGCCCGAGTTGCGTCGCATCTGCGCAGATGCGCCACTCTTCCGCATCCGCCACAGAGATTGACAGGCGCAAGTGCGCAAAAGTGTGGCGGGAGGGGGCTAGCTGTACCCGGTCATGAGGTTGGTGACATTCGGATAGGGAGAAGGCCTCCACGATTGGTGGTGTCTAACGTCACCGAAGTGGAGGCCTTCTCTTGGTCCACCGTAATGCGCGGCTCACTGTCGCGGGTCGTCTGATTCTCGTGCGCCGGGTTCTCGGCGGACGTCCCGTCTCGCACGTTGCCAAGGAGATGGGCGTCTCGCGTCAGTGCGCTCATCGCTGGCTGGCCCGCTACCGCGCTGCGGGCGAAGCAGGGCTGTCCGATCGGTCTTCGCGTCCGGTGTCGTCTCCGACGGCGACTGCCGCCGCGACAGCAGCCGCCGTCGTTGAGCTGCGCTCGCGTGAGCGGCTCGGGCGCGACGACATCGCCCGCGCTTGCGGGGCCAGCCCGCGCACCGTTTCCCGGCTGATCGCGAAGGCGGGGCTGCCGGCGCTGCACGAGCTGGATCCGGTCACCGGCATCGCGTTGCGCGCGTCACGGCGCACCCAGGTCCGCTACGAGCGTGACGCCCCAGGGGATCTGATCCACATCGATGTGAAGAAGCTCGGCCGCATCCCCGAAGGCGGCGGCTGGCGCGTCCAAGGCCCCGCCACGATCGACCATCACAGCGGTCGGGACCGGAAGGTCAAGCTTGGCTTTGACTACGTCCATGTCGCCGTCGACGACCACTCCCGCCTCGCGTTCGCGCAGATCCTGCCGGACGAGAAGGGCACCACCTGCGCAGCGTTCCTCGCCGCCGCGACCGAGTTCTTCACCCGTCACGGGATCCACATCCGTGAGGTCATGACCGACAACGCCAAGAACTACACCGTCTCGGCCGCGTTCCAAGGCCAGCTGTCCCTCCTCAACGCGAGGCACATCACCACCAAGCCGCACTGCCCCTGGCAGAACGGCAAAGCCGAACGATTCAACCGGACCATGCAGGAACACTGGGCCTACCGGGCCCCCTACGTCTCCAACCAGCACCGCTCCGAAGCGCTCGCGCCCTGGCTCGAGCACTACAACTACGCTCGAGCACACACCGCCTGCGGCGGCCAACCCCCAATCAGCCGGGTGTCACCAACCTCATGACCGGGTACAGCTAGCCCAGCGGACGCGGGCGGGACGTCGGGAGTCCGGCACCGCGGAGGATGTCGTACAGACGCCGCGGGTCGTCGAGATCGCCGGTGCGCCACCGCGAGAACCCGCCAACCAGACGCCGGAGCGCATCCTCCCGATCCTTCTCCGCGGCGAGAGCCTGGACGGGCGTGAGCCCGGTCTCACGGGCGAAGGCGAAGTACTTGCCGAGGCCGTCGAACTCGCCGATATGGTCGTGACGCGGCCAGAAGAAGTCGGCGACGTACAACGCGCCGTCGGCGAGGCGGATGCGGTGCTGGATCTCCGGCTCCGGGAACCCGAGTTCCACGATCAGCACTCTGCTTTGACTCTCCCTCACGTTGGCCGCCCCGACGCGCGCGAACGCGAGAGCACGGTGGATGCGGGCGAGCCCCCGCCGCCGGCGCGCGGCCGCACGTTCGCGCAGCTGCGGGACGGTGGCGAGCGCCCCACCGGGACGTCCGCCCCAGATCGCTTGGTCGACGGCGGCGACTCCCTCCACGAACGGAAGGGATGCGGCGAGATCGACCGCGGTCTGCGCCGGGCTGGTGACGAAGCAGTCGCCCCACGGCAGGAGCTCCGCCTCCGCCATCGCGCGCGTGTGCCGACGCATCAGCCCGGTTGAGCGCCCTCCCGCACCCGCCTCGACGGAGACGTCCAGCCGCGCGGGCCAGTCGCCGAGCGTGTCGATGCCGTGCAGCGCGGCCGCGGCGTGGTGGCTGAAGACCGTACCCGGGGTGACGCGGAGCGAGGCTTCCCAGACACGTTGCGCGTGGCGAGCCATCGGCGGCAGCCGGCGCCAGTGGGCGCCGTCGACGAAGACCCCGGGCGCGGCGCGCACGACGGTCCCGGCCTCGATCTCGCGTCGCAGCCGGCGCTCATCGGGCCGATCGAAGGGCTCGTCACGTCGTCGGCGGAGGCCGGTGAGCGGGGGAGCGTCGCGCCACGTCATGCGGCCATCGTGCGGCGCTCCGGGCGAGCGGATGGGGCCGCATCCGTCCCCGTGGGAGGACGCGCCGCATCCGTCGCCCCGGGGAGGAGGGAGCACACGTGCCGCCGCACGGCAGGTGGGCCGCGGGTGGGGTGACAGATGTGCGCAACTGCGACAGTGATGATCTGTCGCAGTTGCACAGAACTGTCGCGGCTGCGCACATGCGACGCAACTCGGGCAAGGGCAACCGGAGGGGGGAGCGGTGGGCGCCGGGTGGGCGGCGCCCACGGAGTGCACAGGAACGGGACGCAGGAGCCGGGGCTCCCGTAGACTGTCCGGCACGATGGACGACCCTCCCAGTTGCAGACGATGGCCCCACCGACCCGCCTCCCTCGAGGGAGGTGACGTGTGATGGATTACGTCATGCTGGGCGTGGGGCTCTTGCTCACGATCGGAACCGGTCTGTTTGTCGCCAGCGAGTTCGCGCTGGTGAACCTGGACCGCGCGGACCTCGAAGCGCGCAGGGATGCGGGCGAGTCGCGACTCGCGATGACCATCAGCGCGCTGCGCATCACCTCGACGCACCTGTCGAGCGCGCAGCTGGGCATCACGCTGACGACCCTGCTCACCGGCTACACGATGGAGCCGGCGATCTCCAACCTCCTGCGCCCCGTGCTCGCGGGCTGGGGTGTGCCGGAGGCGATCGTGGTGGGGCTCGCGGCCACGATCGGCATCGCGATCGCCACCGTCTTCTCGATGATCCTGGGCGAGCTCGTCCCCAAGAACTTCGCGCTCGCGATCCCGCGGCAGACGGCCAAGCTCGTCATGCCGTTCCAGGTCGCGTTCACGACCGTGTTCCGTCCGGCCGTCTCCGTGCTCAACGGCAGTGCCAACGGCATCCTGCGCTCCATCGGCATCGAGCCGAAGGAAGAGCTCTCCGGCGCCCGCACCGCCGAGGAGCTCTCCAGCCTCGTGCGCCGATCCGCGAGCGCCGGCGTGCTGGAGGAGGACACGGCGTCACTGCTGGATCGCAGCCTCACGTTCGCGCGTCTGACAGCCGACGACGTGATGACGCCGCGTCCGCGCGTGCACGCGGTCGCCGCGTCCGACTCCGCCGACGACGTCATCCAGCTCGCCCGGAAGACCGGTCACAGCCGCTTCCCCGTGTTCGGCGATTCCATGGACGACATCGTCGGCATCGTGCACCTGAAGGCCGCCATCGGTGTGCCGCGCGAGCGGCGCACCGATGTGCCCGCCGCCGCCCTCGCGACCGAGCCGCTCCGGGTGCCGGAGACCGTGCACCTCGATCAGCTCGTCGCGGAGCTCCGCGCCCGTGGCTACCAGATGGCCGTCGTGCTCGACGAGTACGGCGGAACGGCCGGCGTGGTGACGCTCGAGGACCTCGTCGAGGAGATCGTGGGCGAGGTGCTCGACGAGCACGACCGTCGCCGTGCCGAGATCGTGCGCGGGGCGGACTCGCTCACCGTGTCGGCGGCTCTGCGCCCGGACGAGGTGCTCGATCGCACCGGCATCCGCGTTCCCGAGGGCGAGGTCTACGACACGCTCGGCGGCTTCCTCATGGCCGAGCTCGGCCGCATCCCGGCCGTCGGCGACGAGGTCGAGATCGAAGACGGCACGCTCGCCGTCGTGCGCATGGACGGCCGCCGCGTCGACCGGGTGCGCTTCACCCCCAGACCGGTCCCGGAGGATGCGGACATCGACGAGCAGGAGCGGACCCGATGAGCGACTGGGCGGGAATCCTCTGGCTGGTCGTGCTGCTGGTGTTCAACGCGTTCTTCGTCGGTGCGGAGTTCGCCGTGATCTCCGCGCGGCGCTCGCAGATCGAGCCGCTCGCGGAGAAGGGCTCGCGCTCCGCCAAGACCGCGTTGTGGGCCATGGAGCACGCGACGCTCATGCTCGCGACGTGTCAGCTCGGAATCACGATCTGCTCGCTGCTGATCCTGAACGTCTCGGAGCCGGCGATCCACCACCTGCTGGCCGTGCCGCTCGAGCTGACCGGCTGGGGCGAGGCCGCGGTTGATGTCATCGCGTTCATCGTCGCGCTCGTGCTGGTGTCCTACCTGCACGTGGTGTTCGGCGAGATGGTGCCGAAGAACCTGGCCTTCTCCGTACCCGACCGTGCGGTGCTCATGCTTGCGCCGCCGCTGGTCGGGGTGTCGCGGGTGTTCCACCCCGTCATCGTCACGCTCAACTGGATCGCCAACCACGTCGTGCGGCTGTTCCGCGTCGAGCCCAAGGACGAGGCCGCCTCGACCTTCACGCTCGAAGAGGTGGCGACGATCGTCAACCAGTCGCGTATCGAGGGCGTCCTGGAGGATGCGGCCGGGACGGTGTCCGCGGTCGTCGAGTTCACGGACAAGGACGCCGGCGACGTCGCCGTCCCGCTCGAGGATCTGGTGACGCTGCCGCAGCTGACCACCCCGGACGAGATCGAGCGCGCGGTCGCCCGACACGGCTTCTCGCGATACGTGATCGTGGACGACGAGGGGATGCCGGTCGGCTACGTGCACCTGAAGGATGTGCTGCGCGTGGCGGAGGACGGCGTGGACCCCTCTGTCGACCGTCCGATCCCGACCAAGCGGATCCACCACATGGTGCAGGTGCAGGAGACGACCGACCTGGAGGACGCGCTGGCGGCCATGCGCCGGGCGGGGCGTCACCTGGCTCAGGTGCGCGACGCCCAGGGCAACACGACCGCCGTCCTGTTCCTGGAGGACGTCATCGAGGAGCTGATCGGCGAAGTGCAGGACGCGACGCGCCGCGGCCGCTGAGTCGCGGGACTCAGCGGTGGCGCGCGGCGCGCTCGTACTGCGGCGGCCAGGGGCCGACGACGCCGAGCTCATCGGCGGCGCGGAGGGCGAAGTGCGGATCGCGGAGCCATTCGCGTGCTGCCATGATCGCGTCCGCGTCGCCGTCCTGCAGCACCTGCTCGGCCTGCGTGCCGGTCTCGATGAGCCCGACGGCGCTGACGGCGAGCCCCTCGTCGCGCACACGGCGGGCGAGCGGCACCTGGTACCCGGGGCCGACGGTGATGTCCTGGTGGGCGACGAGTCCGCCGGAGGAGATGTCGAAGAAGTCGGCGCCGGCCTCTGCCGCCCAGACGGCGACCTGCGCGGTCTCCTCGATGTCCCAGCCGCCTTGCGCCCAGTCGGTACCGGAGAAGCGGACGAATACGGGAAGCTCGCCGGCGGCCTCACGCACCGCGGCGACCACCCGCAGCAGGAGGCGCGCGCGGTTCACCAGCGGACCGCCGAACTCGTCGGTGCGGTGGTTGGACAGCGGCGAGAGGAACTCGTGCAGCAGGTAGCCGTGTGCGGCGTGCACCTCGAGGACGTCGAAGCCCGCCTCGACGGCGCGGCGGGCGGCGGAGGCGAAGGAGGCGACGAGCGCGTCGATCTCGTCGAGGGTGAGCTCGCGGGGGGTGGCATACCCCTCGAAGGCGATCGAGGAGGGGGCGACGGTCTCCCACCCGCCGGCCTCAGCCGGCACGGTGCCCCGGTGCCCGGAGAAGGGCGAGTAGGTCGACGCCTTGCGCCCGGCGTGGGCGAGCTGGATGCCGGCGGCCGCACCGCGGGCATGGATCGCCGTGACGATGGGTGCCCACGCGTCGCGCTGCTCGTCGGAGTAGATCCCCGTGTCCTCGGGCGAGATGCGCCCCTCGGGCGAGACCGCGGTCGCCTCGCTGATGACGAGACCGGCTCCGCCGGACGCGAACTGGGCGAGGTGCACGTGGTGCCACTCGCCGGGGAAGCCGTCCCTCGCGCTGTACTGGCACATGGGTGCCACCCACAGCCGATTGCGGAACTCGACGCCTCGGATCGTGTAGGGGCTGAACAGCGCGGTCACGGTACTCCTTCGCGGATAGGGTGGCGCCATGACGGCGATCGAACAGGATGCGGCGCGCACCGCGCGCATCCTTCGCATGCCAACGGCGGACGATGACAAGTATTCCCGTGGGGTGGTGGGCCTGCGCACCGGCTCGGCGGACTATCCGGGCGCGGCGGTGCTGGGAGTGAGTGCCGCGTGGCACGCCGGATGCGGCATGGTTCGCTACATCGGACCTGCACGGGCGGCCGACATGGTGCTGGCACACCGTCCCGAGACCGTCACCGCGCCCGGACGCGTCCAAGCCTGGGTGATCGGCTCGGGAACGGATGCCGCGTCTCGCGACCCGTCCGAGACCGAGGCGCTGCGCGACGTGCTCGCCGCTGGAGATCCTGTCGTCGTGGACGCCGGTGCTCTCGATCTGGCGCCCGAGGCGACGGCCCCGATGATCCTCACCCCTCACGCCCGGGAGTTCGCGCGGCTTCGTGAGGCCCTCGGGCTCGCGCCGATGGGCGAGAGGGAGGCAGAGGCCCTCCAGACCTCTCGTGAGACGGGGGCCGTCGTGCTGCTGAAAGGCGCCGTGACGCTCGTCGCGGATCCCGGCGGCGGGCTTCGCCGGATCCGCTCCGGTGTGCCCTGGCTCGCCACCGCCGGGACCGGGGACGTGCTCGCCGGTGCGCTCGGCGCGGTCGTGGCGGGTGCGGTTGCCGCGGGCGATCCCTCGCCGGAACATCTCGCGGATGCGGCGGCCGCTGCTGCGTGGCTGCACGGACGTGCCGGCGCGCTGGCCGCCGCACGGTGGGGGAGTCGGGGCGGTCCGATCACCGCGTCGGATGTCGCAGACCACCTGCCGCGGGCGGTCGGGGAGACCCTCGCGGCCCGCCGCTGATCAGGAAGCTCCGTGGCGCGCCACGTAGGATGAGGCCCGTGTCGAGACGGGCTCTGTTGTGGATCGCTTTCCTCGTCGTCCATATCGGGGTCTCCGTTCTCGGATGGGTCATGCCCAACGAACCCATGGGCGACGTCTATCGGGTGTACGAGCCGTGGTCGGGCGCATACCTCAACGGCGGCTGGTGGCCGCAGACCGACACGGCCACGGGTCAGGAGGTCAGCGCCTACTACGGCTTCGTCGGACTGACCGACGCATGGGTCTATCCGCAGCTCGCGATGCTTCCGATGCTCGCCACCTGGCTGTTCGCCTGGGCGGTGTCGTACACGCCGGCGTGGGCGATCATGGTGGGCCTCGTCGATGCTGCCGCGTTCGCCGTCCTCGTGGGCCGCGGACGCTCGCGCGGACGCGTCACGGCGGCTTGGTTCTGGCTCGCGTTCATCGCGCTGATGGGCCCGGTCGCGCTGTACCGGCTGGATGCCGTGACGGTGCCGCTGGGCATCATGGGAGCGCTGTGGCTGGTGGGCCGTCCGTGGCTCGGTGCCGGTCTTCTCGCCGTGGCGACGTGGATCAAGGTGTGGCCGGCGGCCCTCCTGGCGGCCGCGGTCATCGCCGTCCGTCGCCGTCTCGCCGTGATCGGCGCCGCCGCCGCCGTCAGCGGCGTGACACTCGGCGCGGTCCTCCTGATGGGCGGCGCGGCCTACGCCTTCGGGTTCGTCAGCGACCAGACCGGTCGCGGACTGCAGGTCGAATCGCCCGTCAGCACCTTCTATCTGTGGGACGCGATGCTCGGCGGTCCCTCGCAGATCTTCTACGACCCCGACCTGCTGACGTTCGAGGTGTCGGGCCCCCGCCGTCAACCCGGTGATCGCCGTGATGACGCCTCTGCTCGCCGTCGGCGTGCTGGGCATCGCGGCGCTGGGTGCGTACAAGATGTGGCGCGGCGCCCACTTCAGCGCCGTCTTCCCCACCCTCTCGCTCGCGCTCGTCGCCGCCTTCATTGCGCTGAACAAGGTCGGCTCGCCCCAGTACATGGTGTGGCTGAGCGTGCCGCTCGTGATCGCGCTGGTCCTGGACCGCAAGCGCTGGTTCGGACCCGCCGTTCTCGTGCTCGCGATCGCGGGCGCGACGCAGATCATCTATCCGATGGTCTACTTCGACCTGCTGGTGGCGCTGCCGTTCCCCGTCGTGGTCATCACGGTCCGCAACATCCTGCTCGTCGTGATCGCCGTGTGGACGGTCGTCAAGCTCGCTCGGGTGCGCACGCGCTCGAGCTTCACCCGCACGCCCCACGTGCTCACCGCCTGACGAAAGGACCGCGATGCTCGTCGCTTTCTCCGTCGCCCCCAGCGGCACCGGCCGCGCGGACGGCTCCGTGCACGACGCGGTCGCAGCGGCCGTGAAGGTCGTGCGTGAATCGGGGCTCCCGCACCGTACGAGTTCGATGTTCACCGAGATCGAGGGGGAGTGGGACGAGGTGTTCGCCGTCGTGAAGGCGGCCACCGACGCGGTGCTGCCGTTCGGCTCGCGTGTCTCGCTGGTGCTGAAGGCCGACATCCGCCCCGGCTACACGGGCGAGCTGGACGGCAAGATCGAGCGCCTCGAGCGGGCGATCGAGGATGCCGCCTCTGCCGACGCCGCATCGGCGTGACGATCCGGCGGGCGAAACGATTCGGCGGCCGCGGCCCGCGTGACTAACATGGCCCGGTGACCTCTTCGACCCAGACGAAGGGGGCGGCGATGTGGGCGCTCCTCTCTCTCGCCATCGGCAGCTTCGGCATCGGGATGACCGAGTTCACGGTCATGGGGTTGCTGCCGGACATCGCGGGCGCGCTCCTGCCGAACCAGTCGGCGGCGGACCCGGATGCGGCCATCGCCCAAGCGGGTTGGCTCATCAGCCTCTACGCACTCGGCGTCGTCGTCGGCGCGCCGACGATCGCGGGGCTCGTCGCGCGGTTCCCGCGCCACCGCGTCATGGTGGTCCTCGCCCTGGCGCTGACCGTCTTCAACGCCCTCACCGTGATCGCGCCGAACTTCGAGCTGGTCGCGGTCTCGCGCTTCCTGGCGGGGCTGCCGCATGGCGCGTATTTCGGGATCGGGGCGCTCGTGGCGGCGGACGTGCTCGGGCCGGGGCGGCGTGCCCAGGGTGTCGCCTTCGTGCTGACCGGCCTCACCGTCGCGAATGTGGTCGGCGTCCCCGCTGGGACCTACCTCGGGCAGCAGTTCGGGTGGCGCGTCGCGTTCGGCGTGGTCGCCGCCATCTTCGCACTCGCCACGATCTGCATCGCCGTGTTCGTGCCACGCGCTCCTGGGCGGCCGGGACGCACGCTTCGCGCGGAGCTGGGCGTGTTCCGCATCCCGCAGGTGTGGTTCACGCTGGGGATCGGATCGATCGGGTTCGGCGGCTTCTTCGCGGTCTACAGCTACGTGGCGCCGCTGGTGACGGAGGTCGCCGGTGCGCCGCAGGCGGTCGTGCCGCTCGTGCTCGTGGGCATGGGGCTCGGGATGACGGTCGGGAATCTGCTGGGCGGACACCTCTCCGACGTCAACCTGCGCCGCACGCTGCTGCTCGGTCTCGCGGTGCTGGCGGTGTCGCTGGCCGTTCTCGCCGTGACGGCCGTCTGGATCTGGGCGCTCGCGATCATGGTGTTCGTCGTGGGCGCGGTCTCGTCGGCGCTGAGCCCCGCGATCCAGACGCGGCTCATGGATGTGGCGGGCGACAACCAGTCGATCGCCGCGGCGCTCAATCACTCCGCTCTCAACATCGGCAACAGCCTCGGCGCCGCCCTCGGCGGTGCGGTGATCGCCGCGGGGTGGGGCTTCGTCGCGCCGCCCTGGGTCGGCGCCGCCCTCGCCGCGGCGGGGCTCGCGATCGCGTTCACCGCGTACGGGGTCGAACGCCGCCGGGGCGTCCCGATCGTCTACGCGCACTCCTCGACCTCCGCCGAGTGACGACGGCTCCTACGCGTCGAGCAGTCGGCCCAGGTGGTGGGCGACCGCATCCGTCTCGATGAGGAAGCCGTCGTGGCCGTAGTCGCTCGTGATGACGGCTGCCTGGTCGCCGTCGAGCGTGTCGCGGATGCCGTGGGCGATGCGGTGCTGCCCCTCGACCGGGAAGAGGCGGTCGCTGTCGATGCCGAGCACGAGCGTGCGTGCGGTGATGCGTCCCAGAGCGTCCTCGACGCCGCCCCGCTCGCGTCCCACGTCGTGCGAGTTCATCGCCTCCACGAGGGTGAGGTAGCTGTTCGCATCGAAGCGGCGCGTGAACTTGTTGCCGTGGAAGTCGAGGTAGGACTCCACCGCGAACCGGCCGCCGCGCCCGAGCGGGCTCACCCCGGACTGCCAGGAGCGCTGGAAACGCAGGTTCAGCTCCGTCGGGCTCCGATAGTTCAAGAGCGCCATCCGCCTGGCCAGGGCGAGTCCGCGGTGGGGGCCCTCGCCGGCTGGTGCGTCGTAGTAGTCGCCGCCCGCGTAGCCCGGGTCGATGCGGATGGCCTCGAGCTGCACCGAGTTCAGGGCGATCTGATCGGCCGTGGTCAGCGGGGGAGCCGCCAGAACCGCCAGACGCTCCACGCGACCGGGGTAGGTCGCCCCCCACTCGAGCGCGTGCATGCCGCCCATCGAGCCGCCGATGACAGCGCGCCAGCTGCCGATGCCGAGCTCGTCCGCCAACAGGGCCTGGGCCGCGATCTGGTCGCGGATCGTCAGGTACGGGAAGCGCGCGCCCCATTCGGTGCCGTCGGGGGCGATGGTCGCGGGACCGGTCGAGCCCTGGCAGCCGCCGAGCATGTTGGGCGCGACGACGAACCAGCGATCCGTGTCGATCGCGGCCCCGGGCCCGACGATCTCGTCCCACCATCCGTCGGTGGGGTGGGCCAGGCCGGCCTCCCCGCGTACGTGACTGTCGCCTGTCAGCGCGTGCAGGATGAGGACCGCGTTGTCGCCGGCGGGCGACAACTCGCCCCAGCTCTCGTAGGCGAGACGCGCGGCGGGCAGGACGGCGCCGTTCTCGGTGCGGAAGCCGCGGAAGGCCGCGAACCGGCGATCGCCGGCCGGGTCGCCGTCGCGCCACGCGCCGCTTGCGGGCGGACGGCCACGGGCGAGCCGGGCGTCGGCCTCCGTGACCGGAGCGCTCGGCACCGTGTCCTCGGAGGTCTGCCAGTCCATCGCTCCATTCTCCCGGCGTCCTCGCCTCCTCGCGCCCGTGTTACGTCACAGCGGCCGCGCCGAACGCACGAACGCCCCGGATGCGGCATCCGGGGCGTTCGTGCGTTGCGGCTCAGGCGCGTGCGGCCTCCGAGGCCTGTCGCGCAGCCGACAGCGCGTTCTCGAGGTCGGCCTTGAGGTCGGCGACGTTCTCGAGGCCGACCGACAGGCGCACGAGGCCCGGCGTGACACCGGCCGTGAGCTGCTGCTCGGGGGTCAGCTGCGAGTGCGTCGTGGATGCGGGGTGGATCACGAGCGAACGCACGTCACCGATGTTGGCGAGGTGGCTGAACAGGGTGAGGTTGTCGACGAAGGCGCGTCCGGCTCCCACGCCGCCCTTGAGCTCGAACGAGAGCACCGCGCCGACGCCCTTCGGGGCGTACTGGTTGGCGGCGGCGTACCAGGGCGAGGTCGGAAGACCCGAGTAGTTCACCGAGGCGACGTCGTCCTGGTTCTCGAGCCACTCCGCGATCTCCTGCGCATTCTGCACGTGGCGCTCGACGCGCAGCGAGAGGGTCTCGATGCCCTGCAGCAGCAACCACGCGCTGATCGGAGCGATCGCGGCGCCCAGGTCCCGCAGCAGCTGCACGCGGGCCTTGGTGACGTAGGCGACGCCGTCACCGAGCGCACCGGTGTAGCTGAGGCCGTGGTACGAGGGGTCGGGCTCGGTGAGCTCCGGGAAGCGGTCGACGTGCTGCGACCACGGGAAGCGGCCGCCGTCGACGATGACGCCGCCGATCGTCGTGCCGTGTCCGCCGAGGAACTTCGTCGCAGAGTGCACGACGATGTCGGCGCCGAACTCGAAGGGGCGGATGAGGTACGGGGTCGCGATCGTGTTGTCGACGATCAGGGGCACACCTGCCTCGTGCGCGATGTCGGAGACGGTGCGGATGTCGAGGACGTTGATCTTGGGGTTTCCGACCGTCTCGGCGAAGAAGAGCTTGGTGTTCGGGCGGACCGCGCGACGCCACTCCTCCGGGTCGTCCTGGTTCTCGACGAACGTCGTCGTGATGCCGAGCTTGGCGAGCGTGTACTTGAACAGGTTGTACGTGCCGCCGTAGATCGAGCTCGAGGAGACGATGTGGTCGCCCGCCCCGGCGATGTTGAGCACCGCGAACGTCTCGGCCGCCTGACCCGAGGCGACCAGCAGCGCCGCTGTGCCTCCCTCGAGCGCGGCGATGCGCTCCTCGACCACGCTCTGCGTGGGGTTGATGATGCGGGTGTAGACGTTGCCGGGCTCGGCGAGCGAGAAGAGGTTGGCCGCGTGGTCGGCGTTGTCGAACACGTACGACGTGGTCTGGTAGATCGGCGTCGCGCGCGCCTTGGTGGTGGGATCCGGTGCGGCGCCGGAGTGGATCTGCTTGGTCTCGAAGAGCCAGTTCTCGGGTGCGGACATCACGTGCTCCTAAGTCTGCGGGTGCCGCGGCGGCTGTCGCGAACATGACGAGGCTAGAGGGGCGCGCTGCGGGCGACAACGTCCGAGAAACGCGGGGTAACAAGGGCGCGGGGCGGGTGTGTAACACCGGGTTCACGGCGAAGCCCTAGCGTGGGTGCATGGCGAACAGACGAGCAGTGGTGACGGGTGCGAGCACGGGGATCGGTGAGGCGACCGCACGGCGCCTGCGCGCCGACGGCTGGGAGGTCGTCGCGGTCGCGCGTCGTGCCGAGAGGCTGGCCGCGCTGGAGGCCGAGACCGGTGCCGTGGCGTACGCCGCCGATCTGACGGTCGAGGCCGATGTGCAGGCGCTCGCCGACTGGCTCGCCTCATCCGGTCCCGTCCACGCTCTCGTGCAGGTCGCGGGCGGCGCGCGCGGCGTCGACGACGTCGCCGACGGCGACCCGGACGACTGGCGATGGATGTACGAGGCCAACGTGCTGTCGACCCAGCGCCTGGTCGCGCTGCTGCTGCCGCAGCTGCGGCGGGCCGCCGCATCCGACGGCCACGCCGACACGCTCTTCGTGACCTCCACCGCCGCCCAGGTCGCCTACCAGGGCGGCGGCGGGTACAACGCCGCGAAGGCCGCGGAGAGCATGCTGGTCAAGGCGCTGCGGCTCGAGCTGAACGGCGAGCCCATCCGCGTGAGCGAGGTGGCTCCGGGGATGGTCTACACGGAGGAGTTCTCGCTGAACCGGCTCGGCGGCGACCAGGATGCCGCGGAGGCCGTCTACCGCGGCGTCGAGAACCCTCTCACTCCCGACGACGTCGCCGACGTCATCGCGTACGCGCTGAACGCCCCCGGTCACGTGAACCTCGACCTCGTGACGGTGCGACCCGTCGCACAGTCCGCGCAGCACCTCGTCGCTCGCGAGCCCCTGCGCGTGCGCGAAGGCTGAGCGCGTGAGCGAGGCGAGCGCACCGACGCTCGTCGTCGACGCGCTGACCGCGCGGCCCGGCGGGCGCGAGCTCCGTCGGTTCTGGCGAGCCTTCGCGACAGCGAACCCGCAGGTGGTCTCGCCCGGCGAGCGGGTCCGTCGGATCGTTCTCGCGATCGGTGCGGCAGTCAGCTGGCTCGGGCTGCTGGCGATGATCATGGGAACGGTGTCGAACCTCACCCGTGGTCGCGCCGTGGAACCCGATGACGCGGTCGGCATGATCGTGATGACGGTGCTCTTCGCGATAGCGTTCCCCGTTCTGGTGTGGGCCGCCGTGCGCACCGGGCGACGGAGGATGCGGCCACGGCAGCATTGGGCGCTCGCGCGCTTCGCCGCCGACAACGGCTTCGTCTACCTGCCGGGACCGGCTCGAGGAGATCTCCCTTCGTGGAGCTATCGCGGCTCTCTCACCAAGGCGCGTGCGATCCGGGCCCGCACGGCGCAGGGGCGCCCCATCGAGTGGTGCGACTACGAGAATCGGTACGGCAACAGCGCGTCGCAGCACACGCAGTTCGGCGGGTGGATCCGCGTCGGCCTACGGCGCCCGCTCCCGCACATCGTCTTGCGTGCCGCGCAGCGCGGCGCGCGGGCTCTCTCGACGTCGTCCGTGCCCGATGCCTCGCAGCGTCTGTCGCTCGAGGGCGACTTCGACCGCCACTTCACGCTGTACTGCCCGAGCGGCTACGAGCGGGACGCCCTCTACCTGTTCACCCCGGATGTCATGGCACGCGCAGTCGATGATGCCGGCGGGTGGGACATCGAGATCGTCGACGACGTTCTGCTCATGACCCGCTCGCGCGACGTCGTCACGACCGATCCCTCGGAGTGGTCCGAGATCATCCGCACGACTGTCGCGTTCGCCGGCAAGATCGAGCAGTGGGAACGGTGGCGCGACGACCGTGCCGAGGCGGAGCCGGCCGGTGCGACGGGCCTGCCCGTCGCGGGCGTCGGGGTGGCGGCCGGAGGGCGACGGTTGCGCACGGCGTGGAGCAGGGCGACGTGGGTGTGGATCGGCCTCGGCGCGGCGCTGATCGCGACGGTCGTCATCGCGAACCTGCTCTGAGCCTCAGCGCGCGGTCGTGCCGCCGGAGGCAGCGGCGTGCGCCGTGGCCTCCGCGTCGGTGTCGGCGAACGCCACCTTGGGCACCACGACGAGCACCGCCGCCGCCGCGAACCCGCCTGCGGCGCACACGATCCACACCGTGATGTAGCCGCCGAGGGACGCCGCCGTCGAACTCGCTACCGCCCCCACGCCGACCGCGAGCACGACGCCGAACACGGCGGAGGCGAAGGTGCCGCCGATCGTCTTGGTCGTGTTGGTGAGCGCGGAGGCGATGCCGGTCTGGCCGCGCGGGGCGGCGGCTGCGGCGGCTGCGGGCAAGGCGGCCACGAGGGCGCCCGACCCGAGACCCGCGATCGACAGGTTCATGAGAACCTGCCACAGCTCGCGATGCAGCGGCAGGAACAGCAGGTAGCCGACGCCCACGAGCAGAGCCGCCCCGATGAGCACGATGCGGGGGCTCGCCCGCCGCGAAGTGATCGAGAAGATGACCGCGCCGACGATCAGGGAGACGAGGTACACGCCGATCACGTTGGAGCGGCCGGTCGCGTCCAGACCCAGTCCGTAGCCGAGCGAGGAGTCGGTGCCGGCGTAGGTCGACAGGGGGCCCTGCGCGCCGAGCAGGCTGATGCCCACCAGGGCCGCCGTGGCCTGCACGGGCCACATCTCGGGCCTTCGCAGGACGCGGATGTCGACGGCGGGGTCCTCCTGGCGGAGCTCGAAACGCACGAACCACACGAAGGCGGCGAGACCGGCCACCAGCAGCAACCACGTCCACACGAATCCGGGTCCGTTGATGCGGAGGAAGGTGAGGGCGCCGGTGACGAGCAGGAGCGCGACCGCGAGGATGACGAAGCCGCCCGCATCCAGTCGTCGTCCCGCAACGGGCTCGGACTCTGGTACGCCCAGCCAGATGACGATGCCGATGAGGGTCACGGCGACCGCCGGCAGCATGAGGGTCAACGGAAGGTTCTCTGCGGTCGCGGCGAACAGCCGACCGGCCGCCAGCGCACCCACGATGGCACCCGCCTGGAGACCGACCACGAGAAGACCGGCCGCGCGGCGGGTGGCGGAGACCCCGCGGCCCTGTCTGCGCCCGCGCTCGAAGATGAGCGCGATCTCGAGCGGCAGCCACACGACGTAGAAGCCCTGCAGCGCCCACGCGATCAGGAAGCTCCAGAACGAGCCCGCGAACGCGATCCACCAGGTGGCTCCCGCCGTGAGGATGGTGGCGATCAGCAGGATGCGCTTGTGTCCGTACATGTCGCCGAGCTTGGCCATCACCGGTACGACGAGGGCCGACAGCAGCAGCTGCGCCGCCTCGAACCAGTTCACGTCCGCGTCGTGGACGCCCAGGTGCACCACGATGTCGCTGAACAGGGGCACGTAATAGCCCTGCAGGATGCCGCTGACGATCTCGACGAGGATGAACCAGCCGATCAGGCCGGCCGTGATGCCGAGCGCCGATCGACCGGGCGCGCGGGTGCCGGTCATGGCGAAACGCTACACCGCGCCGCGCCCTAGGCTGGGACGGTGACGAACGAGGAGAGCGCCGTGGCGCCCGAACGCGAAACTCTGACCTGGGACCTCTTCGGTCAAGCGAGCCGTGACATCGCCCGCGACGTGATCGCCGCCGACTTCGTGCCCGAGGTGGTCGTCGCGATCGCCCGCGGCGGGCTGCTGCCCGCCGGAGCGATCGCGTACGGACTCGGGGTGAAGAACTGCGGCGCGATCAACGTCGAGTTCTATACCGGCATCGGCACGGTGCTCGATGCTCCGGAGCTGCTTCCTCCCGAGCTCGACATGACGTACCTGAACGGGCGTCGCGTGCTTCTCGTCGACGACGTCGCCGACAGCGGTCGCACGCTCGATCTCGCCGTGCGCCTGCTCATCGAGCGCGGGGCGGACGTGCGCTCGGCCGTGATCTACACGAAGCCGACGACGATCATCCAGCCGGACTTCAGTTGGAAGAACACCGATCTGTGGATCGACTTCCCCTGGTCATGGCAGGGCTCGGTCCTCGAAGAGGACCAGGGTCTTCCCGGCTCCGCCTGACGTATGGCCAAGACGTTGCCCGAGCTCGCCGCCGCGGGCCTGATGGATGCGGGGTGGGCCGAGGCTCTCGCCCCGGTCGCCGACGACATCGCCGCGCTGGGGGAGCGCCTGCGCCGGGAGACAGCCGCGGGGCGTGCCTACCTGCCCGCCGGCGACCGGGTCCTGCGCGCCTTCCAGCGGCCGCTCGCCGACGTCAAGGTGCTCATCGTGGGCCAGGACCCCTATCCGACGCCCGGCCACCCCATCGGTCTCTCGTTCGCCGTCGACGCGCACGTGCGCCCGATCCCGCGCAGCCTCGCGAACATCTATCGCGAGCTGAAAGACGACCTGGGCATCACGCCGGCCGTCCACGGCGATCTCTCCGCGTGGAGCGAGCAGGGTGTGATGCTACTGAACCGGGTCCTGACCGTCGCGCCGGGGTCCCCCGCATCCCACCGCGGATGGGGATGGGAGAAGGTCACCGAGCACGCGATCCGCGTCCTCGCCGAGCGTGGCGGCCCTCTCGTCGCGGTGCTGTGGGGGCGGGATGCGGCAGGCCTCACGCCGATTCTCGGCGAGGTGCCGAGCATCCAGTCGCCGCATCCGTCGCCGCTGTCGGCCAGCAGGGGATTCTTCGGTTCCCGACCGTTCTCCCGCGTCAACGATCTGTTGACGGCGCAGGGCGGCACGGGCATCGATTGGCGGCTTCCCGCGTAGGCTGGGCGCCATGCTCGAAGAGGAATACCAGCGCCGTCGGCGGCTTCCGCGACACCTGCGTCGCCAGGCCCCGCCCGAGCGCGGCTTCGAGTTCCACATCCGCGAGGCGACGACGGCGGACATCCCCGACATCCGCGAGATCTACAACTACTACGTGACCAACTCCGTCGTGACCTTCGACGAGAAGAAGTGGTCGCTGACGAAGTGGCGGGAGAAGTTCGATCACCTGCGCAAGCTCGAGCTGCCGTTCCTGGTGGCGGAGAGTCCGTCGGGGCAGATCCTCGGATACGCGCTCGTGCAGCCCTGGGCGGGCAAGTCCGCCTACCGCTACACGGTCGAGGACTCGATCTACCTCGGACAGGCGGCCTCGGGCAAGGGCCTGGGAACGGCTCTGCTGGCGGCGCTGATCGAGGCCTGCGAGGACAAGGGCATCCGGGAGCTCGTCGCGGTCATCAGTGACAAGGGCGCCGAGGGCTCGATCCGTCTCCACGAGAAGCTCGGCTTCACCGAGGTCGGGCGCATGGGTCGCGTCGGTTTCAAGTTCGGGCGTTGGCTCGGCACGGTGTACCTGCAGAAGTCGCTCAAGCCCAAGAAGAAGCGCGGTCTGTTCTCGCGCTGAAGCCCCCTCAGGCCCCGGGGAGCGTGGGGACGGCGGCGAGCAGCCGCTGCGTGTACGCGGCACTCGGGTGGCGCAGCACACGCGAGGTCGGTCCCTCCTCGACCGTGCGGCCGTCCTTCAGGACGATCACGCGGTCGCAGAGCGCCTGTACGACGCCGATATCGTGCGAGACCATCAGGAGGCTGAGTCCGTCGCGGCTGCGCAGCCGGTCGATCAGACCGATGATCTGAGCGCGCACCGTCACATCGAGCGCCGACAGCGGTTCGTCGCCGACCAGCAGGCGCGGGCGGTGCACGAGGGCACGGGCGAGAGCGATCCGTTGGCGCTGTCCGCCCGAGAACTCGTGCGGATAGCGTCCGGCGGCGTCGGCGGGAAGGTCCACGTCGGCGAGCACCTCGGCGACGCGCGCCTCGCGGTCGCCGGGGATGCCGAGCGCCCACAGCGGCTCGGCGACGATACGGCCGACCCGCATCCGCGGATCGAGCGACGCGTACGGGTCCTGGAAGACGATGCCGGTCTGACGCCTGAGCCAGTGCAGCCGACGCGCGGAAGCGGCCGGATCGACCTGACGACCCTCGAAGCTGACGGTGCCGGCGGTGGGGACGTCGAGTGCGAGAAGGAGGCGGATGAGCGTCGACTTGCCCGAACCCGACTCGCCGATGATGCCCAGCGACTCGCCCTCGTGCACATCGATGTCGACCCCGTCGAGCGCGTGCGTCAGCGCCCGCGGCGCGAGATGGGCGGTGCGCGGTGCTCGGTACGTGCGCGAGAGACCGCGGCCGGAGAGCAACGCCGTCATCGCTCCTCCTTCTCATCGGGACGCCACAGCGTCGCGCGTGCGTCCCGGAGGAGCCCCTGAGTCGCCGGCGAACGCGGAGCGGTGAGCAGCGTCGCCACCGGGCCCTGCTCGACGATGCGGCCGCTCTCCATCACGACGGCGTGCGTCGCGATCTGCGCGAGCACCGCCAAGTCGTGCGTGATGAACACGAGCGACATCCCCGCATCCGTGACGAGTGCGCGCAGCAGGTCGAGGATCTCCGCCTGGATCGTCACATCGAGCGCGGTCGTCGGCTCGTCGGCGATGAGCAACCCCGGATCCAGGGCGAGGGCCATCGCGATCGCGACGCGCTGACGCTGGCCGCCCGACAGCTGATGCGGATAACGGTCGATGATGCGCTCCGGCTCGGGAAGCCCCACACGCCGGGCGCCGGCGACGGCGACCTCGCGCCGCGCGGCTCGGCCCAAGCCTCGGTGGATGCGCGGCGACTCCGCGATCTGGCGGCCGACCGTGCGGATCGGGTTCAGGGCCGTCTGCGGCTCCTGGAACACGATGCCCACCTCGTCGCCGCGGATGCGGGCGAGCTCGCGCTCCGTGGCGCCGATCACTTCGCGGTCGTTCAGCCGGATGCTGCCGCTCGCCGCCGCGCCTTCGGGGAGCAGGCCCAGGATGGCGAGCGCCGTGAGCGATTTTCCCGACCCGGACTCGCCGATGATCCCGAGCCGCTCGCCGTCGGCCACCCGGAAGCTGAGCCCGTCGACGACGCGCACCCCGTCGATCTCGATGACGAGGTCGGTTACCTCGAGGCTCATGCGACGACCTCCGGCAGGTGGGTGCGGGCCCGGCGGGCCGAACCGCCCCGCGTGCGCAGCGTCGGGTCCGTGGCATCGCGGAGCCCATCGCCCAGCAGGTTGAACCCGAGCACGGTTGCCGTGATGGCGAGACCGGGCCACAGCACCGACAGCGGGTAGACGGTGAGGTATTGCTGGAGCTGGGACAGCAGCACCCCCCAGGACGGATCCGTCACGGGGGCCCCGAAGCCCAGGTAGCTGAGCCCCGCCTCGGCGAGCACCGCGACGGCCATCGACCAGGACAGCTGCACGATGAACACGGGAGCCACGTTGGGCAGCAGGTGCCGCGTGAGGTTCTGCCATCCGGAGAGCCCGGAGGCGCGCGCCGCCACGACGAAGTCGCTGTGCAGCACCCGACGCAGCTCCGGCCGGCTCACCCTGGCGATGTTGACGCCGAAGCCGATGCCCACCGACCACACGACGACCGCGAGCGATCCGCCCCACACCGCCGAGATCATCATGGCGATCAGCAGCACGGGGAAGGCGACGAGCATGTCGATCAGGACCGCGACGGACTCCCGCACCCAGCGGTGGGTGAGAGCGCCCAGAGCGGCCAGGGAGAGGCCCACGGTGGTCGCGATGACACCCGCGCCGGCGGCCACCGCGACCGTCGTGCGCGCGCCCGCCATGAGGATGCTCAGGATGTCGCGGCCGGTGGCGTCCGTTCCCAGCAGATGCGCGGGGCCGGGCCCGGCCCAGCGGCCCGCCACATCCGCGGTCTGGGGATCGTAGGGAGTCCAGAACGTCGCGAGCGCGGCGACCGTCAGCAGCGCGAGCACGATGACCACGCCGGTGAGACCGGCGGGGTCCGACAGCAGTCGGCGCCACCACGGGACGCGCGCCCCGCTCATGCCGCCGACTCCCTCTGGCGCGGATCGATCAGGCGGTGCACCAGATCGACGACGAAGCCGACCAGCAGGACGAAGGCGGTGAGAGCGAGAAGTTCGCCCTGCACCATGGGCAGGTCGCGCGCCGACACGTCGCGCACCAGCATCCGTCCGATCCCGGGCAGCGAGAACAGCTGTTCGATCACCACGGCGCCCACGATGATGCCGGCCACCTGCAGCCCCAGCACCGTCACCACCGACAGGCCCACGTTGGGCAGCCCGTGCCGGATGAGCGCCCGGGTGCGGGTGAGCCCCTGCGAGGCGGCGGTGCGCACGTAATCCTGTCCCATGGCCTGCAGCGTGGCGCTGCGCACGAACCTCAACAGCATCGCGCCCTCCACGACGCCGATCGTCAACGCCGGCAGCACGAGCGAACGAAGCGCCGCCCCCGGATCGCTCCAACCGTCACGGGGAAAGCCCTGCGCCGGAAGCACGCCCCACCAGACGGCGAACACGACCACGAGCATCATGCCGGCCCAGACGACGGGAACCGCCGCGAGCGTCTGCGCGCCCACACCGATGACGGTGCCCCCCAGCCGGGAACGGCGGAGCGCGGAGACCACGCCGAGGGGGCCGGCGAACAGCAGAGCGATGGTGAGCGAGAGCGCGCCGAGCGGAAGGGTGATCTGCGCCTTCTGCGCGAGCTCTGCGGCGACCGGGGTCCCGGTCAGCAGCGACGCGCCGAGATCGCCGCGAAGCACCCCGCCGACCCATTCGAGGTACTGAGCCGCGAGGGGAGCATCCAGATGCAACCGGTCACGGATCGCGGCGATCTGCTCGGGGGTGGAATTCGTGCCGCCGATCAGCTGCGCCACGTCGCCCGGAAGGATGCGGAGGGTGAAGAAGATGATCACGCTGGCGACGACCAGCCCCGCGGCCAGCAGGGCCAGTCGCATCAGCGTGTATCGGATCACCCGTCGCTCTTGCCGAGCTCGGTCACGTTGAGCCGCTCGTTGACGTTCACCGAGGGGAATCCGGACACGTTCGTGCCGACCGCGACGACGCTGGCTCCGTTGTACAGCCAGTCCGCGGCCGCGTCGTCCGAGACGATACGGGCGGCCTGGGCGAGGAGCTTCGCGGCCTCCTCGTCGGAGGTGGCCGCGCGCGCCTGCGTGTACAGCTGGGTCACCTGCGGGTTGTCGTAGGTGAAGTAGTACTCCGGGTTCGCCCAGTTGATGAAGTCGCGCGCCTCGGTGTGCAACACGAAGCTCAGCTCATAGTCGTGGTTCGTGTAGACGTTCGTGAGCCAGGTCGGGAAGTCCACTGAGTCGACCTGGAGGGTGATCCCGACGTCGTTCAGGTCCGAGACGAGCAGCTGCGAGATCGTCGGCGGGTAGAAGGAGGGAATGGTCAGCGTCAGCGTGGTGTCCGCGGCCCCGGCATCCGCGAGGAGCTTCTTGGCGGCGTCGGGATCGTACGGGGCGACTTCCGAGAGGTCCTCGTAGCCCGGGTCGAGGGACGGGATCGGGCCGTACATGGTCTTGCCCGCACCCAGCGCCTCCACGAAGGCGTCGTGATCGATCGCCTGGCGGATGGCCTGACGCACGCGCTTGTCCGCGAGCGGTCCCGAGGTCTGGTTGAAGGCGAGGGTGCCCTTGTCGGTGGAGTCGCCGACGACGAGCGAGAAGTCGCCGTTCGCCTCGATCTGCGTCTTCAGGTTCGCGTCGAAGCCCGTCACCACGTCGACCTCGCCCGCCAGAGCGGCGTTGAGCGCGGCCTGGTTGTCGGGGATGTAGTCGAAGACGACCTCCGCCGCCTTCGCGGGCGTGCCCCAGTAAGCGGGGTTGCGGGCGAACGTGATGTTGTCGCCGCGTGTCCAGCGTTCGAGCGTGAAGGGGCCGGTGCCGTTGGCTGCCGTCTGGTAGTCGACGCCGTCGCCCTCCTTCAGGATGATGCCCGCCCGTCCGCTGAGGTTCCACAGCAGCTGCGAGTCGGGCTCGGAGAGGGTGAGGGTGATCGTCTGGCCGTCGGCCGTCACTCCTGTGACGTTCGCGAGGGTTCCGGCGTCGACCCATCCGGCGTTGTCGCGGTGCTGCGTGAGCGAGAAGACGACGTCCTCGGGGGTCAGCGGCTGACCGTCGTGGAAGGTGACGCCCTCTCGCAACGTGAAGGTGTAGGTCAGCCGATCGTCGGAGACGGTCCAGTCGCTCGCCAGCGCCGGCACGATCTCCTGCTCCGGCGTGCGGGCGACGAGGCCCTGGTACACGTTATCGATGAGGATCTGATCCAGTGCGGAGCCCGAGGTCTGACGGATGTCGAGGTTCGTGGGCTCGAGTGCGAGCCGGACGACGACGGAGGAGTCCGCATCCGGGGAGCCCGACGGCGTCGGCGACGTCGAGGGCGCGCAGGCAGAGAGGGAGAGAACGGCGGCGGCCACGAGCGCTGCGAGGGCGAGGGGCGTTCGGCGGTGCATGGGGAGTCCTTTCCGCGGACGCGGGGCATGGAGGGAGGACAGGGGTCGGTGCGGTGTACCAGCCTAGATCGCCGTCGCGGCTGCGGGAGTCCGCGTCACGTCACAATTCGACTGCGTCATGCGGCTTCGACGATCCGACCCAGCAGGGCCGCGAGACGATCCGGGATCTGCTCGTGCACATTGTGGTGGGCCGGCACGACGACCACGTCGGCATCGGGCCGGCGCCGGCGGAACTCGTCCGCATCCGCTTCGGTCACGTACCCCGCGTCGCCGCGCACGAGCGTGACCGGCGTGTGCACGGCGGCGAGGTCGTCCCAGCCGCTCGCGGCGAGGAGCTCTCGCATGGCGTCGGGCGCCGAGGCTCCGGCGTCGGATGCGGCGGCCGCCGCGGCGAGATGGGCGAAATGGTGCTTCCACTCCACGCGCCCGTCGGGACGCACCCGCGAGTTCAGGTACACGCCCCGGGTGGCTGCCTGGCGCGAACCGCCCAACCCGAACGACAGCGCCCGTTCCACGAGTTCCTCCCGGTCGGCCCAGTCGGTGGGGCCGGCGAAGAACGCGCGCATCTGCGCCGGGCCCGCGGTGGGATCCACTCCGGGAGTGAGGTCGATGAGCACGAGGCTTCGTACGAGGTCGCCGCGTGCCGCTGCCACGGCGGTCGCGGTGAGCGCCCCGAGGGAATGCCCGACGAGCACCTGAGGGGCCTCGGTCCACGCCTCGAGGGCGGGCCCCACATCCTCGGCGAGCGTGCGTGCGACGTAGCGCGCGTCATCGCGCCAGGAGGAGTCGCCGTGCCCGGCGAGGTCTATCGCCAGCGCGGGCCGTCCGAGGGCGAGGATCGTCGTGTCCCAGGTGTGTGCGTTGAGCCCCGCGCCGTGGAGGAACGTCACGACCGGGGGCTCGTCGCCGTAGCGGAGGGCGGAGAGGGTCCTGCCGTCCGCGAGGGTCAGGCTGTGCCGCTCGGTCGGGGGCAACGGGGTCGTGAGTCCGAGGCTCTCGGCCTGGGCGGGCAGGAAGGAGAACTCGTCGAAAGCGTCGTCGGTCACCCCCGAATGCTACGGCGGGAGAGCGGCTCCTGGTCTCCGACGCGTCTCATTGCGCAACCGCCCCGCGCCGTCCCGAGCGTGGGTAGGGTGGGCCGCATGGGTGAGGAGCGGCGTGTGCACCTGTCGAAGGCGGCACCGGAGGTCTATCAGGCGATCGATGCGATGGCCAAGCAGGTGGGATCTCTCGCCGCGGATGCCGGCGTCGAGCCGCGGCTGAAGGAGCTCGTGCAGCTGCACGCGTCGCAGCTCAACGGCTGCGCCTACTGCGTGCGTGTGCACCTCGACCGCGGGATGAAGGCGGGGCTCGACGTCGACACGGTCGCCCAGTTGCCGACGTGGCGCGAGTCGGGCGTCTTCACGGAGCGCGAGCGTGCGGCGCTGGAGCTCACCGAGTCGCTCACCTTCATCCACGAGGAGGGCGTCTCCGACGAGGTCTACGACCGGGTCGGCTCCGTCCTCTCCGAGGCCGAATACGTCGCGGTGAGCTGGATCGTGATCTCGATCAACGCGTTCAACCGTGTGGCTATCGCCGGGCGGTACCCGGTGCCGCCGCGCACCGCGCCGACACCGTGAGCGAGCCCGGCGGTCTCGTCGCCGGAGCCGTGAACTTCCGCGACATCGGCGGGCTGCCCGCCGGCGAGCGGGTGACCCGCAGCGGCGTGCTGTTCCGCTCGGGCAACCTCGCCCGCCTGGACGAGAGCACCCGCCGCCGCATCGCCGAGCTCGGCCTGCGGCGCATCGTGGATCTCCGCGACGACGACGAGGTGCGCACCGATCCCAGCTTCCTCGGGCCGGATGCACCGGCGACCGTGCGCGTGCCGCTGTTCCTCGGATCCGTCGCGTCCTTCTTCGCCGAGGACGTGAGCCTCTCCGAGATGTACGACCGGCTCGTCGACGACGCCGCGCCGGCGCTCGCCGCCGTCGCTCGAGCGGTGGTGGAGGAGCAACCGGTCCTCGTGCACTGCACGGTGGGCAAAGACCGCACCGGCGTCTCGATCGCGCTGATCCTCGCGGCGGCGGGTGTCGACGAGGACGCCGTGGTCGCCGATTACGCCCGCACCGCCGCATCCTTGCCCGCCGAGAGGAACCGTCAGGTGGTGGCGTGGCTCCGCGCGGCCCACCCGGAGGCCCGCCACGCCGTGGAACTCGCCACGGCGTCACCTGCGCCGGTCATGCGGGCTTTGCTCGGCCGACTGCGTGCACAGTACGGGTCGGTCGGCGACTACCTCTCCGCCGCAGGGGTCGGCGACGCCGAGCTGGTCGAGCTGCGCCGTATCCTCATCGCGTAGCGAACCTGGCAAGGTGAGGCATACCTTCCTTGGTCGGCGTATACTCACCTCATCATGCCCGAGAACGACGTCCACAACGCGAATGCGTGCCGTGCGTCCAAGCACGCCCGCGCGCAGCACCTGGTGACCGCCGACGAGTCGTCGCTCGACGACCTGGAGATGCTGCTCGCCACGCTGCCGATGTGTTCGACCGGTCGGGTGTTCGTCGAGGTCCCCGATGCGGCCCACATCGCCGAGATCCGTGTCCCGGCCCGCATGACGATCACGTGGTTGACCCGCGACAGCCGCTCCGGGGCGCCCGGAACCGGACGCTCGTGCGCGCCCGGCGAGGCGCTCAGTCGGGCGGTCGTGGCCTGGGCCGACGAGATGCTGTGCGACGACGGCGGATGCGATACGTCGGTCACCCTGCTCGGGGGCTATCTCGGCACCGCCGACATCTTCGACCACCTGGTCGAGCGCCGTGGCATCGATGCGGCCCGCCTCCACACGCCCGCGCGCTTCGGGCTCGCGACCGCCTGAGCGCCCGACGCCCCTGGTCGCTGAGCGAGCGGTCGAAACGGGTGACGGCTTCCGGTCGTTGAGCGAGCGGAGCGAGTCGAAGCGTGAGTCAGCGGGGGATGTAGTTGCCGTCGGCGAGGCCGGCCTCGATCTCGAAGCGGTTCTGCAGCGGATCGCGCCCGGCGAGGCTGTAGAGGATCGGCATCAGCATCCCGAACCGGCGCCACTGGCGCTCGTGCACGGACTCGTGCGCGAGCAGCCGGTCGTCGATGCGGCCGTCGCCGGTGAGGAAGCAGTGGCCCACGCACACCCCGCCACGCGGGAACGCCCACGACGGCATCCCGCGGAACACGTAGAGACGCCCGCGCCGCTCGATGCGCCCGCGGCTGAGGAGTGTTCCCCAGATCCAGCCGACCGTGCATCCGTAGGCGTAGCCCAGCGCGCTGATCGGCGAGTCGACCAGGAAGGAAGGGATCCAGCGTTCCACGGCACGTGATCGCGCCACGGCGCGGTCCGCGCGCTTCTGCCAGCCGGCGGGCGGTCTCGCAGGACTCACGCGAGGGCTCCGACCAGTCGCAGGAGAGTGCCCATGTCATCGCTCGCAGCGGCGGGGGATGCGGGAGCGAACCCCGCGAGCGAGGAGCCGGCCAGCGGCACCGCCTCCCGCAGTGCCTTCAGAGCCGTGACCAGCTCGGCCAGCGAGGCGCCGAACGGCTCGGAGTCCTTCACGCCCGGCATCTCGGCGGGATCGAGTGCGTCGACATCGATGTGGACGTGGACCGCGTCGACGCCGAGCCCCTGAACCGTCTGCGCGAGCAGACCGGGATCCGAGAGTGCCGCCGCACCGATCACGGTGACGTCGTGCGCATCGATGTACTCCTGTTCGGCTTCGTCGATGGCACGCGCGGCGACCAGCACGACGTCGGCCGGGGCGACGGTGCCGGCTGGCAGGGCGAGATCGGGAGCACCGTCGCCGAGAACGGCGCGCAGCGCCATCCCGCCGAACGCGTGCGAGGGGGAGGATTCCGGCGTGTGAAGATCCGGATGCGCGTCGACCCAGACGACCGCGATGCGTCCGGCCCGTGCTGAACGCTCCACAGCGGCGACGCCGACGGTGCAGTCGCCGCCGACGGTGAGCGGTCGCTCGTCGGATGCGGCGAGAGCCTCACGCAGGTCGTGCTGCACCTGGCGCAGTGAACTGTAGCGGTGCACGCCGGTGTCGAGGGCTTCGCCCGCTCCGAGCGGAACCGCCACGCTCGTGCACGCCGCGCGCGGCAGGTCGCCCGCGATGGCCTCCGCGCCGTCCACGAGCTGCATCGCGCGCGCGGAGGGCGAGCCCTGCCACACGGGCGTGATGAGGAACCGTGTCATCTCGACTCCCGGATGGGGGAGGGGCCGCGTCGAACGCGGCCCCTCCGTCGTCTCACTGCTGGTGCTGCTGCGGCAGCTGCTGCTGCTGGCCGAGCTCGTCGCCCGCGGCGCCGGCGCCGAGGGCACCCTGCGTGGACCCGCCCGCCTTCAGCGCGGCCAGGCGCGCCTCGACCTCGGTCAGCTCCCCGACGTCCTCGAGGCTCTCGAACTGCGCATCGAGGCTGGATGCGGCGAGCTCCGCCTTGCCGGCGGCCAGCGCCTCCTGGCGACGGATCTTGTCCTCGAAGCGGCCCAGTTCGCTCGTGGGGTCGAGCACGTTGACGCTCTTGATGGCGTCGTGCACCTTGTTCTGCGCCTCGGCGACCTTTGCGCGGGCGAGGAGCTCGCTGCGCTTGGAGCGAAGCTGCTCGAGCTTCTGCTTCATCCCGTTGAGGCCGTCTTTGAGCTTGTCGACGACCTCGGTCTGCGCCGCGATCTGCGGAGCGGACGCCTTCGCCTCGTTCTCCTCGGAGATCTGGCGCTGTAGGGCGATCTTGGCGAGGTTGTCGAACTTGTCGGCGTCGGTCGTGTTGCCGGCGCGGCGCATCTCGTCGGCGCGGCGGCTGGCGGCGAGTGCCTTGCTGCCCCACTCGGCGGCCGCCTGGACGTCCTCCTGGTGGTCGCGCTCGAGGAGGCGCAGGTTGCCGATCGTCTCGGCGATCGCCGCTTCCGCGTCGGCGATGTTGTTCGTGTAGTCGCGGACGAGCTGGTCGAGCATCTTCTGCGGGTCCTCGGCCTGGTCGATCATCGCGTTGATGTTCGCCCGGACGAGGGTGGAGATGCGTCCGAAGATGGACTGCTTTGCCATCGTGTTTCCTTTCGTCGTGGTTCGTGAAGTCCGTCAGAATCTGCCGCCGCTGCCGCCGCGGGAGCCCCCGCCGCCGAAGCCACCGCCGCTGCCGCCCCGGAAGCCGCCACAGCCGAAGCCGCCGCCGCCGAAGCCGCCGCCGCCGAAGCCGCCGCCGCCGAAGCCGCCGCTGCGCCGGCGACCGCCGCCGAGCGCGGAGCCGATGAGGATACCGCCGAGCATTGCGCCGAGATCGCCCCCGCCGCCGGCTCCACCGGAGAAGCCCGAGACGTCCGATTGCGCGGCGGAGATCGCGTCGGCCGCGAGACGTGCGGCGCGTGAGGCCGCATCCAGTGCCTGCTCGGGGGCTGCCTGGGCCTGCTGCTGGGCCAGGCCGAACGATGCGCGGGCGTCTGCCAAGCGGGTGCGGGCAGTAGCTCCCACCGCCCCGCGCCGAGAGGAGATGAAGTCCTCCGCGGCTCCGATCTGGGCCTGCGCGTGTGCGAGCGTGGGCGGCAGAACCTGCCGCGCGTGCTCGGCGCGTGCGGCCGCGTCGCGAGCCGAGCTCAGCAGCGCGTCGAGTTCGTCGTCGACCCGCTGCAGTGCCGAGAGGGCCGCCGCCGGGTCCTCGTCTGCCGCGTCCAGTTGCGCGCGGGCGGCCGCGGATGCGGCGGAGAGCCGGCCGTCGGGGTCCGGCAGCTGCTCAGCCGCGGCGATGTCTCGCACGAGTTCGGCACGTAGCGCGGGGATCTCCGCCTTGGCGGCGGCGAGGCGATCGCCGTGCGCGCCCACCGCATCGGCAAGCTGGCGTGCCTGTGCCAGGGCCTGCTCGGCGGTGTGCAGCGCGACGGCGGCTTTGCCCGTGTCGCCGGCGTCGGCCGCGGCGTCGGCCGCGGCGAGCTGGGCATCGGCGAGAGCGAGCCGGTCGGTGGCCTGCGCGGCGTTGTCGACGATCGTGCTCAGCGCGGCGGCAGGGTACAGGGCGGCCAACTGGGTGAAGCGCTCCTGGGCGCTCTGTTGGGCGGCGGCCGCCTCGGCCCGTGACGAGCGGAGTCGTTCCTGTGTGGCGGGCAGGTCCTGCTCGATCCGCCGGAGGTCGGCGAAGGCGTCCAGCTGTGCCTGCACCCGCGCAGCGGCGGCGGAAGCGAGCTGCAGCGTCTGCTCGTGCCAGGCGCGCGCCTGCTCATCGGTGTCGGGGATCTCATCGTCCAGCTGCTGGCGCAGCGTGAAGGCCTGATCCAGCTCCGCACGCGCCGTCGTCAGCGCCTCACGCAGACCTCTCGTCGCCTCCTCGCCGAACTGCGCGGCGGCGAAGCCGTGCTCCTGCTCCGCCTCGCGCAGGGCGTCGTCGGCGGCGACGAGGGCCGCAGCCGCGCGCTTGCCGAGATCCTCTGTGCTCTCCGCGGGGCGGGATGCCGCGCGCCGCCGAGCCGCGCGGATGACGAAGTACGCGGCGACGGCCGCCAGCGCCAGAACGGACACGACGATGATGACGATGCCCACCGCGCCGCCGGAGCCGGAACCGGAGGAGCCCACGCCGGGCGCGCCACCGCCACCGCCGGAGTCCGCACCGCCGTCTGCGCCGCTACGGGCGGCGGACATCCCGTCGGCGGCGGCGATCGCGGCACCCGCCCAGTCGCCCTCGCGGAGAGCCGGATACACCCAGTCCTGATCGACGGCGGTGATCTGGTTCTCACTGAGCGGGCCAGAGGTATCGCTGGAGATCCAGTACTGACGCGCGTCGACGGCGATGGCCAGCAGGTACTGATTGGGGCCCAGGCCGCCCTGCTCGGCGGTCTGGGTCGCCCAGTCCTTCGCGTCCGACGGGCTGCTGAAGCGATCGACGTAGACGACCCACAGGTTCAGGTTGTCTGTCTCGGCGAGCCGCTCGAGGCGGTCTTCGACCTGAGCGCGCTCCGCGTCGCCGAGGACGCCCGCCTCGTCGCTCACGTACGACGCGCCGAGTTGCACCGGCGGTGTCGCAGCGGCCGGTCCTGCGACCAGGAAGACCGCGGCAAGCGCGGCCACCAGTGCATATGCCCAGCGCGGTCGCATCGATGGCCTCCCTCGGGGGCGGACTCCGCCCTCGTCCGAGTCTATTGAGGGCGAGTCTGTGTACGCCATGGATGCGGGTCGCTCCCGGATATGTGCGTGCGCGCTGGTTACGCTGCTCGGCGTTATGGATGACCGGTACCCCACGGATGTGCTCGCCGCCGGCTGGCGGGAGCGGAATGCGAAGGCCCTCGCGGAGGTCCCCGCCCAGCGCGACACGGTGGTCGAGGTCGCCGAGGACGGGTTCTGCGGCGCGGTGACGTCGGTCGAGGGCGGACTCGTCGAACTCGAGGATCGCACCGGTCGGCGACGCATGTTCTCGCTCGGCCCCGGCTTCCTCATCGACGGCGAGGCCGTCCGCCTCGTGGCGCCGTCGGCGGTGCCCGCCGCCGTCGGGCGCGCCCGCACCGCATCCGGGTCGTTCGCGGTCGCAGATCAGCGTGCCCGTATCGCCCGGCCGAGCCGCATCCTCGTCGAGGGCAAGCACGACGCCGAGCTCGTCGAGAAGGTGTGGGGCGACGACCTGCGCGTGGAGGGCGTGGTCGTGGAGTATCTCGAGGGCATCGACCTGCTTTCCGACCTGCTCGAGGCGGAGCCGCCGACGGCCGAGCGTCGATACGGCGTTCTCGTCGACCACCTCGTCGCGGGGTCGAAGGAGTCGAGGATCGCGGCGGAGGTCGCGCGCGGCCGACACGGCGACCACGTGCGCATCGTCGGTCATCCGTTCGTCGACGTGTGGCAATGCGTCACGCCGCGCGCGGTCGGGATCCCGGGGTGGCCGGAGGTGCCGCGGGGCATCGACTGGAAGACGGGCGTGTGTCGCGGGCTGGGCTGGCCGGCGCGCGACAAAGCCGACCTCGCGCGTGCGTGGCAGCGCATCCTCGCGAGCGTCCACAGCTACCGCGACCTGGAGCCTGCGCTGTTGGGGCGCGTCGAGGAACTCATCGACTTCGTCACGGCCTGAGGCGCTTCGTATCCTGGGGGGATGACCGATCCCGCATCCGGCGTCTTCCGCGATCGCCCCGTCTCGTTCGTGCGCCGCAGCGGGAGGATGTCGGAGGCGCAGGAGCGCGCCTGGGCCGAGCTCGGCCCGCACCTGCTGCTGCCGGTGACGCGTGAGAACGCCGCCACCTCGGTCGCTGCCGACGCGCAGATCGATGTGTCGACGGTGTGGGGCCGGCAGGCTCCGCTGATCGTCGAGATCGGCTCCGGGCAAGGCCACGCCATCGTGCACGCGGCGACCACGCGACCCGACATCGACTTCCTCGCGGTGGAGGTCTTCCGCGCGGGACTCGCGCGGACCATGCTCGACGCCGACCGCGCCGGCGCGTTCGCAACCTGCGCCTCGTCGAGGCGAACGCCCCCGAGGTGCTGGAACATCTCCTGCCGGCGGGTTCGGCCGATGAGGTCTGGATCTTCTTCCCCGACCCGTGGCACAAGAAGAAGCACACGAAGCGGCGGCTGGTGAAGCCGGACGTCGTGCCGACGCTCGCGCGCGCGCTCCGCCCCGGTGGGATGCTGCGCCTGGCCACCGACTGGGAGGACTACGCGCTGCAGATGCGCTCCGTCCTCGATGAGGCGACGGCGTTCGACCGGGCTTTCGAAGGCGAATGGGCGCCGCGCTTCGAGGGGCGTGTCGTCACGGCGTTCGAGCGCAAGGGCGAAAGGGTAGGGCGCGCGATCCGCGACCTCGCCTATCGGCGATCGGGCGGCTGAGGTGCCCGCCGCGCAAACGACCAGCCGTATCCCGCTGCGGATGCGGCCGCTCGCGGCCTCCCTGCTGGTCGCGCTCGCCGCACCGGCGTTCTTCGTGCTCCTCACTCCCTGGCTGGGGTGGAGCATGCTCGCGGCGGGGCTCGTCACGGCATGGTGGGCGGATCGCGGCCAGCCGGGCGACACATCGCTGCTTCGCGATCTGTCACTGATCTCCGCCGGGATGCTGATCGTCAGCGCCATCCCGCTCGCGGCAGAGCTCGACAATGCCGCGATGGTGCGATTCACCATCGCGCTGGGCGCGGCCGTCGCCGTTCCCTATGTCGTGTCGAGGTTCGTCTATCGCGACCGCGCCATCCGCTTCCCGTGGCGCGGGGGCGGCCGATGGAGCCGGTTCCAGTGGATGTGGCTGGTGGCGGTGCTCGTGCTCGGGTGGCTCATCCTGCCGTTCTACTTCATCAGCTCGGGCGTCTATCAGAACTGGCCCGTGGTGGACACCCCCGATCTCATCGCCCGCCTGTTCATCGGCGTCGGAGCCGTCGGGATCTGGGACGAGCTGTTCTTCATCTGCACCGTCTTCGCGCTGCTGCGTCGGCACCTGCCCGATCTGACCGCGAATCTCGTCCAGGCGATCGTCTTCGTCTCGTTCCTGTGGGAACTCGGCTACCGCGCCTGGGGGCCCGTTCTGACCGTTCCGTTCGCGCTGTTGCAGGGGTACATCTTCTTGCGCACCCGCTCGCTCGCCTACGTCGTCACGGTGCATCTGCTGTTCGACGCGGTCGTGTTCGGGGTGCTCGTCCACGCTCACAACCCGGGTCTCGTCGACGGCTTGTTCCTCCTCTGAGCTGCTGTTCGGCCACGTCCGATAGGGTCGTGCCGGGTCCCGACCGGACCCCCGGACGACGGATCAGTACCCGGAGAGCGACAAGACTGGCCGAAAGGCACGTCATGTCGTGGGTCGTCCTGATCGTCTCCGGAGTGCTCGAAGCCGTCTGGGCCAGCGCTTTGGGCCGGTCCGAGGGGCTGTCGAAACCCCTGCCGAGCATCGTCTTCGCGGTGGCGCTCGTGCTGAGCATGGGCGGTCTTGCGCTCGCCATGCGCGAGATCCCGACCGGCACCGCCTACGCGATCTGGGTCGGGATCGGAGCCGCACTGACGGTGATCTGGGCGATGGTCACCGGCGCCGAGCCGTTCACGATCGTGAGGCTGCTGCTGATCGCCGGGCTCGTGGGCTGCGTGATCGGGCTGAAGCTTACGGGTGACGCTTCCTGAGCGCACAGGCTTTTGCTCGGCGCTCGAAGATGGGAGCATCCTGTGGGGGCCGGCATAGCCGCTTCGCCTAGGATCGCTCGCGCCACGCGGGGAGAGGAAAGTCGTGACGGTGACCGGTTCGCAACTGCATGCCGATTCTGAGAACACGCGCACGCCGCGATGGCGGCGCGTGGCGACGGCCATACACGGCTGGGTCGACGACGCATCCCGACCTGATCCCCGCGTACGCGCGGTTCGGCGGATCGAACTCGCCCAGGTGCTGGGCTATTGGGCCATCGCCCGCGGTGTGAACCTCGCGTTCCTGCTCTTCTGGTACCTGGTCTCGACGGGCGCGGGATGGGGCTTCGGCGCGCAGGACCGACCCGTCGGCACCTTCGCCGCCTTCCTGACGGGGTGGGACGCCGACCGTTACGGTCGCATCTCGCTGATCGGCTACCCGCCCGTCATCCCGATCGGTCCCAACGGCAACGTGCTCGAGAACGACTGGGCCTTTCTGCCGATCTATCCGTGGCTGGAGCGCCTGGTCGGAGACCTCGTGGGCTCCGACTGGCGTGCAGCCGGGATCGGACTCAGCATCTTCTTCAGCGCCACGGCGACCGTGCTGCTGTTCCTGCTGCTGCGCGCGGTCACCTCGCCGCGCCAGGCCAAGTGGGCCGTGATCTTCTTCTCCTTCGCGCCGCTGTCGTTCGTGTTCGTCATCGCCTACGCGGAATCGCTCGTGCTCACGCTGACCTTCGCCGCGCTGCTGCTGGCCGTCAAGCGCAAATACGTGTGGATCACCCCGATCGCGCTGATCGCGGCGTTCACTCGACCCGGCGCCCTCGCTCTCGCTCTGGCTCTGGGCATCGTCTTCCTCGTGCGCTGGCGGCGTCGGGCGGTCGACCCGTTCCCGCGCCGCGAGGTGGTGGGGCTGCTCGTGGCCGGCGGTGTCACCGCGCTGGCCGGGCTCGCCTGGTCGTGGATCGCGGATGCGTGGACCGGAACCCCGCACGCCTACCTCCTCACGGAGACGGCCTGGTGGCGTCCGTTCGTCGGCAACGGCGAGTTCATGCCCCTCACGCCGTGGTTCCGTTTCATGGGCGAGTACCTGAGCGTGTTCGGCTGGCTGCTCGTGATTGCGCTCATGGTGGGCTTCGCCCTGTTGATCTGGTCACGGCCGGTGCGCAAGCTCGGCATCGTGGTCGCGGCGTACGGGCTCAGCTACGGGCTCTACATCTTCGGCGTCTTCCTGCCGCAGGCCAGCACGTTCCGCCTGCTGATGCCGATGTCTCCGCTTCTCGCGCACGAGAAGCTGTCCGCCTCCAAGCGCGCACGCAACGGCATCCTGATCGGCCTCGTCGTGCTGCAGTTCTTCGCCGTCTACGGCCTCTGGACCCGCGGATACCCCTGACCCGTCGTCACGGGGCCGGAGCGGGCGGTGATAGTCTCGATCGGTACGCCTCCGTAGCTCAGGGGATAGAGCGCCGGTTTCCGGTACCGTAGGTCGGGGGTTCGAATCCCTCCGGGGGCACGGCGTACAAGAGGCCTCGATCCTTCCGCGGATCGGGGCCTTCTTGATGCCCGGTGTTCGAGCTCAAGGCACCCCCGCCGAGCCTCGGCGGGCTCAACGGCGGCGCAAGGCCTGGCACGCCCTCTTTTGTCGCGCTAGCTCCCTTGCAGCGCCTGAGTAGCCATGTACTCTTCGGCAGCGGGGTCGAGCTTGAAATCTAGAAGCTCGACGGACTGCGCCTTCAGCACCTCACGCACTTCTGTGGGCGTTGCACGGAAGTATTCGCGGCGCAGGTTGACTTTGTTGATGCGGCGATCCGCGAAGTGCTGGTGCAGCATGGCTTCGATGCCGACGGCGTCGTCGGCGAAAAAGAGGGCGTGGACGTCGAAGCGGAAGGGCACCGATGCGTCGCCGAGTTCATTGACGCGGTCCATCGGCTCGAGTCGACGGGTAAGCCCGATCTTGACGACGTCCGGACCGAACGAACCGACATTACTGATGACGTACACGTAGCCCGCTCGGATGTTGGCTGCTCGGTAGTCGACATTCTCAATGGCATGCTCGACGTCCGCGAGGCGCGCTCGCATACGTTCAGCGCCTTCGTGGTCACCATTGGCTTCTAGGGCCGCGATCGTATTCGCATAGTGTCCGCGTTCCTTCTCCAGTTGAGCTTTCTCCGCGGCGAGTTCTCTCTCAGCCTTTCGCTGTTCTCGGAGCTCCTCGCGGTGCGCGCGGTCCGCTTCCTTCTCCGCTTGGACGGCCTGGAGGTGCCGGTTGGCAAGTTCCAGTTCGCGCAGACGCAGCTCATGGAAGTACGCGGTGATGCTCAGATCGATCATGGTCCCGAGTCGGGCAATCTGTTCCATGGCTGTTGTTAGCCGCTTTTGAGCGGTGTGCAGGTTCCCGGCACGAACAGCCTTGACGCAGTTCTCTGCTTCTGCGTTGTAGGAGCGGAGCATAAGCTTGGACATGTCACGGACGAACTTCGCTCCTTTGGCTGTGCTGTTGTTGAAGGTGAAGTTGCTCTTCGCGTCCGTAGCGCGCCCCATACGGACAGCCGACTTGATATCCGCACGTAGCGCTTCGAGTTGCGTGCCGAGGGCGACGGAGTCTTCGGCGGGATGCTCATAGTCATACAGGCCGAGTTCTTGCACTTCGACAGCGCCTCGAAGATCGAGCAGAGTCGCTTCTGCCGTCGCAATCTCAGCCTGTCGCGAACGCAACTCGGTCGCCGCAACCGAAACCTGCGCCCGGGCGCCCTCAACCTCCCGCGCGAGATGATGCTTCATGTCATCCAGGGCTGCGACTTCCGGGAGCCCGTATTGATCAATGAGTCCCTGCAGCCGCGCCACCTCTGAACGGAGCTTTTCGGCGTGTTTGCGCACGCGGACGAGCGGGATCTTCTCAAGAGCCAGCTGGTTGTCATCACTTCTTGCTGGAGGTGCCGGTTCCGTGGATTGTGTGTTCCCGGTCGTGTTCTCCGGCTGACTGACGTCCTGCGCGGGTCGGGAAGCTAGGGCACGAGCCTCCGCGCGGCTGCGGGCGATCGGTGCGACAGATTGGAGGCCCCCAGCGAACACATGTTCCGTCCAGTTGGAGCCGTCCCAATACCGCTGCTCAAAGTGGCCCGACGGATCTGGATGCCATCCCGCCTGCATAGAATCGCTGGTCATTTGCACAAACTAGCGCACGGGACAAGGCTCATCGATACGTGCCCACTCGATTCAAAGCGGAGCGACTTCGCCTAATCCTGTCGCTGACCTTTGCCTTCGCCTCACAGCTTCGATTGCAGTTGAGTTGGCCTTGCCTTGTGCCGCGGGCCCCTGCGCTTGAGCCGCTAGTCCGGTATCGGGGCCTGCTTCATGCCCGATCGTCGAACTCACGACATCCCCACCGACCTTCGCAGGTTCAGCGGCGGCGGAGGACCCGCCGCGCGACCCAGAAGACGCCGAGCCCTCCGGCGAGCCACGGTCCGGCGACCAGCAAGGGGTCGATCCAGGCGTGGCGCATGTCGACGCGCCCCGTGCGGGATGCCACCGGTGCGTGCCGGAACTCGGCGGCGATGCCGGTCTGGGTGACGGGGTTGTCCGGTCGCGCGGTGACGAGAGAATGCACGTGCGCTCCGGCGGCCTCCACGCGGTCGGCGCCGATCAGGAGGAGCCAGTGCGCGGCGCGCGCCTCGCTGAAGCGGGCGTAGGCGTAACGCCTGATGGCTCCGGAGAGACCGTGCAGCGGCTGCGCGGTGCCGAAGACGGCGGGAAGGCGTTCGTGCTCGATCGAGCGCTCCCGTGGCGCGTTCTCCTTCTGGCGTTCCGGCTCGTCCCACCAAGCCCCGGTCTCGGCGAGGGCGTCGATCTCCTGGGGGACGGACGGGCGATCGGCGTGGTCGAGGTCGGCACCCCATCCCGGGATGCGGTCGCGGAGCTCATCGGAGGAGGGGACGGGCGGGTGGGCGGCGGTGTAGGGCATCAGTCGTCCTTTCACGACGTGGGCGGCAGGATGACGGCCTTCACGAGACCGTCGAGCTTCGCCGAGACCATGTGGTAACCCTCGGCGATGTGCTCGAGGGGGATGCGGTGAGTGATCATGTCGCGCGGCGAGATCCGTCCCGCCCGGATGTGTTCGATCAGACGCGGCCACTGACGCTTCACGGGTGCTTGGTTCGTGCGGATCGTCACGCCCTTGTTCATCGCGTCGCCGAACTTCACCGCGCTGAACATCGGACCGTAGGCGCCCATGACGGAGATGCGCCCGCCCTTCCTGACGCTGTCGATGGCCCAGTTCAACGCGATGGGGGAGCCGCCCTGCAACTTGAGTTTGGCGGAGCTCACATGCTGCACGAGATGCCCGTCCGCCCTCCGCTCCGACGGCATCGATGACCACGTCGGCCCCGAGGCCGTCTGTGAGCTTCTTGAGGGCGACGACGACGTCCCTGTGCTCGCGGAAGTCCACGGTCTCGGAGAAGGCGAACTCCTTCGCCTTCTCGAGTCGGAACGGAACGTGGTCGACGACGATGACCCGCGCCGCACCCATGAGCCATGCCGAGCGCGCCGCCGCGAGACCGATGGGACCTGCTCCGAAGACGACGACGGCATCGCCTTCGGAGATGTCGCCGAGCTGGGCGCCGAAGTAGCCGGTGGAGAATGCGTCCGTGAGCAGGAGTGCATCCTCGTCGTGGAGTCCCTCGGGGATGACCGACGGGCCCACATCGGCGAAGGGGACGCGCACGAGCTCCGCCTGGCCGCCGTCGAAACCTCCCGCGGTGTGCGAGTAGCCGTAGATCCCGCCGACGGCCGTCGCGTTCGCGTTCACATTGTGGCAATTGGAGAAGAGGCCGCGAGCACAGAAGAAGCAGGTGCCGCAGAAGATGTTGAAAGGCACCATCACACGGTCACCGACCGAGATGTTGCGCACCGAGGGGCCCACCTCTTCGACGCGTCCGATGAACTCGTGTCCGAACGTGTGCCCGATGCGCGTGTCGGGGAGCATGCCGTGGAACAGGTGGAGATCCGACCCGCAGATCGCGGCGCGTTCCACCCGTACGATCGCATCATCGGGGTGCTCGATCCGCGGATCGGGCTTCTCTTCGACGCGGACCTTGTAGGGGCCTCGGTAAGTCATCGCTCGCATGCGCCCCACCCTGCGACCGGTCATGATCGAGGCCGACGGGGTTGTCGCAGCGCGCGGGGCCTGGTAGCGCGTACCCGGGCGCGTGCGAAGGTGCGCGCGCCGCACCGTCAAGGCCCGTCCGAGGATCGCGGTGCCTGCTTACGGTCGGGGGATGTCTCGCCCCGCGCTCGCCGTGCGCCGCCGGTTGTCCGAGTTGGTGGAACCGCCGCGTCTCCTTCTCGCGGCGAAGGTGGCCGGTGCCGCCGCCATCGCCTGGACGCTGGCACCCTTCGTGCCGTTCACCGACAGCGAGTACTCGTACTACGCCCCGTTGGGTGTGCTCATCAGCATGTACTCCACGCTGGCGGGCTCGATGCGCGCAGGTCTCGAGACGCTGGCAGGACTCGCCGTGGGGATCGCGTGGGGCTTCGTGGGTATCGCTCTGCTCGTCGCCGGAGCGCCGAGTCTGGTGGCGGTCGCGCTCGTGACGGGAGCGGGCACGATCTGCGCCGGTCTCACGCTGCTCGGCACCGGCCGGGACTGGATACCCATCGCCGCGCTGTTCGTCCTGCTCGTCGGAAACGCGGACGCCCAGAGCTACTCGTCGTCGTACTTGATCACCACCGCCTTCGGCGTGCTCGTCGGTCTCGTGGTGAATGTGCTGGTCGTGCCTCCGCTCTACATCCGGCGGGCCACGGCGCGTTTGAACGCGTTGCGTGACGAGATCGGCGAGGTGCTGCACGATGCGGCTCACGCTTTGGGTGAGCGCACGGTCGACACCGAGCGTCTGCGGCACCGGATCGCCGAGCTCACCGCGACGGCCGACGCCGTGGCGGGCGAGGTGGCGGAGGCGGTCAGATCGCAACGCGGGAATCCCCGGGCGCGCCACGCGCGCGCAGATGTGGAGACCGGTCGGAGGCGTCTCGAGGCGTTGCGTGCCGTCGCGGCGGCTACGGGTCAACTGGCCGAGGCCCTCACCCGCCTGACGCTCGATGCCGAACTCGGGCGTGCGCAACGTCGTGCGCTGGCCGACGCCGTCGCGGCGTGCGCCGAGCACACCGCGACGCCGATCGACGATTCCGCGTTCGCGGCCCGTCTGAGCGCAGCGGATGCGGCGCTCGCCGCCTATCGCCGCCGCATCCGGCATGCGTCGGGATCGAGCGCGCTCGATCGGTGGGAGGCAGCGGTGTCGCTGCGGCGCATCATCGACGCCTCGCGTCCGTTCGCGCGGGCCGACTGACGTGGGTGATGGCCAGGGCCACGCGAAGAAGCCGTGCATCCCACCTCGACGAGCCCACCCCTGCGACATCCATGCCGTCCGAATCCGCGAGCGAGCTCGCCCACACCCAGGAGGGAGCATGCTGTGGGGCAGGACGGCGGGATGACGTCGCAAGGTGGCATTCCTGCGCCGTCAGGGCTTCTTGCCGTTCCCGTTCCCGTTCCCGTTGTTGTTGCCGGGGCCGCGATTCGAGCCGTTGTCCGATGCCGGCCCCGGTTGCGGGTCCGTGACCGGCTCCGGCTGCGGCTCGGTGGACGGCTCCGGCTGGGGGGCGTCGGTGCCGGTGTCGGCCGGCTCCACGGTCTGGTCGTCGGACTCGACCGTCTCAGCGGGGGTCTGTTCGGATCCGTCGTCTGCCGGGACGGTGTTCAGCTGCACGGGAACGACGGACTCCTCGGTCACCGGCGCCGGCGCGAGGACGGTCGTGATGCCCACGGCGACGGCGGCGACGATGAGAACGGCGGCCGCTGCGGTCATGGCGACGATCCCGTGGCGTCGCCGGCGAGACGACGGAGCCGCGATCGGGGCATCGATCGGTTCGGTGACCTGCGGTGACGCAGCGGAGACGGCGATCGGCGACGTCGTGACGAGCAGTGCGTCATCCAGAGGGACGGTGGCGGCCGTCGTCGTGGCGGAGGGGACCGCCCGGACCCGATCGAGGACCTCGCTCGCGCTCGGGCGGGAAGCGGGATCGTGCACCGTCATCGCGGTGAGCAGGGAACGCCACGCGTAGCCGATGCCGGCGGGCACGTCGGGCTGACGGGTGAGCCGGACCAACAGCATGCTCGCCGCCGGCGCATCCGCGAAGGGATGTCGGCCCGTGATGGCCTCGATCAGGAGCAGTCCGAGGGAGTAGACGTCGGACGCGGGAACCGGCGCATGACCGCGCACCTGCTCCGGCGCGATGTAGGCGGCCGTGCCGATGACATCACCGGGCGTGGTCAGCCTCGTGGAATCGAGGAGATGCGCCACACCGAAGTCGGCGAGCACAGCCTGATAGCCGAAGCCGGCTCCGCGACCGCGGGCACGGAGCATGACGTTGGAGGGTTTCACGTCCCGGTGCACGATGCCCGCGGCGTGGACGGCCTCCAGCGCCGCGGCGAGGTCGTTCGCCATGACGGCGGCCTCATCGAGCCCCAGGGGTCCCTCCACGAGACGCTGACGCAGGGTCGGACCCGCGATGTACTCCATGACCAGGTAGCTCGGAGCCTCGGTCCCCATGCACGCGTCGAACAGGGTGACCAGGCACGGATGCGAGAGCGAGGCGAGCATCGTCGCCTCGCCGACCTTGCGACGGTCCTCGACGCCGTCCGCCTGCTCGGAGTGGAAGAGCTTGACCGCGACATCACGGCCGAGCAGTTCGTCCCGAGCGCGGTAGACCGTGCCCATGCCGCCGCGGCCGACGCGCTCGATCAGGCGGTAGCGGCCGGCGAGGAGGGAGCCGGTCCCGGCGGGAACGGCGTCGAGAATGTCGGACACGTACTCAGGCGAGAGGTTCGCCGTTGTCCGTGGTGCGACGCGTCGTGACACGCTCGCCGCTGGCGGGGTCGACCGCGGTGCGCGAGGTGGAGACGCTCGAACGACGACGCATGACGAGGATGAGGCTGATCAGGAAGACGAGGACCCCCGCGCCCATCAGGATGTACCCGATGAGACTCAGGTTGACGTAACCGCCGAGGTCGACGTTCACGGCGAACGCCAAGATCGCTCCGATCACGAACAGCGCGATTCCGCTTCCAATACCCATGTTCACGACTCCTGCCCGGGACCAGCCCGATAGGTGGGTTCCCGGACGGTGACGGTGGGGCCGGCGCTCGGGCACGGGCGCGGCGGGTCGCCGTGCCCCCGGCGTTCACGTTAGCCAGCAGAGGGGCCGGGGCGGCTCCGGTGGTTCTGCTCGCCGAAAGGGTGCATAATGCCCGCCTGCACCGGAGCTCAGTCGGAGCGCAGGCCCTCGAGCGCAGCGGTGAGCCGCTCTGCGAGGTAGGCGTGGCCTTCGGTGGTGGGGTGATGCCGCCCGACCGGTCCGCTGTCGATGATCCACGCGTAGTTCTCCGGCGTGATCCACCGTTGACCCACAGGGGAGATGTATGGCCAGCCGCGCACCGCTGCCGCCCGGCTCAGCCGTTCGTCGATCTCGGCGGTCGCCGCCTCGACGGGAAGGATCTGGGGAGCGGGTCCGAGGATGACGACCTGCGCCTCCGGGTACAGTGCGGCGAGCGCGTCCCAGGCCCCGCGTACGGCTTCGTCGTAGCCGTCGAGAGGAACCTTCCGATCGTTGATCGAGCCCTGTACGACGATCAGATCGGGATGGTCGGACGCATCCAGCTCGGCGACGCGCTCGCCGAATGTCCCGCCGTCGATGCCGGGAACGAGGTAGCCGCTGCCCCGTGAGCCGTTCACGTTCGTCTCGCCGCCCATGAGCGGACCGAGGAGGTAGGCGTAGCCCAGCGTGGGTGCGGAGGCGGCGGAACCGTAGGTCCAGGAGTCGCCGAGAACGAGGATGCGGGGGTGATCGGGCAGCGAGATGGACGCCACCGGAGCGGGCGCCGCGCCTCCCGCATCCGCTCGGCTGACCGGTAGTGCTCCTGTCGCCCAGGGGCGCGTCAGCGCGAGTGCGCAGATGCACGCGATCGCCGCCGCCAGCGTCGCCAGGACGGCGATCGCGCGGCGCGGCGAAAGCCGGGCGGATCGGGTCATGGCTCGAGCGTACGGTGTGGCGGGCCGGAGCGGGTTCGCGAGAGGGATGCGGCGGGCCTCGGCCCTCGATCCGCATGCGAGGATGGGCCGGTGCAGCGCCAAGTGAGAGCCGAACTCGACCTCGAATTGGGCTCCTCCGTCGACCTCATCCTGCAGATCGCGGTGGCGCGATCTGCGGGGGTCGTGAGCGAGCGGTTGAGCCTGGTGCAGGACGGCCGCGAGGTGCTGCCGAGGGAGCTCGTGGATGCGGCCGGCAACCGCCTGCACCGCCTGACGGGTGAGGCCGGGCTCCTCCAGGTGCGCTACGAGGCGGTCGTGGGCGCGGGGGTCGAGTCTGCGACGACGGAGATCGACACGATCGCGGCTCTGCGTCCGAGCCGGTACGCCCAGTCCGACGAGGTCTTCGCCACCGCGCGCCGACTCTTCCGGGGGTTGAGCGGTCGGGCACTCGTGGAGGCCGTCTCCGAGTTCGTGGCCACGAGCGTCACCTACACCCCGGGGATGAGCCTCGGCACCGACAGCGCGGTCACGACCCTCGCCAGCGGGCAAGGCGTCTGTCGCGACTACGCCCATCTCGTCATCGCGCTGCTGCGTGCCATGGACATACCCGCGCGGTATGTCGCCTGCTACGCGCCCCAGCTCGATCCCATGGACTTCCACGCCGTCGCCGAGGTGCTCGTCGAGGGCGAATGGAGCGTCATCGATGCCACCCGGCTCGCGCCGCGCTCCTCGCTCGTGCGTATCGCCACCGGCAGGGATGCGGCGGACTGCGCATTCCTGAGCTACCACGGCGGATACGTGGGACTGGACCGGCTCGAGGTGGACGCGACGGTGCAGGACGCGCCGGGTCCCGCCGACGATCATGCGGCGCTCGTTCCGATGGCCTGACGCCCCGACAGGCGGGCCGGGCCGTCGCGGCGGACGAACGTAGAATGGGACGCCTATGGATCCCGAACAGCTCTCCGCCGCCCTGCACGCCGTCGTCGCACCGATCGTCGAGGCGCGACGCCCCGGTGTCGAGGTCGCGGTGTCGGACGTCGTCCTCGAGCGTCCGAAGAATCGCGACCACGGCGACTGGGCGTCCAACATCGCTCTGAAGCTCGCCAAGCAGGTGGGCGCGAATCCGCGGGAGCTCGCCGCGGAGATCGCGGGCCCCCTCGGTGAGGTTCCCGGTGTCGCCTCCGTCGAGATCGCCGGTCCCGGGTTCATCAACATCCGTCTGGATGCTGCGGCCGCCGGTGCCCTCGCGCGCGTGATCGTCGAGGCGGGGGCGGCATTCGGCTCCAACACCACCCAGCGCGGCAACTCGATCAATCTCGAGTTCGTCAGCGCGAACCCGACCGGTCCGCTCCACATCGGCCACACCCGGTGGGCGGCGCTCGGCGATGCCATCGCCCGTCTGCTCCTGGCCAGCGGTGCCACGCTCGTGCGCGAGTTCTACATCAATGACGCGGGAGCCCAGATGGAGCGCTTCGGACGCTCCGTACTCGCCGCGGTGAAGGGCGAACCGGCTCCGGAGGGCGGCTACGTCGGCGCCTACATCCAGGACCTCGCCGAGCGCGTGCGGGCCGCGGACTTCCACGGCGAGCCCGGCGGCGTGCTGTTCGCCTCGCCTGAGGAACAGCTGGCGTTCACCACCGAGCTCGCCTACGCCCTGCAGCTGGGTGAGATCCAGGCCTCTCTCGAACAGTTCAACGTGCACTTCGACGTCTGGTACTCCGAGCGCGTACTGCATGACGGATCCCCGAGTCTCGTCGATGAGGCGGTCGAGCGTCTGCGGGAGCAGGGTCATGTCTTCGAACAGGACGACGCCGTCTGGGTGCGTACGACCGACTTCGGTGACGACAAGGATCGTGTCATCCGCCGCTCGAACGGCGAGTACACCTATTTCGCGGCGGATGCGGCCTACTACCTCAACAAGGGCGACCGCGGTTTCGCGCACAAGATCTACCTGCTCGGCGCCGACCACCACGGCTACGTCCACCGGCTCAAGGCGCTCGCCGGTGCGGCCGGCGACGACCCCGAGAAGGACATCGAGGTGCTGATCGGCCAGCTGGTCTCGGTCAACGGTGCCCGCCTCTCCAAGCGCGCGGGCAACATCATCGAGCTCGACGACCTGCGCGCCTGGCTCGGCACCGACGCCCTGCGGTATTCGCTGGCGCGTTATCCCGCCGACTCGCCGCTCACGCTGGACCCCGAGGTCCTGCAGAAGCGCACGAACGACAACCCCGTCTTCTACGTGCAGTACGCCCACGCGCGCACACACAATGTGGCGCGCAACGCCGCCGCATCCGGGGTGGAGCGCACCGCATTCGCCCCCGAACTGCTCACCCACGAGACCGAGTCGGCGCTGCTCGGCGCGCTGCAGGAGTTCCCGCGCCTGGTCGCCTTCGCCGCCGACCTGCGCGAGCCGCATCGCATCGCCCGGTATCTGGAGGAACTCGCGGGGCTCTATCACCGCTGGTACGACAACTGTCGCGTGATCCCGCTCGGCGACGACGAGGTGACCGACCTTCACCGCACGCGTCTGTGGCTCAACGACGCGACCGGCCAGGTCCTGCGCAACGGCCTGGACCTGCTGGGCGTCGGCGCACCCGAGCGGATGTGACATGAGCGAGGTGATGGGGCTGTTCGAGGACCACGACGACGCGCCCCGCACCGTGCGCCGACGCCGCCGGTGGCCGTGGCTCGTCGCGGTGCTGGTGGTTCTGGTTCTCATCGTCGCCGCGTTCTTCGCGGGGGAGTGGGTGGCGCGCGACCTCGTGACGAAGGCCGTGAAGCAGCAGCTCGTCTCGCGGCTCGATCTCGCCACTGATCAGCAGATCGATGTGGACATCGCCGATCCTTCGCTGCTGCTGGATCTCGTGCTGGGCGAGGTGGGTCAGGTGCGCATCTCGGCCGACGACGTGACGATCGGGGACTTCACCGGCGACGTGTCGGTGACCCTCCGCGATCTCGGCATCCGCGCACCTTTCACGCTGGGCTCCGGCGAGGCGACGGTATCGCTGGATGCCGAGCAGCTCCGCCCGCTGCTGGCCGAGGCGGCGCCGGTGTCCGTCGACGGCCTCACGATCGCGCAGCCCGATGTGAGCGCGTCGACACAGCTGTCGGTGTTCGGCCTCGCGGTGCCGGTGGACGTCGCGCTCACCCCGTCTTCCGCGGACGGGCAGCTCGTGCTCACCCCGGTGTCGCTGAGCGTCGCCGGCGCGGAGGTGACCGCGGACGGCCTGCGCGCGCAGTTCGGCTCCGTCGCCGACCCTCTCCTCGCCGGGTATCGGGTGCGCGTCGCGCAGTACCTGCCCCGCGGGCTCACCCTGAGCCGGGTCGCGGTGCAGGGTGATCGGCTCGCCGCCGACTTCGACATCGCGGGTGAGCTGCTCACCGATGCCGGTGCGCGGGAGAAGGGCAGCTGCGCCTGACGCATGGCGGGAGCGGCATAGGCGGTGCCCTAGACTTCAAGGGACTCGCGTCGGGGTGTCGTGACGGCTCCGCCGCCGCTGAGAATCCCGCCGCCCTTCACCACCGATTGGGTCTCGTAGTGTCCTCCTCGCACGACCGCGCTGCCGCCGAAGAGTGGCTCCCCGTGCCGGACGACGCGAACGATCTCGCGCCGGTCGTGTGGCCCGGATCCGCGTCGCGTCGCGACGGCCGTCTGCAGATCGGTGGAGTGGATGCGGGCGAGCTCGCCGCACGCTTCGGCACTCCGCTCTATGTCCTCGACGAGGACGAGGTGCGGGGCCGCGCCCGTCGAATCCTCGCCGCTTTCCGGCAGGCGGCGGCCCGGTACGGTGCCGAAGCGCGCGTCTACTACGCGGGCAAGGCGTTCCTCTCCGCGGCCGTGGCCCGGTGGGTGCTCGAGGAGGGGCTGCGCATCGACGTCGCGAGCCCCGGCGAGCTCGCTGTGGCGTCGGCCGCGGGCGCTGATCCGGCGCTGCTCGGCCTGCACGGCAACAACAAGTCCGCGAGAGAGCTGGCGCGGGCCGTCGAGATCGGGGTCGGGACGATCGTCGTGGACAGCGTCGACGAGATCGTGCGCCTCGCGTCGGTGACCGATGGTGCCTCCCGTCGGCAGCCCGTGCTGATCCGCGTCAACACCGGGATCCACGCCGAGACCCACGACTTCCTCGCCACGGCGCATGAAGACCAGAAGTTCGGCTTCTCCCTCGGCGGTGCGCGCGAGGCGGCGGCCCTCCTGCGCGCCATCCCCGGCGTCGAGCTGGTCGGATTGCACTGCCACATCGGATCCCAGATCTTCGGGTCGGAGGGCTTCGCCGCATCCGCTGAGCGTCTTGTCGCCCTCCACGCGGAGCTGGGCGGTCTGGACGTGCTCAACCTCGGCGGCGGTTTCGGCATCGCCTACACGCGCGACCAGCAGCCCGCAGTGATCGAGGAGCTCGCCGACGCCATCGTGGACGCGGTCGCCGCCACCTGCGCGCGCCTGGACGTGCCCGTGCCGACCCTCGTGTTCGAGCCGGGACGAGCGATCGTCGGAACGGCCGGTGTCACGCTGTACGAGATCGGCACGGTCAAGCCCGTCGCCCTCGGCGACGGTCTCGTGCGCACCTACGTCAGTGTCGACGGCGGGATGAGCGACAACGCCCGTCCGGCGCTCTACGGCGCCGACTACTCCGCGCGTATCGCCTCCCGAGTGAGCGATGCGGCACCCGCCCTCGTGCGGGTGGTCGGCTCGCACTGCGAGTCGGGCGACATCGTCGTCAACGCCGAGTATCTCCCCGCCGACGTCGCCCCGGGCGACCTGCTCGCGGTGCCGGCCACCGGCGCGTACTGCTTCTCGCTGTCGAGCAACTACAACTACATGCCGCGTCCCCCGGTGGTCGCGGTACGTGACGCCGAGGCGCGTGTCATCGTGCGCGGCGAGACGGTCGACGACCTCCTCGCCCGCGACGCCGTCCTCGCGCAGAAAGGTGATTCATGATCGACCATCGCCACCTCCGGGTCGCTCTGCTGGGAGCCGGCGCCGTCGGGTCGCAGGTCGCAGCTCTCCTGCTCAAGCACGGTGACGAGCTCGCGGACCGCGCGGGAGCCAGCCTCCAGCTCGCCGGCATCGCCGTGCGCGACGTCGACGCCCCGCGCGATGTGGATCTTCCGCAGGAGCTCTTCACGACAGACGCCGAGTCGCTGATCGTCGGCGCCGACATCGTGATCGAGCTCATCGGCGGCATCGAGCCGGCGAGGACCCATCTGCTGCAGGCGATCAATTCCGGCGCGGACGTCGTGACGGCGAACAAGGCCCTGCTGGCGACCTACGGCTCCGAGATCTTCGACGCCGCCGACCAGGTCGGGGCGCAGGTCTACTACGAGGCGGCCGCGGCCGGCGCCATCCCGATCATCCGCCCGCTGCGCGACTCGCTCGCCGGCGACCGTGTGCAGCGCATCATGGGCATCGTCAACGGGACGACGAACTACATCCTCGACCGGATGGACACCGAGGGTGCGGAGTTCGCGGATGTCCTGGCGCAGGCGCAGGCGCTCGGCTACGCAGAGGCCGACCCGACGGCCGACGTGGAAGGCTACGACGCGGCGCAGAAGGCCGCCATCCTCGCCTCGCTCGCCTTCCACACGGCCGTTCCGCTCGAGTCCGTCCACCGCGAGGGCATCACGGAGATCACGACGCAGATGATGGATGCGGCGCGTCACGCCGGCTACGTCATCAAGCTGCTCGCTGTCTGCGAGCGGCTGACCGGACAGGACTCGCCCACCGGCGAGGCGATCTCGGTGCGGGTGTACCCGGCGCTGGTGCCTCGCTCGCACCCCCTCGCCAGCGTCCACGGCGCCAACAACGCCGTCTTCGTCGAGGCGGAGGCGGCCGGTTCGCTCATGTTCTACGGTGCCGGCGCGGGCGGCGTGCAGACCGCATCCGCCGTGCTGGGCGACGTCGTCTCGGCGGCACGTCGCCACATCGCGGGCGGCGTGGGTGTGGGGGAGTCCACGCGCGCGAACCTGCCCGTCCTGCCGATCGGCCACGCGCAGACGCGCTACCAGATCACGCTCGAGGTCAGCGACCAGGCGGGCGTGCTCGCCCACATCGCCGGGACCCTGAGCGACGGGCACGTCTCGATCGCGACGGTCGAGCAGACGGTCATCGCCGACAACGGCGCAGACTCGGGCCGGGCGCGCCTGGTCATCGGAACGCACAAAGCACGCGAGCAGGATCTCAGCGACACGGTCGATCGACTCGCGGACAGCGACGTCGTCGAGCGGGTCGTCTCGGTCCTGCGGGTAGAAGGAGACTGACATGGCACACCTCTGGCGCGGAGTCCTCCGCGAGTACGCCGACCGCCTCGGCGTGACCGACGCCTCCACGGTGGTCACCCTCGGCGAGGGCGGCACCCCGCTCATCCCGGCACCGGCTCTGTCGCACCGCACCGGTGCCGAGGTCTGGGTCAAGTTCGAGGGCATGAACCCGACCGGCTCGTTCAAGGACCGCGGCATGACGGTGGCGCTCTCGCGCGCCGTCGAGCACGGGGCCAAGGCCGTGATCTGCGCGTCGACGGGCAACACCTCGGCGTCGGCCGCCGCCTACGCCGCGCACGCCGGCATCACCGCCGCCGTGCTCGTGCCCGAGGGCAAGATCGCGATGGGCAAGCTCAGCCAGGCCGTTGCGCATGGCGGCAAGCTCATCCAGATCCGCGGCAACTTCGACGACTGCCTCGAGATCGCCCGCGAGCTCGCCGCGAACTACCCGGTGCACCTCGTGAACTCGGTCAACCCGGACCGCATCGACGGTCAGAAGACCGCCGCCTATGGTCCGCCGCCTATGAGGTCGTCTCCCAGCTGGGCGACGCCCCCGACTTCCACATCGTGCCCGTCGGCAACGCGGGCAACTACACCGCCTACACGCGCGGCTACACCGAGGAGGCCGAACGCGGCGCCTCCACCAAGGTTCCGCGGATGTTCGGACTCCAGGCCGCGGGCTCCGCCCCGCTCGTGCGCGGCGAGGTCGTCAAAAACCCCGAGACGGTGGCCAGTGCCATCCGCATCGGGAACCCCGCGTCCTGGCAGTTCGCCCTCGAGGCGCGCGACGCCACGGACGGTTGGTTCGGCGCCATCGAGGACGACCGCATCCTCGCCGCGCAGAAGCTGCTGAGCGAGACGGTCGGCGTCTTCGTCGAGCCGGCCTCCGCGATCTCCGTCGCGGGTCTCCTCGACCGCGCGGAAGCCGGAGTCATCCCGGCGGGTGCCCGCGTGGTGCTCACCGTCACCGGTCACGGTCTCAAGGATCCGCAGTGGGCCTTGCGCGACGCATCCGGCGGCGAGGTCGCTCCCACCGTCGTCGACAACTCCGTCTCGGAGGTCGCCTCGGTGCTGGAGCTCGCCCCGCAGGGCTCTCAATGACGATCGCCGTGGGCCGCGCGGTGACGGTGCGCGTGCCCGCCACGAGTGCCAACCTCGGTCCCGGCTTCGACACGCTCGGGCTGGCGCTGAGCGTCTACGACGAGCTCGAGGTCGAGGCCCTCGAACCGGGCCTGCTGGAGATCGAGGTCGACGGCGCCGGCGCCGACCAGGTCCCGCGCGACGCGTCGCATCTCGTGGTGCGTGCCATCGCCTACGCCTTCGCGGATGCGGGTCTGCCCATGCCGGGCCTGCGCCTGCGCGCACGCAACGTCATTCCGCACGGACGGGGGATGGGCTCCTCCGGCGCCGCCGTCGTCTCCGGGCTCTTGGCCGCCAAGGGACTGCTCGAGGGTGAGGCGGATCTCGACGCCGACACGCTGCTGCGGCTCGCCACGGAGCTCGAGGGCCACCCCGACAACGTCGCGCCCGCCCTCTTCGGGGGTCTCACGATCGCGTGGGTCGACGAGAACGGTCCGCAGCACAAGAAGCTGCTCGTGCACCGCGGTGTGTCCCCGATCGTCTTCGTGCCCGAGTTCACGATGTCGACCTCGGTCGCGCGCGGTCTCCAGCCCGATCAGTTCTCGCGCGCGGACGCGGTGTTCAACGTCTCGCGCTCGGCGCTGCTGATCGCGGCGCTGACGCAGAGCCCCGAGCTGCTCATGGCCGCCACCGAGGACAAGCTGCACCAGAGCTATCGTGCGGCAGCGATGCCGGAGACGGACCGCCTCGTGCAGGCGCTGCGTCGGGAGGGATTCGCGGCGGTCGTCTCCGGGGCGGGGCCCTCCGTCCTCGTGCTCGCCGACGGTCCCGGACGTCGTCTGGAAGCCGCTCAGCTGGTGGCCTCGCACGCGGACACTCCGTGGGAGGCGCTCATGCTCGCGGTCGACTTCAAGGGTGGTACAGTGAGGGACAACGCGGAGGGTGCCACGTCACTGACGTGAATCTGGCCTCCGTCGCAATCTGCGAACCGGCCGCGTGACCCCTGCACTCATACCCGCGCCACATCCCCGCGATGTGGTCGCGCGTATCCCGAGCATGCGCTGGGTGTAGACGGATGCCTGTCTGTTGGGCCTTCTGTGCGGTCACGCGCTGACACACGTTTCATCAAGGGAGTACTCGTGGAGTCCATCTCCGAGATCCAGTCCACCGACGCCAACGTCGACGCCAACGTCGCCGAGGCCGTCCCCGCAGCCGAGGCTCCGGCATCCGACGCGCCTGCAGCCGAGGCTGCGGCATCCGAGGCTCCGGCGAAGGCGCCGCGCAAGCGCGCGCCCCGTCGAGCCAAGAGCGCAGAGGCCCCCGCCGCGGACGCCGCTGCCGCTGGTGAGGTCGCCGAGGAGGCACCTGCCGCCGCCGAGGCTCCGGCCGCCGAGGCACCCGCCGACGCCGCCCCCGCCGCGGATGACGCGGCAGCCGCCGAAGAGGCGCCCGTCACGAAGGCTCCGGCCAAGAAGGCCCCGCGTCGGGCTCGCAAGTCTGCAGCAGCTCCGGAAGAGGCACCGGCCGAGACGGCGGAGGCCGCTGCCGAGCCGCCGGCGGCGGAAGCCGCTGCCACCGATGTCGCGTCGACGGATGCGACATCGACCGAGACCGAGACCGCGCTCGTGCCTGCCGAGGCAGCCGACACGGCGCCCGTCGCCGAAACCTCCGGCGAGAAGGCCTCCGATGCCTCCGGCGAGGAGAACGCCGAGGGTGAGCAGAGCGGCCGCAGCCGTAGCCGTAGCCGTAGCCGCAACCGCAACCGTCGCGAGAACGCTCAGGGTGCAGCCGGCCAGAACGGCCAGCAGAACCAGGGCCAGACCGCCGCTCCCGCCGCGGAGGACGACGAGCAGCAGTCCGGTCGCGGCCGCCAGCGCAACAAGCGCCGTGGCCAGGGCCAGGGCGACGAGTTCGAGACCGAGATCGGCGAGGACGACGTCCTCATCCCGATCGCCGGTGTGCTCGACGTGCTCGACAACTACGCGTTCGTCCGCACGACCGGCTACCTGCCGGGTGCGAGCGATGTGTACGTCTCGCTCGGCCAGGTCAAGAAGTACAACCTCCGCAAGGGCGACGCGGTCGTCGGCGCGATCAAGCAGCCCCGCGAGGGCGAGCAGTCGGGCCGTCAGAAGTACAACGCGCTCGTCAAGGTCGACGCGATCAACGGCCTCTCGGTCGAGGATGCGGCCGAGCGCGTCGAGTTCGGCAAGCTCACCCCGCTCTACCCGCAGGAGCGTCTGCGCCTGGAGACCGCGCCCGAGAAGCTGACGCAGCGCATCATCGATCTCGTCGCTCCCATCGGCAAGGGCCAGCGCGGCCTCATCGTCGCGCCGCCGAAGGCCGGAAAGACGATCGTGCTGCAGCAGATCGCCAACGCGATCGCGCACAACAACCCCGAGGTCCACCTCATGGTCGTGCTCGTGGACGAGCGCCCCGAAGAGGTCACCGACATGCAGCGCACGGTGAAGGGCGAGGTCATCGCTTCGACCTTCGACCGTCCGGCAGAAGATCACACCACGGTCGCCGAGCTCGCCATCGAGCGCGCCAAGCGCCTCGTGGAGCTCGGTCGCGACGTCGTCGTCCTGCTCGACTCGATCACCCGCCTGGGTCGCGCGTACAACGTGTCGGCGCCCACGAGCGGGCGCGTGCTCTCCGGCGGTGTCGACGCCGCGGCCCTCTACCCGCCCAAGCGCTTCTTCGGCGCCGCGCGCAACATCGAGAACGGCGGCTCGCTCACGATCCTCGCGACCGCGCTGGTAGAGACGGGCTCCAAGATGGACGACGTCATCTTCGAGGAGTTCAAGGGCACCGGCAACAGCGAGCTGCGGTTGAGCCGTCAGCTCGCCGACAAGCGCATCTTCCCCGCGGTCGACGTGAACGCGTCCAGCACGCGTCGCGAAGAGATGCTGCTGTCGGCGGACGAGGTCAAGATCACCTGGAAGCTGCGGCGTGCGCTGGCGGGCCTCGACCCGCAGCAGGCCCTCGAGGTCGTGCTCGGCAAGCTCAAGGAGACCTCCTCGAACGTCGAGTTCCTCGTGCAGATGCAGAAGTCCATCCCGGCTCCGGCCTCGGGCGGGCACTCGCACGGCCACGAGAACAACATCCGCTGATCCTGTCGGCCGTGTCCGATTCCGGCATGTTCGAGTCCGTCCGCGGGCTCCTCGACGAGCACAGAGCGGTCCAGGAGGAGCTCTCCGACCCCGCCGTGCACGCCGACGCCGCGCGCGCGAAGCGGGTGAACCGGCGCTACGCCGAACTCTCCCGCATCGTGCACGCGTACGAGGCGTGGCAGGGGGCCGTGGACGACCTCGCGGCCGCCCGTGAGCTCGCGGGCGAGGACGCGGCGTTCGCCGATGAGGTCCCCGCGCTCGAGGAGCAGCGCGACGCCGCCCAGGAGCGGCTGCGGCGCCTGCTCATCCCGCGCGACCCCGACGACGCACGTGACGTGATCATGGAGATCAAGGCCGGCGAAGGCGGCGCCGAGAGCGCGCTGTTCGCGGCAGACCTGTTGCGCATGTACGTGCAGTATGCGGCATCGCAGGGGTGGAAGACCGAACTGCTCGAGCGCAACGAATCGGACCTGGGCGGCTACAAGGACGTCCAGGTGGCGATCAAGGGCGCCAGTACCGACCCCGCGGCCGGTGTCTGGGCTCACCTCAAGTACGAGGGCGGCGTGCACCGCGTGCAGCGAGTGCCCGCGACCGAGTCGCAGGGCCGCATCCACACGTCGACGACGGGTGTCCTCGTCTTCCCGGAGGTCGACGAGCCGGAGGAGATCCAGATCGATCAGAACGATCTGAAGATCGACGTCTTCCGCTCGTCCGGCCCCGGCGGTCAGTCGGTCAACACCACGGACTCGGCCGTGCGCATCACCCACGTGCCCACCGGCATCGTCGTCTCGATGCAGAACGAGAAGAGCCAGCTGCAGAACCGCGAGGCGGCGATGCGTGTGCTGCGCGCCCGCCTGCTCGCCAAGCAGCAGGAGGAGCGGGACGCCGCCGCATCGGACGCCCGCCGCTCGCAGATCCGGGGCATGGACCGCTCCGAGCGCATCCGCACGTACAACTTCCCCGAGAACCGCATCGCCGACCACCGCACCGGCTACAAGGCCTACAACCTCGACCAGGTCATGGACGGTGCGCTGGGGCCCATCATCGACTCCGCCATCGCGGCGGACGAAGAGGCACGACTGGCGGCGCTCGCGGGGGAGTGAGCGCCCTTCGTCACCAGGCGGGCGGATGCGCCGGCGTGCCGCGGTGCTCTTCGAGCTGCGTCGCCAGCGACAGGATCGCGGCCTCGCCACCGGGCCGTCCGACCAGCTGTACCGACACCGGGTGCCCCGACGCGGCGACCCCCACGGGCAGTGTCACCGCCGGCAGCCCGGCGACGTTGACGAAGCTCGAGTACGGCGCGTACTCCACCTGCAGGGCGAAGGTTCGGAGCGGGTCGTGCCCGTCGTACCAGCCGATCGGACGCGGCGTCTGTGCGAGGGCGGGCATCAGGACGGCGTCGTAGGGCGCGAAGGCGGCGACGGTCTGACGTTCGAACGCCCGGGCGGCGCTCAGCGTCTCCAGCGCCTCGATGCCCGAAAGTGCACGCCCCTCCTGCACGAGCCACGCGGTCAGCGGTTCGACGAGATCGCGGTCGGCGTCCGAGAGCGGGATGCGCGCGGCGCTGACCCGCCACAGTCGGCGGAACATGTCCGGGTATCCGCGCGGGCGCCACAGGGCGTCCTCGACGTGATGCCCGTCGCCGGCGAGCCAGGATGCGGCGCGCTCGAGAGCCTCGCGTGCGTCGGGATCCAGGCGGATGTCCTCATCGCCGTCCCACGGGGAGACCGTGGTGACGCCGATCCGGGCCGGCTGCGGCATCCGTCGCACGGCGTCGAGGAGGCTGCCCGTTCCGGGGGCTGTGGTCGCGTACGGGTACGGCGCGAGTCCCGCCAGGACGTCGAACAGGTAGGCGGCATCGGCGACCGTGCGCGCCAGGGGACCGGTGACGGCCAGCTGATCGGGGGAGTCCAGACCCGATCCGATGGGCAGGCGGCCGCGCGACGGCTTGAGTCCGACGACGCCCACGGTCGCCGCAGGGATGCGGATCGAGCCGCCGCCGTCGGAGCCCACGGCGGCCGGCAGCAGACCCGCGGCGACGGCGACGGCCGCGCCGCCGCTCGAGCCGCCCGCGCCGTTGGCCGTGTCCCAGGGATCGCGCGCCGGGGAGCCGGTCCGCGGCTCCGTGTAGCCCGTCAGACCGAACTCGCTCGTCGCCGTCTTGCCGACGTTCACGACGCCCGCGGCGTCGAGGGCGAGCGCCAGCGGGTCGGACACTGCCGGGGTGTGATCCGCGCGGGCGCGGGAGCCGTAGCGCGTGGGGACGCCCGCCCGCGCCACGAGGTCCTTGTCCGCGTGGGGGATCCCGTAAAGGGGGCCGCGCGCCGTGGTGCGGGAGAGTCGTTCCGCACGCTCGAGCGCAGCCTCGCCGGTGACCTCCGCGAACGCACCCAGCTCCGCGTGCGCCGCGATGCGCGACAGGTAGTGTCTGGTGACCTCGAGCGGGTCCAGATCACCGCCGCGCAGCATCCGCGCCAGCTCGACGAGGGACAGCTCGTGCAGCTCGCTCATCCTCCGAGCGTACGGTGCCGCGACGTGTGCACGACCAGTGGTGCGGGAGTGCCCTGGTGGGGCGGATGCGGCGCCGAAGCCCGAGCTTTTCGTGCAGACGTCGCGGGCTAGATCGAGTACTCGGGTGCGGTCAGCAGCGCGCGGGTGTCCTCGTTGCGCCCACGGGGGCGAGCCTTCGCGGGCACGCCGACCAGCACGCTGTCGGCGGGGGCGTCGCGCGTGACCACCGCGTTGGCCCCGACGACGCTGTGCGCGCCGATGTGCACGGGCCCCAGGATCTTGGCGCCCGCGCCGACCGCGACACCGTTGCCGAGCGTCGGGTGCCGCTTGCCGCCTTCGCGCTGGCGGCCGCCGAGGGTGACGCCGTGGTAGAGCATGACGTCGTCGCCGACCTCCGCCGTCTCACCGATGACGACGCCCATGCCGTGATCGATGAAGAAGCGGCGCCCGATGCGCGCGCCGGGATGGATCTCGATGCCGGTGAGCCATCGCGTCACCTGCGAACCCGCCCGCGCGATGAAACGCACGCGCCGACGCCACAGCGCGTGCCAGACGCGATGTGCCCAGATCGCGTGGAGACCCGGGTACAGCAGGGCGATCTCCACCCCGCCGCGCGCAGCGGGGTCCCGCATCCGTGCGGCGGCGATGTCCTCCCGGATGCGGCGAATCACGGCGACCGGCATCAGTCCTCGCGGAGGTCTTCGAACAGAGCGGTCGTGAGGTAGCGCTCGCCCGCCGACGGGATGATGACGACGATGTTCTTGCCCGCTGCCTCGGGGCGCGCGGCGATCTGGAGAGCCGCCCAGATCGCGGCGCCGCTGGACATGCCCACGAGCACGCCGTCCTTGGCGGCGGTCTCCCGAGCGACGCGGATCGCGTCGTCGAACTCGACGTCGATGACCTCGTCGATGATGTCGCGGTTCAGGATGGCGGGGACGAAGTTCGGCCCGATGCCCTGGATCTTGTGCGGTCCCGGGTGTCCCTTGGTGAGGATGGGGGAGTCGGCGGGCTCGACGGCGACGATCTTCACGTCCGGCACGCGCTCCTTCAGCACCTCGCCGACACCCGTGATCGTGCCGCCCGTGCCGATGCCCGCGACGAAGTAGTCGACCTTGCCGTCGGTGTCGCGCAGGATCTCCTCGGCGGTGGTGCGACGGTGGATGGCGGGATTCGCCTCGTTCTCGAACTGACGGGCCCAGACGGCGCCGGGCGTCTCGGCGACGATGCGCTTGGCCTCGTCGACCGCGAACGACATGCCCTTCGTCGGGTCGGTGAGCACGAGCTCGGCGCCGAAGGCCTTCAGCAGGATGCGGCGCTCCTTCGACATCGATGCGGGCATGGTGAGGATGACGCGGTACCCGCGGGCGGCTCCCACCATTGCGAGGGCGATGCCGGTGTTGCCGCTCGTGGACTCCACGATCGTGCCGCCCGGCTTGAGCTCGCCGGACGCCTCCGCGGCGTCGACGATCGCGATCCCGAGACGGTCCTTCACGCTGGAGGCGGGGTTGTAGAACTCGAGCTTGGCCAGGACGACGCCGTCGACGCCCTCCGTCACGCGGTTCAGACGCACGAGAGGCGTCTCGCCGAACGCGGAGGTGATGTCGGAGTGGATGCCGGGCATGACGCGACCTTTCGAGTCGGGGACGAGGTGCGCCCAGCCTAGGGGAGCAATCCCGCCGGAGGCCGAGTATGACGCAGCGGGTAGGCTGGGCGGGCCCATGTGCCCTTCCACGCCTTCCGACCAGGATGTCCACGCGTCCGCGACATCGCGGATCGACGTCGTCCTCGGCGACGTCTCGGCGCGCTTCGCCCGTGCCGGCATCGTCGACCCGCGCGTCGATGCCGAGCTGCTCCTGGCACACGTGCTGGGGATCGGTCGCGGGGAGGTGCAAGCTGCGGCCATTCGCGCAGCCGAGCTCGACACCGCCGCGCGCGAGCGCCTCACGCGTCTCGTGGAGCGCCGTGCGGCACGCGAGCCGCTGCAGCATCTGACGGGCGTGGCGCCGTTCCGGCATCTGGAGCTCTCCGTCGGTCGGGGCGTCTTCGTGCCGCGCCCCGAGACCGAGATGGTCGCCCAGCTGGCCATCGACGCCCTGCGTGCCAGTGCATCGCCCGAGCCGGTCGCGGTCGATCTCGGGACCGGTTCCGGCGCGATCGCGCTGTCGATGGCGACCGAGGTGCCGCATGCGCGGGTGCACGCCGCGGAGAACTCCGTCGACGCCTACATCTGGGCCAAGGAGAACTTCGCGCGAGTGAACGCGCCGAACGCTCGGCTCGTCTTCGCCGACCTGTCGGACGCGTTCGGCGATCTCGACCAGAGCGTCTCGGTCCTGGTGTCCAACCCGCCGTATGTCCCCGCTGAGGCGATTCCGCGCGACCCGGAGGTCCGCCTCTACGATCCGCCGCAGGCGCTGTACGGCGGCGAGGACGGCCTCGACGTCGTGCGTGTGCTCGCCCAGGTCGGCCTGCGGCTGCTGCACCCGGGGGGCACGATCGTCATCGAGCACGCCGAGGTGCAGGGAGCGTCGGTCCGCGAGGTCTTGACCACGGCGGGGTGGCGATCGGCCGCCACGCACCCCGACCTCACGCTGCGTGACCGCGCCACCACCGCGATCCGACCCTGATCCCGTGACGTGAGCGCCGCCGCACTCCCCGGCAGGCGGCCGCCTCGCACGTAGAATGGAGCCGACATGTCCCCTCTCTACGACTGCCGCGACGAGTCGCAGCTCCTGGCCGGTATGCGCGCAGCCCGCCAGGCGATCGCACGCGGCGAGCTCGTCGTCCTGCCCACCGACACCGTCTACGGCGTCGCCGCTGACGCGTTCAGCCCCTCCGCGGTCGCTGCGTTGCTCGCGGCGAAGGGCCGGGGACGCCAGCAGCCTCCGCCCGTGCTCGTCGCAGGCCTGTCGACCGTGCGTGCGCTCGTGAGCGACCTGCCCGAGCCCATCGAACGCCTGGTCGAGGCGCATTGGCCGGGCGGGCTCACTGTCGTGCTGCCCGCTCAGCCCTCGCTGTCCTGGGACCTGGGGGAGACCCGCGGCACGGTGGCCGTTCGGATGCCGGCGCACCGGCTCGCCCTGGAGCTGCTCGAGGAGACCGGTCCGCTGGCCGTCTCGAGCGCGAACCTCACCGGCAAGCCCGCCGCGATCGACGCGCACGGCGCGTTCGAGATGCTCGGTGACAGCGTGTCGGTGTACCTCGACGACGGTGCGAGTGATCGCGGCGTGCCTTCGACCATCATCGATGCGACGCCGCTCGCGTTCGGCGGCATGGGACACGCCCGCATCCTCCGCTACGGAGCCGTCGACCGCTCCGAGATCCTGGCGGTGCTGGGCGACCGGCTCGAGCCGGAGCCGGAGCCGGATGAGGGCGCGGGCGACTCCGCGTGACGCAGTACCTGCTGATCGCCGTCGTCACGGCGCTCATCACGGCGGCGCTGTCGTGGACGGTCTGGCGTGTCGCCATCCGGTACAAGCTCCACCCGGCGATCCGCGAACGCGATGTCCACACCCGCCCGACGCCGCGCCTGGGCGGGATCGCGATGTTCCTCGGGGTGCTTGCGGCCTTCGCCATCTCCTCCACGAACCCGTTCTTCTCGATCTTCTGGATCGACCCGTGGCCGATCCTCTCGATCCTTGCCGCGACGCTGTTGATCGTGCTCGTCGGCATCGCGGACGACCTCTGGGACCTCGACTGGATGATCAAGCTCGGTGCCCAGTTCGTCGCGGCGGGCATCATCGCCTGGTTCGGGCACATCCAGATCTACGCCTTGCCGATCGGCGGGGTCACCGTGGGCTCGAGCTGGATGAGCATCGTGCTCACGGTGTTCTCGATCGTCATCGTGATGAACGCGGTCAACTTCATCGACGGACTGGACGGTCTCGTGGCGGGGGTGTGTCTGATCGCCAACGGCATCTTCTTCGTCTACGCGTACGTCCTCACCCGCGATGTCGGTGCCAGCACCTACTTCAATCTGTCTTCCTTCATCGCCGTCGTCCTCATCGGCGCGTGCGCGGGTTTCCTGCCGTTCAACTGGCACCGCGCGAAGATGTTCATGGGCGACTCGGGCGCCCTGATGCTCGGACTGCTCATGGCGACCTCCGCTGTCTCGATCACCGGCAACCTGCCTCCGGCCGCGTTGGATCCCGACCAGCTGGGTCGATCGCAGCTGCTGGGTGCCTTCATCCCGATCCTGCTGCCCATCGCCGTCGTCATCCTGCCGCTGCTGGACTTCGGGTCCGCCGTGTTCCGCCGGATGCGGGCGGGCAAGTCACCGTTCTCACCCGATCGCAAGCACCTGCACCATCGGATGCTCGACATGGGCCATTCCGACCGCGATGCCGTGCTCATCTTCTACGCGTGGACGGCGATCATCGGGATCACTTTCCTGCTGATGTACATCGCCACCCGTGAGGACTGGTTCGGCCAGTACTGGATCGGAGTGGCCTTCGGCGTGGTCGGCGTCGCCGCCTGCCTCGTCGTCACCTTCCTGCCCGCCCGCCGTTCGAGATCCACCACAGCCCCCGACGAGATCGCCGAGGAAACTCCATGAATGCCCCCACCCCCGTCTCCAGTACGCCCTTCCTGCGCACCGCCCTGCTGTGGTTCGCGGCGGTGATCGGCGTCCTGCTGGTCGCCGGAGCCGTCGGGGGACTGCTCGTCGCCGGCGTCGAGGGACTGATCAGCGCGCTGGTCGGCGTGCTGATCTCCGCCGTCTTCCTCGGGATCACCGCCGGCAGCATCCTCATCGCCAACCGCTGGTTCGGCGACCCGCTGTACGTGCCGATCTTCTTCGGCATCGTCCTGGGCGGGTGGATCCTCAAGCTGGTCGTGTTCGTGCTGGTCATGCTCACGCTGCGCGGGGCGGCCTGGATCGTGCCGGGCGTCTTCTTCGTGGCTCTGGTGGTGAGCGTCATCGCCTCGCTCGTGGTCGATGTCGTCGTGCTCATGCGCCGCCGGCTGCCGCACGTCTCGGACACCACACTGCCCACCGACCCGGAAGAGGGGGATCGCACCGATGACGCCCGCCCGTCGGGGTCGATGTGACTGGCGACCCTGGGAGTTTGATAGGCTGTTCCGGCACCCGACCACGAGCGCCAGAGTGCCCGAGCGCGGTGTACATCATCCATCGTCGCAACGGTTTAGACCGGTGCCCCGAAGTTGGAGCAAGCGCTGTTTAGTCAAGCTGCGACCCTGATCGTTTCCGCCGAGGAATCCGGCCCCGAGTTCCATGCGCCCTCCATCTGGGAATTCTTCCCGGATGCGATCCTCTTCGAGGGATCGCCCTTCGCGATCACGCGGATCAACCTGATCCAGATCCTGGCCACCGTCGTGCTCGTCGTGCTGTTCCTGGTCGGTACGCGACGGATGCGTCTGATCCCCACCCGCTTCCAGAGCGTCGTGGAGATGGGGCTCGATTTCGTCCGCGTCAACATCGCGCACGACCTGCTGGGCCGCAAGGACGGCAACCGCTTCCTGCCGATTCTCACGACCATCTTCTTCATGGTCCTGTTCATGAACATCACGGGCATCATCCCGGGTCTGAACATCGCCGGTACGAGCGTCATCGCGGTTCCGCTGCTGCTCGCCGTCGTGGCGTATGTCACCTTCATCTACGCAGGTGTCAAGAAGAGCCCCGGCAAGTTCTTCAAGAACTCTCTGATGCCTTCGGGCGTGCCGTGGCCGCTGTACATCATCATCATCCCGCTCGAGTTCCTGTCGACCTTCATCATCCGGCCGGTGACGCTCACCCTGCGTCTGCTGATGAACATGATCGTCGGACACCTCATGCTCGTGCTGTTCTTCGCCGCGACGCAGTTCTTCGTCTTCGGGCTCAGCGGATTCTGGACGCTGCTCGGCGCCGGAACACTCGCCTTCGGCTTCGCCTTCACCCTCTTCGAGATCCTGGTGGCCTTCCTCCAGGCATACGTCTTCACCATCCTGACCGCGGTCTACATCCAGCTCGCTGTCGCTGAAGAGCACTGATCGGGACGGCACCCGCCGCCCACAACGAAAGGAAACATCCGTGGACGCAACTACGGTTCTCGCCCAGGTGACCGGATCTGTCGCGACGATCGGCTACGGCCTCGCCGCCATCGGCCCCGCTATCGGCGTGGGCATCGTCGTCGGCAAGACGATCGAGGGCGTCGCTCGCCAGCCCGAGCTCGCCGGCCGCCTGCAGGTCCTCATGTTCATCGGTATCGCCTTCACCGAGGCGCTCGCCTTCATCGGTATCGCGACCGGCTTCATCTTCGGCGCCTGAGCCCCATCGACCAAAGTAAGGAGACAGGATGCTGAACGCTCTTGTCGCCCGCGCCGCCGAGGAAGGTGGCGCGGCAGCCCCGAGCCCCCTCATCCCGGCGGTGTACGACATCGTCTGGTCGGCGGTGTGCTTCGTCGTCATCCTGTTCGTCTTCTGGCGCGTCGTGCTTCCTCGGATGCAGGAGCTCCTCGACAAGCGGGCCGCCGCGATCGAGGGCAACATCGCCAAGGCCGACGAGGCACAGCGTCAGGCCGAGGCCGCGCTGGAGGAGTACACCGCTCAGCTCGCCGAGGCGCGCAAGGAAGCCGGTGAGATCCGTGAGGTCGCCCGCGAGGACGGCAAGAAGATCGTCGCCCAGGCACGTGAGGCCGCGTCGACCGAGGCTGCCCGTGTGAGCGCCCAGGCGCGCGCCCAGATCGAGGCCGAGCGCCAGACCGCCCTGGTCACGCTGCGCGCCGAGGTCGGCACGCTCGCTCTCGATCTCGCCGGCGGCGTGATCGGCGAGAAGCTGAGCGACGACAAGGCCGCTCAGGGCGTCGTCGACCGCTTCCTCGAAGAGCTCGAGGCCTCTGAGAAGGCGGCCAACTAATGGGAAGCGCCACCACGCACGCCCTCGCGGTGACCACCACCGCTCTGGGTGAGGCATCCGGTGTGGATCTCGAGGTCGCGGGCGAGCTGTTCCAGGCCGCCCGCGTCCTCGGGTCCTCGTCCGCGCTCGCGGGTGCGGTGTCCGATTCCGCCGCGGCCGGCGACGCCCGCCGCAAGGTCATCGCGGACGTGTTCGGCCCGAGGTTCTCCTCGGTCGCCGTGCAGCTGCTGGAGACCGTGGTGGTGCAGCGCTGGTCTTCCGCCGACGAGCTCGTCGACGGCGTCGAGGAGCTCGCGGTGCGGGCCGCGTCCGTCGCGGCGTCCGACGCGGACCTCGAGGGTGAGCTCTTCGCCTTCTCCCGCACGGTCGCCGAGAACCCCGAGCTCGAGCTCGCCTTCGGCTCGCGCATGGGCGACAACACCGCCAAGGGCGCGCTCGTGGAGAAGCTCCTCGAGGGGCGTGCGAGCGCGGCGACGGTCCTGGTGGTGTCCGGTCTCGTGCAGCAGCCGCGCGAGCGTCGGGTCCGCCAGGCGCTCACGCGTGCCCTGTCATTGGTCGCGGCGCAGCGTGGCCGAGTCGTGGCCACCGTCACGGTGGCGACACCGCTCAGCGATGCGCAGAGCGAGCGTCTCCGCTCCACCCTGTCGGCACGGTACGGCGCCGACGTGGCGTTGAACACGGTCATCGACCCGTCGATCGTCGGTGGACTGCGTGTGCAGATCGCCGACGACGTCATCGACGCGAGCGTCTCCGCGCGTCTCGCCGATCTCCGTCAGCGGCTCGCCGGCTGACAAGACTTCCCGCCGCAACGGCGGAGACTTCGGGGCCGAGGCCCCATGAACCGAAGGAAGACAATGGCAGACATCTCCATCAGCCCCGACGTCATCCGTGACGCCCTGAAGGACTTCGTCGCAGCATACGAGCCGACCGGCGCCGCGACGGCAGAGGTCGGGTCCGTCATCGACGCCGGTGACGGCATCGCGCACGTCGAAGGCCTCCCCGGCCTCATGGCGAACGAGCTCGTCGTGTTCGAGGATGGCACCCAGGGCCTCGCGCTGAACCTCGACGAGAAGGAAGCCGGTGTCGTCGTCCTCGGCGACTTCGCCGGCATCGAGGCCGGCCAGCCGGTCACGCGCACCGGTGAGGTCCTCTCCGCGCCCGTCGGCGACGGCTTCCTCGGCCGCGTCGTCGACCCGCTCGGAAACCCCATCGACGGCCTCGGCGCCATCGAGGCCGAGGGTCGTCGTGCTCTCGAGCTCCAGGCGCCCGGCGTCATGCAGCGCAAGAGCGTGCACGAGCCCCTGCAGACCGGCATCAAGGCCATCGACGCCATGATCCCCGTCGGCCGCGGCCAGCGCCAGCTCATCATCGGCGACCGCCAGACCGGCAAGACGGCCATCGCGATCGACACGATCATCAACCAGAAGGCCAACTGGGAGTCGGGCGACGTCAACAAGCAGGTTCGCTGCATCTACGTCGCCATCGGCCAGAAGGGTTCCACGATCGCCTCCGTGAAGGGTGCGCTCGAGGACGCCGGAGCGATGGAGTACACGACGATCGTCGCCGCTCCCGCCTCCGACCCCGCCGGCTTCAAGTACCTCGCCCCCTACACGGGCTCTGCCATCGGCCAGCACTGGATGTACGGCGGCAAGCACGTCCTGATCATCTTCGACGACCTGTCGAAGCAGGCCGAGGCCTATCGTGCCGTCTCCCTGCTGCTGCGCCGCCCGCCGGGCCGCGAGGCCTACCCGGGCGACGTCTTCTACCTGCACTCGCGTCTGCTCGAGCGCTGCGCGAAGCTGAGTGACGAGCTGGGCGCCGGGTCGATGACGGGTCTGCCCATCATCGAGACGAAGGCCAACGACGTGTCGGCCTACATCCCGACCAACGTGATCTCCATCACCGACGGCCAGATCTTCCTGCAGTCCGACCTGTTCAACGCCAACCAGCGTCCCGCGGTCGACGTGGGTATCTCGGTCTCGCGTGTCGGTGGTGACGCCCAGGTCAAGTCCATCAAGAAGGTCTCGGGCACGCTGAAGCTGGAGCTCGCGCAGTACCGCTCCCTCGAGGCGTTCGCGATGTTCGCGTCCGACCTGGATGCGGCCTCGCGTCGCCAGCTCGAGCGCGGTGCGCGCCTGACCGAGCTGCTGAAGCAGCCGCAGTACTCGCCGTACCCGGTGGAGGAGCAGGTCGTGTCGATCTGGGCCGGCACCAACGGCAAGCTCGACGCGATCGCGGTCGAGGACGTGCTGAAGTTCGAGCGCGAGCTGCTGGACCACCTGCGTCGCAACACGCAGATCCTCGACACCCTCCGCGACACCAACGTGCTCGACGACGCGACCGTCGCCGAACTCGAGAAGGTCACTGACGAGTTCATCCTGGAGTTCACCTCCGGTGGCGCCAAGGCCATCGGCGCCCCCGGCAACGAGCAGTTCGCTGCCGCCGAGGTCGAGGACATCAACCAGGAGAAGATCGTCAAGGGCCGTCGCGGCTGACGTACGGAACCGTAAATCATGGGCGCTCAACTCAGGGTCTACAAGCAGAAGATCGCTTCTGCTCAGACGACCAAGAAGATCACGAAGGCGATGGAGCTCATCGCGGCTTCGCGCATTCAGAAGGCGATGACGCGCGTGCGCGCATCCTCGCCCTTCGCGCAGGCCGTGACGCGGGCCGTGTCGGCCGTCGCGACGTACTCGAACGTCGACCACCCGCTCACGCGTGAGCCCGAGGTGATCCGCCGCTCCGCCGTCGTGATCTTCTCGTCCGACCGCGGATTGGCGGGGGCGTTCAACTCGCAGATCATCCGCGCGGGCCTGGAACAGGGCGAGCTTCTGCGCAGCGAGGGCCGCGAGCCGGTGTTCTACCTCGTCGGCCGCAAGGCGGTCGGGTTCTTCCAGTTCCGCAAGCTCGAAGCGGCCGGGGAGTGGACGGGTGACACCGACACACCGCACTTCTCGACCGCCGAGGAGATCGCGGACACGCTGCTCGAGGCCTTCCGCCGCGGCGGCGGAGCGGGCGGGGTGGACGAGATCCACCTCGTGTACAACCGCTTCGTGAGCATGATGACCCAGAGTCCGGAGACGGTGCGTCTCCTCCCGCTCGAGGTCGTCGAGGCGGCCGAAGAGGCGTCGTCGTCCGCGGCGGCGGTCTACCCGCTCTACGAGTTCGAGCCGGATGCCGAGGCCGTTCTGGACTCCCTGCTCCCGGTGTACATCCAGAGCCGCGTCTTCAACGCCCTCCTGCAGTCCTCGGCGGCCAAGCACGCCGCCACGCAGAAGGCGATGAAGTCGGCTAGCGACAACGCCGACAAGCTCATCACCGACTACACCCGCCTGCGCAACAACGCGCGTCAGGCCGAGATCACGCAGCAGATCGCCGAGATCGTCGGCGGCGCCGACGCCCTGGCGTCCGGCAAGTAGAAAACGAGGAAGACACCATGACCACCACCGCAACGGCCGATCAGGCGTCCGTCGCCGTCGTCGGGCGCGTCGCGCGCGTGACCGGCCCCGTCGTCGACATCGAGTTCCCGCACGACGCGATCCCCGACATCTACAACGCGCTCAAGACCACGATCACCATCGGCGAGGAGTCGACGGAGATCACGCTCGAGGTCGCCCAGCACCTGGGTGATGACCTCGTGCGCGCCATCGCCCTGAAGCCCACGGACGGCATCGTCCGCGGCCAGGAGGTGCGCAACACCGGCGGCCCGATCACGGTTCCCGTCGGCGACGTCACCAAGGGCAAGGTCTTCAACGTGACCGGCGACGTCCTCAACGCCGCGCCCGGCGAGCAGGTCGAGATCACCGAGCGCTGGGGCATCCACCGCCAGGCGCCGAGCTTCGACCAGCTCGAGTCGAAGACGGAGATGTTCGAGACCGGCATCAAGAGCATCGACCTGCTCACCCCGTACGTGCAGGGCGGCAAGATCGGCCTGTTCGGCGGTGCCGGTGTCGGCAAGACCGTCCTCATCCAGGAGATGATCCAGCGCGTCGCGCAGGACCACGGTGGTGTGTCGGTGTTCGCCGGTGTCGGTGAGCGCACCCGTGAGGGCAACGACCTCATCGGTGAGATGGAGGAGGCAGGCGTCTTCGACAAGACCGCCCTCGTCTTCGGCCAGATGGACGAGCCGCCGGGGACGCGTCTTCGTGTCGCGCTGTCGGCTCTGACGATGGCGGAGTACTTCCGCGACGTGCAGAAGCAGGACGTGCTGCTGTTCATCGACAACATCTTCCGCTTCACGCAGGCCGGTTCCGAGGTCTCCACGCTGCTGGGTCGTATGCCCTCCGCCGTGGGTTACCAGCCGAACCTCGCCGACGAGATGGGTGTGCTCCAGGAGCGCATCACGTCGACCCGCGGACACTCGATCACCTCGCTGCAGGCGATCTACGTTCCCGCCGACGACTACACCGACCCGGCTCCGGCGACGACGTTCGCGCACCTCGACGCGACCACCGAGCTGTCGCGCGAGATCGCGTCGAAGGGCCTGTACCCCGCGATCGACCCGCTGACCTCGACCAGCCGCATCCTGGACCCGCGCTACATCGGTGAGGACCACTACCGTGTGGCCACCTCGGTGAAGCAGATCCTCCAGAAGAACAAGGAACTGCAGGAGATCATCGCCATCCTCGGTGTCGACGAGCTCTCCGAAGAGGACAAGATCGTCGTGTCGCGTGCACGCCGTATCCAGCAGTTCCTCTCGCAGAACACCTACATGGCGAAGAAGTTCACCGGCGTCGAGGGCTCCACGGTCCCGATCAAGGAGACCATCGAGTCGTTCGACGCGATCGTCAAGGGCGAGTTCGACCACGTGGCCGAGCAGGCCTTCTTCAACGTCGGCGGTATCTCCGACGTCGAGGCCAAGTGGGCGCAGATCCAGAAGGAGAACGGCTGATCATGCCGCTCAAGGTGAGTCTGGTCTCCGCGGATGCCGAGGTCTGGTCCGGTGAGGCCGACCTGGTCATCGCGAAGACCATCGAGGGCGAGATCGGTTTCATGACCGGTCACGAGCCGGTGCTGGCGATCCTCGCCGAGGGGCAGGTGCGCATCACCGAGCCCGGTGGGAACAAGATCGTCGCGAATGCGCACGACGGCTTCATCTCCGTCGAGCACGACCAGGTCACGATCGTGGCCGGCAACGCGGCACTCGTCTCCTGACCCGCATCCCGTACACACGCCGTCCGCTCTCGCGGGCGGCGTGTGTCGTTCTCCTGGAGTGACCATGCTCGTGCTGCTGCCACCGTCCGAGACCAAGCGCGCCGGTGGTGCGGGCGCACCGTGGAGCTCGGCGGCCCTGCGGTTGCCGCAGCTCACGCCGCAACGCGAGGCGGTCGTGTCGGCGCTCGTGGAACTCTCTCGCGACGAGGATGCGGCCGCGAAGGTCCTCAAGCTGAGCGCGCGCCAGCGGGGGGAGGTGGCGGTCAACGCCGCGCTGCGGTCATCTCCCACGATGCCGGCGGTCGACCGTTACACGGGCGGTCCTGTTCGACGCCCTCGACGCCTCATCTCTCGATGCGCGGGCGCGACGGTGGCTCGGAGAGCATGTGCTGATCCACTCCGCCCCCTTCGGGCCGGTCGGCGCTCTCGATCCGCTCCCGGCCTATCGGCTCGGGGCCGGCGCGTCCGTGCCGGGCCTCGCTCCGTTGCGCCGCCATTGGGCCGCGCCGGTGACCTCCGCTCTGGGCCAGGCCGATGCGCGCTTCATCCTGGACCTGCGATCCGAGGCGTACGTCGCACTCGGTCCGGTTCCCCACGACGGCGCGTCCGCCTACGTCCGCGTCGTCACCAGGGGTGAGGGCGGCGAGGTACGGGCACTCAACCACTTCAACAAGCACGCCAAGGGAGACCTTGCCCGTCGGCTCGCCCAGGAGCGCCCGCGCATCGCATCCCGCGGTGCCTTCCTGCGTTGGGCGGAGGGGGCAGGATTCGCGGTCGCCGACGCCGAGAACGGTGAACTCCGCCTCACGGTATGAGGGTTCATCCCCAACTTCACGCAAGCCCCTGTCAGGCAACACTCAGGCTCGCTACGATGTGAGCCGCGGGACGGGTGGTTCCGCGAGGCCACCATGCCTCTGACCCGAGAGGATTCCCCGTGAACCCTTATGCGTACGACTATGACTACGGCTATTCCGGCGCTGCGGCGTTCGGGATCTTCTTCGCCTTCCTCGGCGTCTTCCTTCTGATCGGCGCCGCCGCCTACGTCGTCTCCTCGATCTTCTACAACAAGCTCTTCGAGAAGGCGGGCGTCGAGGGCAAGTGGCGCGGCTGGGTTCCCGTCTACCGCGAGATGATCTTCGTGAAGCTCGGCGACCTCAACCCGTGGTGGCTGCTCGTTCTGTTCGGCGCCGCCTTCGTGCTGAACCTCATCCCGTACATCGGCCCGCTCCTCGGATGGATCCCCTCCATCGCGGCCGCCGTCTACAGCGTCCTCGCCGCGTACCGCGTCGGGCAGAAGCTGCAGAAGGAAGGCGCGTGGGTCGTTCTCTACTTCTTCCTCAGCATCGTCTGGCTCGGCATCATGGCCTACGACAAGTCGCGGTGGAACCCGCAGATCCCGCCGGCGCCGTGGAGCCGCAGCTTCCTCGCGGACAACGTCGTGTGGTCCGGCATCCCGGTACAGCCGGGAGCTCCCGCTCCGCAGGGTGCCTACGGCGCTCCCGGCGCCTACCCGCCGCCCGCCGGCTACACGCAGCCCGGCGGCTACCCGCAGCAGCCCGGCGCGTACCCCCCGCCGGCGCAGCAGGGCGGCTACGCGGCCCCCGGTGCCTACCCGCCGCCGGCTGCCCCGCAGCCGGGCGCGTACCCGCCCGCAGCGGCCCCGCAGCCGGGCGCGTACCCGCCCGCAGCGGCGCCGCAGCCGGGCGCGTACCCGCCCGCAGCGGCGCCGCAGCCCGCTGCGTACCCGCCGCCGGCGTACACCCCTCCTCCCGCCGACGGCGCTCCGGCGCCGAGCGACCCGGCGGCCCCGCCGGCACCGCCCACGGCTCCGCCGGCGCCGCCGGCGACGCCCGGATCCGATGAGGCCGAGCCCCCGCGCGGCTGAGCGATTCCCTCGGCGAGCCTCCGTTCCCGTGAACGGAGGCTCGCCGCATCCGGCCCGCCGCATCCGATCCGCCGGGCGCAGTCGTTAGGATGTGAGGACCGCGTCGACATCGGCGTGCCCGTATCCCCCCCGATGGAAGGACACCGCGTGCCCGAGGCTGCGACCCGGCGGCGCACTGTGCCGCTGCCGCAGGGATCGATCGAGCTCGCCTGGGCGGCTCTGACGGATGTCGGACGCCGTCGTGAGGTCAATCAGGACGCTGTGTTCGCCGAGTATCCGCTGTTCGTCGTCGCGGACGGTATGGGCGGCCACATCGGGGGAGAGATCGCCAGCTCCAGCACCGTGAACCGCCTCGAGGCCGTCGTCGGCTCCGGTTCCGTCACGCCCAAGACCATCGAGAAGGCCCTCGCGAAGGCCGTCAAGGACATCGCGTCGCACCCCGAGGCCACCGATGACGGCACGGGCACGACCGTGACGGGCGTCTTCCTGGAGCTCACCGGGAACGAGCCGCACTGGGTCAGCCTGAACATCGGCGACTCGCGGGTGTATCTGCTGCGCGACGACACCCTCGTGCAGATCACGACGGATCACTCCGTCGTCCAGGAACTGGTCGCAGCCGGCCGACTGAGCCCCGAGGAAGCCGAGCATCACCCCTATGGAAACGTGATCACGCGTGCTGTGGGGCCCAGTGACAGCGTGCGTCCGGACTACATCCGGCTCGACGTGCTCGACGGCGATCGTTTCGTCGTCTGCTCGGACGGCCTGACCAAGGAGCTGACGGACTACGGCATCCAGCACTTCCTGCGCGAGCACGAGGATCCGGCCGAGGCAGCGGCTGCCATGATGGATGCCGCGCTCGAGAACGGTGGGCGCGACAACGTCACCGTGATCGTCCTGAACGTCACCCGCACCGACTGATTCTCCACAGGCGCGCCTCTGGCGTTCTGGATGCCCCCACGGCGCCGGGCCCGGCCCGCCGCGCCCGGCGCGGTTCCACACTGGGGTGGTGTTCACCCCTCAGCCCGGCGCCGGTCCTGCCGCTACGCCGCCGGCGCACCTGACCCTCCCGCCGCCCGATTCGCCCCGCCGCCGCCCGCCGATCCCGTGGCTGGCCTCGCTGGCCCCCGTCCTGGGGGCGGTCGTGCTCTGGCAGGTGACCGGCTATGCGGGGGTCCTGTGGTTCGCGCTGCTCGGGCCCGTGATCGCGGTCGCCGGTGTGATGGATGCCTCGCGGGGCGCCCGCCGCGACGCGAGAGAGCAGGAGCGGAGCCGGAATGCGCTCGCGCTACGCATCCGCGACGAGATCGACGAGCGGCACATCCGGGAGCGCTCGGAGGCGTTGCGCGCAACGCCCACGCTCGACGGATACCTCGACGGACCGGGGGAGCTGTGGCGGCCGCATCCGTCGCGCAGCGGGATACTCGTCGTCGGGCGCGGCGATGTCGTCAGCGACGTGAGGATCAGTGCGGCGGACGACGAACTCTCCCGCGAGCTGATCGCGCACGCCGGGACACTCGCGGACGCGCCCGTGACGGTTCCCCTCAACGCGGGGATCGCCGTGCGCGGTCCGAGGGTCATCGCGGGCGCAGTGGTCCGGGCACTCGTGCTGCAGCTGTGCTGCGCCCATCCGCCCGGTTCCCTCCGGGTCGTGGCGGAGGCAGCGGACCCGTGGATCGCCGCACTGCCCCATCACGTGGACTCCGGCGTGCGGTGTCACCTGGACGTCGACGCGGCGCAGGCGCGGGGGCCGGAGGATGCGGCGGTGCTCGTCGTCGAACCGCACCAGCCGGTTCCGACACGTTGCGCGGCTGTTCTGACGCTCGACGACGTCGCCCGTGGCCGCCTCGAGTACGCCGGGCGTGCCGTCGATGTCTGCCTCGACGTGTTGTCGGCCGCTCAGGCCGCGCGGCTCGCGTCGGCGCTCGGCGAGCGGCACCGCGCTCTGCCGGGCAGGCGTGAGCTGCCGCCGATCGTCATGGCGAGCGAGCTCGCGCATCCGCCGGCGGGGCGTGGTCTCGCGGTGACGATCGGCGCTGACGGGAGCGGACCGGCGGTCCTCGACCTCGTCGCCGACGGTCCGCACGCCGTCGTGACCGGGATGACCGGCTCCGGCAAGAGCGAGCTCCTGGTCACGTGGGTGGCGCAGCTGGCCGCGACCCGCAGCACGCGCGAGGTCACGTTCCTGCTGGCGGATTTCAAGGGCGGAACCGCGTTCGACGCGCTCGCGGCGCTGCCGCACGTCGCGGGCGTACTGACCGACCTCGACCGGCATGCGACGCAGCGCGCGCTGGAGAGCCTCAGGGCGGAGATCCGGCACCGCGAACGTACTCTCGCCACCGCGGGCGCGCGCGATATCGCCGACGCCGGCGTCGAGCTGGCGCGTCTCGTGGTCGTGGTCGACGAGTTCGCAGCCCTCCTGGACGCCCACCGCGAACTCGGAACGCTGTTCGCCGACCTGGCCGCGCGTGGGCGGGCGCTCGGCATCCATCTGATCCTCGGCACCCAACGTGCCGCGGGCGTCGTCCGGGACTCCCTGCTGGCGAACTGCCCGCTGCGCGTGAGCCTGCGGGTCGTCGACGAGGCGGACAGTCGCTTCGTCATCGGCACCCACGCCGCGGCCGAGATCCCGGGCGACCCCGCATCCCGCGGCACCGCCTTCGTCCGGCGCGCCGGAGACGCCCAGCCGCACGCCCTGCGGGTGGCGCGGACCACTCCGGCCGATGTGGCGACCATCTGCGACCGCCGTCGCGCGGAGCCCGCGCCGCGTCGTCCCTGGCAGCCTCCGCTTCCGCAACGCTGGCCGCTGTCCGAGGCGCCGGTGAGCGCTGAGCGCCCCGTCGTCGGGCTCGTGGACGAGCCGGACAACCAGCGTCAGCGCGCTGCGCGGCTGGAACCGGACGATGCCGGCGTGCTCGTCCTCGGCGGTCCTGGAAGCGGGCGCACCACGGCCCTCGCGGCCCTCGCCGCGCAGACCCCTGCTCGGTGGCTTCCCGGCGACCCCGAGGGACTCTGGGATGCGCTGTGCGAGCTCGATGAGGCTGACGGCGCCCTCGTGGTGCTGGACGATCTGGATGCGGTGTTGGCCGGTCTCCCACCCGACTACGCGGCAGCGGCCCTGGCCATGATCGAGCGCGCCTGTCGGTCCGCGCGCGCCCGCGGGCGGCGCTTCGCGATCTCCAGCGGACGGGCCATCGGTCCGCTCGCACGCGTCGCCGATCTCCTTCCGAGGCGGGTGCTGCTGCGGATGCCGAGCAAGATCGACCATCTCGGTGCGGGCGGGGCGCCCGAGCTCTTCGATGCGCAGGCGCCGGCCGGCCGAGGAGCTCTCGACGGCCGTCTGATCCAGCTCCCGTGGGTCGAGCCGCCTCAGCGGACGGCCACCGCGGAACCTCCTCCCTACTCCGGCGGTACGGGCTCGGTTGGCGTGGTCATTCGCGACGGGATGCAGGCGCGCCGGGTCGCGGCGGCTCTCGCCGCCCGGGGGTGCGACATCGTCGCCATGGCGGATGCCGACCGCGCGGGCGCGGGCGCCGCGCGTGCGATCGTCGCGGATCCTGAACTGTGGCAGCGGTCCTGGCCCGTGCTGCAGACGGTACGGGCGCGCGGCGACCTGCTCGTGGACGCGGATTGCGCCGCGGAGTACCGGATGCTCACCGGCGACCGCGCGTTGCCGCCCTTCTGCGCCCCCGGACGGGGCCGAGCGTGGCTGGTGCGGGAGGGGTCCCTGCCCGTGCGTGTGCAGCTGCCGGGCATAGATCCGGTCCGTGCGCGGCGGATTGCTTGACCGTCGATGGATCCGACCCCTAACGTCTGGGCATGACAACCACCCCCATCCACCTGCAGCGCCCCGACGGGAAGGGGCTCGCGGCGGGAACGCTGGGGCTCTGGGGTTCGACCGTCATCGGGCTCGCGTCCACGGCTCCGGTGTACTCGCTCGTGGCCACCCTCGGTTTCGTCGTCCTCGCCGTGGGCGCCCAAGCGCCCATCGCCTTCATCATCGCCTTCATCCCGATGCTGTTCATCGCCTTCGCCTACCGCGAGCTGAACCGCGCGGTGCCCGACTGCGGGACGACCTTCACCTGGGGCACCAAGGCGTTCGGTCCCTGGGTGGGCTGGATGGGCGGATGGGGAGTCGCGGTCGCCGGGATGGTGGTGCTGGCCAACCTCGCCCAGATCGCCTCGATCTACTTCTGGGCGCTGTTCGGACTCGAGTTCGAGAACAACGACTGGCGCATCCTTCTGGTCGCGGTGGCGTTCATCGCCGCGATGACCTGGGTGAGCTGGCGCGGCGTCGAGATCGGCGAACGCATCCAGAACATCCTGCTCGCGGTCCAGTACCTCGCGCTCGCGATCTTCGTGGTGGCGGCTCTCTGGCAGTTCTTCGCAGGCTCAGCCCCGAACCCGACGCCGTTCGACATCTCGTGGCTCAACCCCTTCGGCTTCGCCGACTGGAGCGGATTCACCGAAGCGGTGCTGCTGGCCCTGTTCATCTACTGGGGGTGGGACACCTGTCTCGCCCTGAACGAGGAGACCAAGGACCCCAAGCGGACGCCCGGCCGCGCCGCGCTGTTGACCACCGTCATCCTGCTCGTGACCTATGTCTCGGTCACGATCGCGGCCATGATGTACGCGGGCCTCGGTGAGGACGGTGTGGGGCTGGGAAACGAGAGCAACGCCGACGACTTCTTCCTCGCCATCAAGGACGGACTGCTCGGGCCCTTCGGATGGGTGCTCGTCGTCGCCGTCCTCATCTCCTCCGTGTCCTCGACCCAGACCACCATCCTGCCGACCGCGCGCGGCACCCTCGCGATGGGGGTCTACCGTGCGCTTCCCGCACGGTTCAAGGACGTGCACCCGGTCTATCGCACGCCGTCGTTCTCGACGCTCGTCATGGGGGTGGTCGCGGTCGTGTACTACGTGGGGATGTCGCTCATCAGCGACAACATCCTGCAGGACTCCATCCTGTCGCTCGGCCTCGCGATCGCGTTCTACTACGCCATCACCGGATACGCCTGCGTCTGGTACTTCCGGCGGGAGCTCTTCCGCTCGACGGGTGCGTTCGTGGTCAAGGGGCTCCTTCCGCTGCTGGGCGCCCTCATGCTGACCTACGCGTTCATCCAGTCGGCGATCGACATGTGGGATGTGGACTACGGCTACACGGTGCTGCTGGGGATCGGCGGCACCTTCGTCATCGGGATCGGCGCGCTCGCCGTCGGCGTCGTGCTGATGTTCGTGTGGTTCCTCTTCCCGCGTTCGAAGAGGTTCTTCCGGGGCGAGAGCCTCAACCGCGACACCGAGGTCCTCGTCCCGGATGAAGGCGACTACGGGCGCTCGGTCGACGGCGGCCTGATCTGAGACAGGAGAACAGCATGCGCATCCTCATCATCGGCGCCGGCGGCGTCGGTTCCGCGGCGGCCCGGATCGCCGTCCGTCGCGGACTTCTTCGACGCGGTGGTCATCGCCGACTACGACCCGGCCAGGCCCGAGGCGCTCGTCGCCGAACTCGCCGATCCCCGCTTCAGCGCCGCCCAGGTGGATGCGTCGGATGCGGCGTCCGTCGCGACGCTCGTCCGCGACAGTGGTGCCACGCACGTGCTGAACGCGGTGGACCCCCGCTTCGTGATGCCGATCTTCACCGGCGTCTTCGATGCCGGTGCCACCTACCTCGACATGGCGATGAGCCTGTCGAAGCCGCATCCGGAGAAGCCGTACGAGCTGCCGGGGGTCAAGCTCGGCGACGATCAGTTCGCCGCCGCCGAGAAGTGGCGCGAGGCGGGGCGACTGGCGCTCGTGGGCATCGGTGTCGAACCCGGGCTGTCGGACGTGTTCGCTCGCTACGCGCAGGACGAACTGTTCGACGAGATCGACGAACTCGGCGTGCGCGATGGCGCGAACCTCGTCGTCGAGGGGTACGACTTCGCACCCTCGTTCTCCATCTGGACCACGATCGAGGAGTGCCTGAACCCGCCCGTGATCTACGAGAAGGACCGAGGGTGGTACACGACCGCTCCGTTCTCGGAGCCGGAGGTCTTCGACTTCCCCGAGGGGATCGGGCCCGTGGAATGTGTGAACGTGGAGCACGAGGAAGTCCTCCTCATGCCGCGCTGGACGAAGGCGAAGCGCGTCACATTCAAGTACGGCCTGGGGGACGAGTTCATCCAGGTTCTGCAGGTGCTGCACAAGACGGGCCTCGATCGCACCGATCCGGTGAAGGTGAAGGGCGTCGAGGTGTCTCCGCGCGACGTCGTGGCGGCGGCGCTTCCCGACCCCGCGACGCTCGGCGACCGCATGACCGGCAAGACCTGCGCGGGCGTGTGGGTGCGCGGCACAGGCAAGGACGGCACGCCGCGATCGACGTACCTGTACCACGTGGCGGACAACGAGCAGACGATGCGCCAGGACAATTCGCAGGCCGTCGTCTGGCAGACCGCGATCAATCCCGTGATCGCCCTCGAGCTCCTGGCGCGGGGGGATTGGACGGGGGAAGGGGTGCTCGGCCCGGAGGCTTTCGACGCGAGGCCGTTCCTCGACCTGCTCGCCGAGCCTGCGCCCGCGGGTTACGGCTCGCCGTGGGGGATGGTGGAGAAGGAGATCACACCGTCGGACGGATGACGCCGACGATCGCGTCGCCGCCGTGGACGGCGAGCGAGAGGTCGCGCCGCGCCGCATCCGCCTCGGACGTCGCGAGCGCACCTGCGCGCTCGAGCAGACGCAGACCCACCGTGGCCGTGGCGCGCGAGGAGCCGTCGAGCATCTTGACGGCTGCCGTGGTGCCGTCCGGGGCCACCATCACGACGAGCCCTTCGGCGCCCGTCTTCGTGAACACGCCGGTGCGCTCGATGATGACGGTGTCCGGGCGGCCCGGGCCGTCGATCGTCCACGGGTTCTCCCGCACGGCGGCCATGAGCGTCGCGGCGCTGCGGTGCAGGGCGAAGGGGGAACGCTCCGATGACGTCCCCATACGGTGCAGGGCGCGCGCCAGGCCCGTGAGCGTCAACGCCGGCACGGGAGCACCGCATCCGTCGACCGCCACGGCGACCGGACGCTCGCCGGTGAGACGCTCCACGACCTCGCGGATGTGCTGCTGAAGCGGGTGCGCGGGATCCAGATAGCCGTCGGTGTCCCAGCCGGTCGCGCGGCAGGCGAGCAGCATCGCCGCGTGCTTGCCGGAGCAGTTCATCCGGATGCGGGACCGCGTCGCGTGGTCGCGCACCATCTCGTCCCGTGTGGTCGTGTCGGCGGGCCAGGCCGGCGGGCAGCCGAGGTCGTCCTCGGTGCAGCCGGCGTCCTCGAGGATGGAGCGGACCACGGCGACGTGCCGCTCGGTGCCGGCGTGGCTGGCGGTGGCGAGGCCCAGCCTCTCGCCTTCCAGCGCAGCCCCGGCGGTCACGCAGGCCAGGGCCTGGAGCGGCTTGAGGGTGGAGCGAGGGAGCACGGCGGATGCGGGATCGCCGTGCGCGGCGAGCACGGTGCCGTCGGGCGCGAGAACCACGGCGGAGCCGGTATGGCGGGACTCGACGAACCCGCTGCGTTCGACGACGGCGAGCTCGACGGCGGCGGTGGCGGAGAACGTCTCGGGCATCCTCTCAGCGTAGTCGGCGCCCGCATCCGCCATGACAGACTGTGCCCATGCCTGGCACCCACCACTACCGTCTGAACGCCCTCTGGACCGGCAACCGCGGCACCGGGACGAGCGGCTACCGCGACTACGACCGCGACGTCACCCTGACGGTCGACGGCAAGCCGGAGCTGCGAGGGTCCGCCGACAAGCCGTTCCGGGGGGACCCCGAGCGGTGGAACCCGGAGGACATGCTCCTCGCCGCGCTCAGCCAGTGCCACCTGCTGTCGTACCTCCACGCGTGCGTCGTGGCGGGAGTGGTCGTCGTCTCCTACGAGGACGCCGCCGAGGGGACGATGACCGACGACGGATCGGGGGCGGGCCGCTTCACCGATGTGCTTCTGACACCCCGCGTGGTCGTGGCGGACGCGTCGATGATCCCCGCCGCCGAGGCCGCGCACGCGACCGCCCACGAATGGTGCTTCATCGCGAACTCGGTCAACTTCCCGGTGCGGCACGAGGCGCTGGTCACCGCAGCCGGCTGAGAGTCGTCACGGACGACGAGATGCCCCGCGGGCCGGAACCCGCGGGGCATCTCGTCGTTCAGAGGATCAACGCACGTCGTCGTCGACCCAGTCCATGGACTTGCTGACGGCCTTCTTCCACAGCCGCAGTTGACGGTCGCGCTCCTCGGGATCCATGTTCGGCTCCCAGCGCTTGTCCTCCTGCCAGTTGGCGCGCAGGTCGTCGAGGTTGTCCCAGAAGCCGACGGCCAGGCCTGCAGCGTACGCAGCGCCCAGAGCCGTGGTCTCGGCGACGACCGGTCGCACGACCGGGACGCCCAGGATGTCGGCCTGGAACTGCATCAGGGCGTCGTTCGCGGTCATGCCGCCGTCGACCTTGAGCTCGGTGAGGTCGACACCGGAGTCGGCGTTGACCGCGTCGAGCACCTCGCGCGACTGGAAGGCCGTCGCCTCGAGGGCGGCCCGGGCGATGTGGCCCTTGTTCACGTATCGGGTCATGCCGACGATCGCGCCACGGGCATCCGGGCGCCAGTACGGAGCGAACAGGCCCGAGAAGGCCGGCACGAAGTACACGCCGCCGTTGTCCTCGACGCTCTCGGCGAGCTTCTCGACCTCGGGTGCGGAAGAGATGATGCCGAGCTGGTCGCGCAGCCACTGGATGAGGGAACCGGTGACGGCGATCGAACCCTCGAGCGCGTAGTGCGCCGGGCCGTCGCCGAGCTTGTAGCCGAGGGTCGTCAGCAGCCCGTTCTTGGAGCGGACGATCTCCTCACCGGTCTGGAAGATCAGGAAGTTGCCGGTGCCGTACGTGTTCTTGCTCTCACCCGGGTCGTATGCCGCCTGACCGAAGGTGGCGGCCTGCTGGTCGCCCAGGATGCCGGCGACCGGGGTCTCACGCAGCAGCGAGGAGGACTCGGCGGTGCCATAGACCTCGGAGGAGGAGCGGATCTCCGGCATCATCGAGCGCGGCACGCCGAAGTCGGCGAGGATGTCGTCGCGCCACTGCAGCGTCTCGAGGTCCATGAACAGCGTCCGGCTGGCGTTGGTGACGTCGGTCGCGTGCACGCCGCCCTCGGTACCGCCGGTGAGGTTCCAGAGCACCCACGTGTCGGTCGTGCCGAAGATCAGGTCGCCGGCCTCCGCCTTCTCGCGCGCACCCTCGACGTTCTCGAGGATCCACACGATCTTGGTTCCGGAGAAGTACGTGGCCAGCGGCAGGCCCACGATGTCCTTGTAGCGGTCGGTGTCGCCGTCGGCGAGACGGTCGACGATCGACTGCGTGCGGGTGTCCTGCCAGACGATCGCGTTGTAGACGGGCTTTCCGGTGTTCTTGTCCCAGACCACCGCGGTCTCACGCTGGTTGGTGATGCCGATCGCGGCGATGTCGTGGCGGGTGATGTCGGCGCGGCTCAGCGCGAGGCCGATGACCTCCTGGGTGTTGCGCCAGATCTCGGCGGGGTCGTGCTCGACCCAGCCCGCCTTCGGGAAGATCTGCTCGTGCTCCTTCTGCCCGACGGAGATCACGCTTCCCTTGCGGTCGAAGATCATCGCGCGCGTCGAGGTGGTTCCCTGGTCGATGGCGAGGACGTAGTCAGCCATTGGATGGACTTCCTTGTCTGTTGGTTCGGATGGTGGGGAGGGTGGGGGCGCACGGATGCGCCGCCCACCCGGGAGTGGGACGGATCAGGCCGCGACGAAGCCCAGCAGGAGCGGTGCGAGCAGGCCGGCGAGCGTGCCGCCGATGAGCGGGCCGACGACCGGCACCCACGAGTACGACCAGTCGCTGGAGCCCTTGCCCTTGATGGGCAGGATGGCGTGAGCGATGCGCGGGCCGAGGTCGCGCGCAGGGTTGATCGCGTATCCGGTCGGGCCACCGAGCGAGGCGCCGATGCCGACCACGAGCAGGGCCACCGGCACGGCGGCGAGGCCGCCGAGGCCACCGGGAACGCCGATGTCGGCGACACCGTAGTCACGGAATCCGAAGATGACGAACACGAGCACGAAGGTCGCGATGATCTCCGTCATGAGGTTCCAGCCGTACGAGCGGATCGCCGGGCCCGTCGAGAAGACCCCGAGCTTGTTCGCAGGGTCGGGCTCGTCGTCGAAGTGCTGCTTGTAGGCGACCCAGCACAGGACGGCACCGATGATCGCACCCAGCATCTGGGCGAGCACCGCGATCGCGAACTGCACACCGCTGATGTCGCCGTGCACGAGAAGACCGATGGACACGGCCGGGTTCAGCTGTGCACCGGAGTACGCTGAGGCGATGACGCCGGCGAAGACCGCGAGGCCCCAGCCCCAGTTGACGAGGAGGAATCCGCCGCCGTTGCCCTTCGTCTTCGCCAGAGCGACGTTCGCCACCACACCGCAACCGAGCAACAGCAGCATCGCCGTTCCCACGGTTTCGGAGAGGAAGTACAAACCGAGATTGACTTCGTTCATGTCTTCATTGACCTTTCAGTGATGCCCGCCTGTCGCCCTTCGTGCGGCGGGATATCGGGTTGCTCTGAAACTAGAGCGGGTGTGCGGGCGCGCACCAGAGGGCGCGCCCGCACGTTCTCTCAGGAAGCCAGTCGTCCGCCCTCAGCGAGGTCGATACGGTGGTCCTCCCGAAGAACCTGGGTGGCGTGAGCGACCTCTTCGCTCACGCGGGCCTCGTCCCACCCGAGCGGCTCGGCGATCGCCTCGGCGGCCTCCTGGAGGGTGGCCGAGCTCACCCCGCCCACGAACGCGATGTCGGTGCGGCGCAGCAGCAGGTCGATGAGGTGGACGACCTGCTCGGTGCGCGCGAGGTAGGCGAGTTCCTCGCGGAAGTAGCCGTGCGCGTGCTCGAGCTCAGTCGGCTGCGCCGGGAGGTCCGCGAGGACGGCCTCGGCGCGCGTGCCGTAGCGGTCCAGCAGACTGAGCACGAGGGATGCCGAGTGACGTCCGCTACGCTCGGCGACCCACGCGCGGCGGGCCTCCGGGGTCATCGGGTAGCCCTTGCCGCCGCCGATCGCCAGGCCCTGCGTGCTCACACGGTGCGTACGGCCGAGCTTCTCGAGTGCACGGGTGCTGAGGTGCTCCGCCAGGGCGCGGAAGGTGGTCCACTTGCCGCCGACCAGGCTCAGGGTCGGGGTCGTGCCCAGCGTGCCGTCGACGATCCGGTAATCACGGGAGACGAAACCGGGAGCCGTGTCGTCGTGACGCGGCAGCGGGCGGATGCCGGAGAAGGTGTAGACGATCTGAGACCGGTTGACCTCGATCGTCGGGAAGACGTGGCGCACGAGATCGAAGAAGTACTGGATCTCGTCGTCGGTGCAGGTGACCTTTTTGGAGGGGTCTGCGTCGATGTCGGTGGTGCCGACGAGCACGCGGCCCTTGAGGGGGTAGATCAGCACGATGCGCCCGTCCGAGTGCTCGAAGAAGATCTCCCGACCGCGCGTGGCCGCAAGCAGCTCCGGGTTGTCGAGGACGATGTGCGAGCCCTTGGTCCCACCCATGTAGCGGGTCGGGGTGCCGAGGGCGGCGTTGGTGAGGTCCGTCCACGGTCCCGACGTGTTGAGCACGACCTTGGCCGCCACGGTGAACTCGGTGCCGGTGACCTCGTCGCGCAGCAGGACGCCGCTCTCGTCCGCGCCGATCGCCGTCACGTAGTTCGCGGCCATCGCGGAGCCGTCCTCGAGCCCGTCCGAGAGCACATCCAGCGCGAGGCGCTCGGGATCGTGCATGGAGGCGTCGTAGTAGGTGGCCGTGTAGGCGAGCCCCTCGTTCATCTTGGGGAAGTCGGCGAGCGACTTCTTCTTGCCCACGAACCGGTGCCGCGGGACGGAGCCGCCGTCTCGCGAGAAGGTGTCGTAGATCACGAGGCCGATCTTGATCAGCAGCGCACCGCGCTCGTTGGGCTTGCCGCGTCCGTGTGTGACCAGCAGTCGGAAGGGCGCGGACAGGATCCCCGAGAACGTCTTGAAGATCGGGATCGTCGTCGGCAGCGGCCGGACGTAGTGCGGGGCCGTCTTCAGGAGCGCGTTGCGTTCGGTGACCGCCTCCTTCACAAGGCGGAACTCGCCGTTCTCAAGGTAGCGCACGCCGCCGTGCACCATGTGGCTGGATGCGCTCGACGCGCCGGAGACGAAGTCCCCGCGCTCGACCAGGGCAGCCTTGACGCCCTGGAGCGAGAGGTCGCGGAGCGTGGCGATGCCGTTGATCCCGCCGCCCACGATGAGAACGTCGAGATCCTGAGCGTCGCGGATCTGTGCGACCTGAGGCCGCAGCGAGGGAGAGAGCGACATGTCGTCGTCGACCTTTCGTATCGATGGAACCTTGGCAGGTTGCATGGAAATGGGAACTCGTCGCAAGTTCTCTGCACAAACGTGCAGAATGGGGTGACGGGCGAAGGGGTGATCATGGCGGAGGCCGGGTCGATGAAGGTGCGCGACGCGCTGCGCGCAGCACAGCTGTACTACCTGCAGGACCTCACGATGGAGGCGATCGCGCGGGAGATGCACACCTCGCGCTCCTCGGTCTCCAGGTTGATCTCCCACGCGCGCGACACAGGCCTGGTGTCGATCTCGGTGCACTCCCCGCTCGCGGCGCGCAGCCAGATCGAGGAGCGGCTGGCGGAGAGGTTCGGTATCACGGTGCACATCGTGCCGACCACGAGTCACATCGGCGAGGCCGAGCGTCTCGATCGCACCGCGCTGTCGGCCGCGCGCATCCTGAGCGAGCACGTCGACTCCTCGATGACCGTCGGCATCGCGTGGGGATCGACGCTCTCGGCCATCGCCCGCCACCTCCCGACCAAACGCACCCACGACACGCATGTCGTGCAGATGAACGGGGCTGCAAACGGACACACGTTCGGTGTGCCGTACGCCGGCGAGATCCTCTCGCGATTCGGCGCCGCGTGGTCGGCTTCCGTGCACCATTTCCCGGTGCCCGCGCTCTTCGATGAGGCGGCGACGAAGGAGGCGATGTGGCGGGAGAGGTCGGTGCGTGCCGTCCTGCAGATGCAGCGTCGCGTCGGCCTGTTCGTATTCGGGCTCGGATCGCCCCGCGCGGCCGTCCCCTCCCACGTCTACTCCGGCGACTACTTCGATCAACGCGATCTGGCGTTGATCGAGCAGGAGGGCGTCGTCGGGGACTGCGCGACCATGTTCTACCGCATCGATGGATCCTCCGACATCCCGTCGCTGAATCTGCGCTCCAGCGGCCCGGACCTCGACGATGTCCGCCGCATCCCCCGGCGCTTCTGCGTCATGTCGGGTCTGTCGAAGATCGACGCGCTGCAGGGCGCCCTGGCCGCGGGGCTCATCACCGACCTGGTGCTCGAGGAGACCGTCGCCCGCCGACTGATGAGCCTCTCGCGCACCAGCCCTCGGGCGGTTCAGGCCTCGCCGAAGCCGTCTTCGACGAGGGCGCGCAGCGCGTCGATCGCCGGCTGAGCCTCGCGCCCGCGAGCACGTACCCGGACGCGGGCCCCGCGTCCGATGCCCAGCGCGATGAGCGCGAGCAGGCTCGCCGCGGACACCGGCCCCGACCCTGCATCGACGTTCTCGATCTCCACGAGGGCGTCGAACCGCGCCGCCGTCTTCACGAACGTCGCGGCGGGCCGCGCGTGCAGCCCCGAGGGGTTGATGACGACCGCCTCGAAGGACGCCTCGTCGTCGGCGGGAGCGCGTTCGGGCGCAGACGGTGTCGGTGCCGACTCGTCGGATCCGACTTCCAGGTGGTGCGCCTTCTGCGCGTATGCGCCGCCGAGCTCGGCCCGGATGCTCGTCCAGTCGGCCCCCGTCGCGGCGAGCACGACGGCCGCCACGAGCCCCTCGACGAACGGAGCAGGACTCAGATGCACGCGATCCGGCCGCTCGACGAACTCGAGCGCCATCTCGGCGCTCAACACGGCGGAGCCGAGATCCATCAACACGACGACGTCTTCGGACGCGTCGAGCCGGTCGATGGATGCGGCGATGGCTGCCGCATCGGTGCCGAATCCGCCGTCCGCGGAGCCCGCGGCGATCTCGATCGGGGGCGGGCACTCCGCCACCATCTGGGTGGCGAGGGCCACAGCGGCCTCCGCGAGCGGGCGGCTGTGGGAGACGACGACGAAGCCGATCATGCGGCCGTCACCGCGTCCCGGAGCGTCATGAACAGCAGCGCCGTGGAGGTCGCCCCCGGATCCTGATGGTCCGCGCTCCGTTCGCCGAGATAGCTCGCGCGACCCTTGCGCGCCACGAGCGGGATCGTGGCGTCACGGCCGGCCTCGGCCGCATCGGCCGCCGCGGAGGCCGCGGCCGCGAGATCCGATCCCGCTGCCACCGCCGTCTCCCAGGCGTCGACGGCGGGAAGCATCGCATCCAGCATCGTCTTGTCGCCGGGCTCGGCCTTGCCGCGCGTGCGAACACCCTCGGCGCCGGCGCGCAGCGCCGCACCGAGGGTGGCGGCGTCCAGGTCGGAGGTGGCGCCCGCGGCGCCCCCGAGGCGGAGGAAGAACGTGCCGTACAGCGGCCCGCTCGCCCCGCCGACGGTCGAGACCAGCGTCATCCCGACGGTCTTGAACAGCGCCGCCGCATCCGTCGGCGGCGTGGCCTTCACCGCCGCCACGACCGCCTCCATGCCGCGCGCCATGTTGGAGCCGTGATCGGCGTCGCCGATGACGGAGTCGAGTTCGGTGAGCTCTGCCTGGTGTTGGACGATCTGATCGCGGAAGCCGGAGATCCACGCGGTCAGGGTCTCGAGGTTGGCTGCGGTCATCGCGCGCTCACGCTCCCCAGCGCAAGCCGGGCGTGACCACCGGAGCATCCCACAGGCGCACGAACTCGTCATCGGCACGCACGACGGTCAGCGAGGCACCGGCCATGTCGAGGCTCGTGATGTAGTCGCCGACCAGCACGCGGCGTACGTCGAAGCCCGCCGCCGCAAGCAGGGGCGCGATCTCGCCGTACAGGAGGTACTGCTCGATCAGCGGAGTGGCGCCGAGGCCGGACAGCAGCACGATGGCATCGCCGCGCGCGTCGCCGAAATCGTGCACGATGGGGTCGACGAGCATGCGGGCGATCTCGTGGGCGCTGGCGAGGGGCACGCGCGAACGTCCCGGTTCGCCGTGGATACCGACGCCCACCTCCATCTCGTCGTCCGGGAGGTCGAAGGTCGGCTTGCCCGCCGCCGGCACGGTGCAGCTGGTCAGCGCGACGCCCATGGAGCGCCCGCTCTCGCTGACGCGGGTGGCGAGAGCGGCGAGGGCGTCGAGGTCCATGCCCTCCTCGGCAGCGGCGCCCACGATCTTCTCGAGCACGACCGTCGTGCCCACGCCCCGTCGCCCCGCCGTCCACGTGGAGTCCTGCACCGCGACGTCGTCGGCGACCACCACGGACGCGACGCGCACACCCTCTGCCGTGGCGAGTTCGGCCGCCATCTCGAAGTTGAGGACGTCGCCGGTGTAGTTCTTCACGATGTGCAGGACGCCGGCCCCGGAATCGGCCCCGACGGTGGCGGCGAGGATCTGGTCGGGAGTGGGGGAGGTGAACACCTCGCCCGCACACGCGGCGTCGAGCATCCCCGTTCCCACGAACCCGCCGTGCATGGGTTCGTGGCCGGAGCCGCCGCCGGAGACGAGTGCGACCTTGCCGGGGCGCGTCGCCTCGGCGCGGAAGATGACGCGGTTGGCGGAGTCGACTCGCAGTTCGGGATGGGCGAGTCGGATGCCGGCCAGAGCATCGGAGAGTACCTGGGTCGGGTCGTTGATGAACTTCTTCACGGATGCCTCCTCATTGTGGCTTCGCAGACGCTCCGAATCTCCACCCGGTGCGGCCGAGCGTCAAGTGCCGGAAGCCGTGAATGAGAAAGTGTGCCGTCAGAGGCGCTCGTGAGGCAGGACCCGCTTGATGCGTTCGATGGCGCCGTGCGCGGGCACCTCGTTGTACGTGCCGGCCAGCTCCTGCCCCGAGAGGGCGTGGATCGCCGCCATGAGCTCGTCGGTCGCCGCGCGACGCGCACGCCCGGAGCTGGCTGGCCCGTGCGCCGAGAGATCGAGCGGCTCCCCGAAACGGATCGTGACGCGCGGCTTCGTGCGGGGGAACTTCGCCCCCACGGGCATGGCCTCGTTCGTGCCGATGAGACCGACAGGCACCACGGGCGCGCCGGTCTGGAGAGCGAGGAAGGCGACGCCGGTGCGTCCCTTGTAGAGCCTGCCGTCGAGTGAACGCGTGCCCTCGGGATACAGCGCGATGGCTTTCCCGGCCTCCAGCATCCGCTTCTGCTGGTCGAGTGCGTCCAGCGCCGCCTGTCCCGCGCCCCTCTCCACGGGGTTCGCCCCGAGCCCGAGGAAGATCTGCCGCGAGAGCCAGCCCTTGAGCCCCGGTCCGTCGAAGTAGCTCGACTTCGCGAGGAACTGGACCGGTCGGGGGGCTGCCATGGGGATGGCGAAGGAGTCGATGAACGAGAGGTGGTTCGCAGCGAAGATGACCGGCCCGGTGCGCGGCACATTCTGGCGCCCCTCGATGCGCGGCCGGTATGCCACGCGTGCCAGAGGGGCCAGCACGCGGCGCCCGAGGAAGTACGCGAAGCCGACATCCGTCACGGGCTTGGATTCGGATGCGCGCGGATCGGGGACGTTCTCCGCGTCGCGGCTCTGCGCATCTGTCACCGTAAGAGGCTACTGCGGATTCCATTCCCTCCGGCGCATGAGGGCTCGCCCGGGGCCTCTCAGCGAGGGCATGGGCGGATGCGGGATGATGGGTCAGCCCCGCACCGATTCTGGAGGTTCCCGTGCGCCGTCCGCTCTACATCCTGTCCGCACTCGCGGTCAGCGCCCTCGCGCTCGCCGGATGCTCCGCCGCATCCTCGCCGGACGCGACCTCTGCCCCCTCCGCGACCGCGGCAGCAGATCTGTGCGCCGACGTCGCCTCCTCGGGTGCCGCCTCCGACGCGGTCAGCGTGTCGGGCGAGTTCGGCCAGCAGCCGACCGCGACCTTCACCGCTCCGTTGGACATCTCCGACGTGGAGCGCACCGTGGTCACGGAGGGCACCGGCACGCCCATCGCCGCGGGCGATTACGTCACCTACGCGCTCTCCGCCTTCGACGCGGCCACCGGGCAGCTGCAGGGATCCGTCGGTCACGACGGCACGCCCGTGCAGCCGCAGCCGGTCGCGGCCGAGAGCGTGCTCGGCAAGGTCCTCGGCTGCGCCACCCCCGGAACCCGCGTCGTCGCGACCCTGCCCGCGAGCAGCAACAGTGCCGCGCAGGTGTTCGTCGTGGACCTCCTCTCCTCGACGCCCGAGGCCCAGTGGTGCCAGGCGGAGCCGTTCGCGGGCGAGGCGCCCACCGTGACCTTCGCCGACGACAAGCCCACGATCACGATTCCCGCGTCGGCCCCCGAGGACGGCGTTCGTGTGGAGGTGCTCAAGGAGGGCGACGGCGACACCGTGGGCGCCGGCGACACGGTCGAGGTCAACTACGCGGGTGTGAAGTGGTCGGACGGCTCCACGTTCGATTCGAGCTACGACCGCGGCCAGACCGCGAGCTTCTCCACCGACGGCGTCGTGGTCGGCTTCAAGCGGGCGCTGGAAGGACAGAAGGCCGGTTCGCAGGTCCTGGTGTCGATGTCGCCCTCGTGCGGCTACGGCGAGGCCGGATCGTCGCAGCAGCAGCTGGCAGGGGAGACGCTCGTCTTCGTCATCGACATCGTCTCCACGAAGCCGACCGAGGGCTGACCCCGTGCGGCGCGTCGTCGTCCTCGGCTCCACCGGGTCGATCGGCACCCAGGCGCTGGAGGTGATCCGGAACAATCCGGACCGCTTCCGCGTCGTCGGTCTGGCCGCGGGCACCGACCGCGCGGGTCTCGAGGCGCAGGCGGCGGAGTTCGGCGTCGCCGACACGGCGCTCGGAGCCGCCGAGGCGGAGTCGCTCGTCCGAGGCGTGGACGCCGATGTCGTCCTCAACGGCATCACGGGCTCTGTCGGGCTCGGTCCCACCCTGGCCGCCCTCGAGGAGGGGCGCACGCTGGCGCTCGCGAACAAGGAGTCGCTCATCGTCGGCGGCGAGCTGGTGACCGCGCTGGCTGCGCCGGGACAGATCGTCCCCGTGGATTCCGAGCACTCGGCGATCGCGCAGGCCCTGCGGTCGGGAAGGCCCTCCGAGGTGCGCCGGCTCGTGCTCACCGCATCCGGCGGACCGTTCCGTGGACGTACCCGTGAGCAGCTCGCCGCGGCCACGCCGGCCGAGGCTCTCGCCCACCCGACGTGGGACATGGGGCGCGTGGTGACCACCAACTCGGCGAGCCTCGTGAACAAGGGACTCGAGGTCATCGAGGCCCATCTGCTGTTCGGGGTCCCCTACGCGCAGATCGACGTGGTCGTGCATCCGCAGTCGATCGTGCACTCAATGGTCGAGTTCGTGGACGGATCCACGATCGCGCAGGCGTCGCCCCCGGACATGCGCCTGCCCATCTCGCTGGGGCTCGACTGGCCGCACCGCGTGAGCGGGGTCGGGGCGCCCCTCGACTTCACCCGTGCGTCGACCTGGACGTTCGAGCCGCTCGACGAGGCGGCGTTCCCGGCAGTCGCCCTCGCCAAGAGCGTGGGCGAGGCGGGACGCACGTATCCCGCCGTGTTCAACGCGGCCAACGAGCAGGCGGTCGATGCGTTCCACGAGGGACGGATCGGATTCCTGGACATCCTCGACATCGTCCGCCGCGTCGTCGACGCGCACGAGGCCCCCGCAACGCTGAGTCGCGAGGGCCTGGCCGATGCGGAGAGCTGGGCGCGCCGTACGGCGGATGCGGCTGTGGCGGCGTCCGGTCAGTAGACCGTCAGCCCTTCCGCCGCGAACTGTCCGCGCACGCGTTCGATGAGCTCCTTCTCGGGCGCGGGAGTGTCTTCCAGGGGATAGGTACGTCCCAGCTCGTGCCACTTGTCGCGACCCATCTGGTGGAAGGGCAGCACCTCGACACGGGTCACGGTGCCGGGGCGGATCTCGTTCAGAGATGCGGCGTAGCGGGCGACCGCGGCGACGTTGTCGACGTCGTCGGTCAGACCGGGGACGAGGACAAAGCGGACCCACACCTCGACGTCGCCGCGGCGCGCCAGGCGCTCGCCGAACTCGAGGGTCGGCTCGAGCTCGCGGCCTGTGACACGGCGGTACGTGTCGGGGTCGCCGGACTTCACGTCCAGCAGGACCAGGTCGGTGTCGGCGAGAAGCTCGTCGGTGGCGTGCGCCCCCAGGTAGCCGGACGTGTCGAGCGCTGTGTGGATACCCATCGCCTTGGCGCCGCGGACCAACCGGGCCGCGAAGGCGGGCTGCATGAGCACCTCGCCTCCGGAGATCGTGAGACCCCCACCGGTGGCGCGGAAGACGCCGAGATAACGGCGGAGGCGCTCCAGAACCGCATCCGCCGTCACCGGGACGCCGTCCTTCATGGCGAACGTGTCCGGGTTCTGGCAGTACAGGCACCGCAGTGGACAGCCGTTGAGGAAGAGGGTCAGGCGCGTTCCGGGGCCGTCGACCGCCGTGACGAGCTCCCACGAGTGCACGGAGCCGAGCTCGCCGGTGCGCATCGCGGCGAGGCGTCCGGCGCGGTCGATATCGGCGACGTCGAGGCCGTGGAGGCCGGCACCACCGCGACGGGTGGTGCCGGCCTCCTCGACCGGAGCGTCGAGCTGCACCGCATCCCGGGGGAGCGGCGTGCCCAGCAGCACGGTCATGGCACTCTCACATCCCCCCGTGGAACGTGCGGGACAGCACGTCGAGCTGCTGCTCGCGCGTCAGTCGCACGAAGTTCACGGCGTAGCCGGACACCCGGATCGTCAGCTGCGGGTACGCCTCGGGGTTCTCCATGGCGTCGAGCAGCGTCTCGCGGTTCAGCACGTTGACGTTCATGTGGTACCCGTTGGAGCTGAAGTACGCGTCCAGCAGGCCCGCCAGGTTGCGCGAACGCTCATCGGCTGTGCGGCCGAGGCCGGCCGGCACGATCGTGTTGGTGAGCGAGATCCCGTCCTGTGCCTCCGTGTACGGCACCTTCGCGACCGAGAGGGCCGAGGCCAGCATCCCGTGCGTGTCGCGTCCGTTCATCGGGTTGGCGCCCGGTGCGAACGGCTCGCCGGCCCGGCGTCCGTCGGGGGTGTTCCCCGTGGCCTTGCCGTAGACGACGTTCGAGGTGATCGTCAGCACGGACTGCGTCGGCAGCGCGTTGCGGTACATCGGGTGACGGCGAAGCTTCGCCATGAACCGTTCGACGAGCTCGACGGCGATCGCGTCCGCCCGGTCGTCGTCGTTGCCGTAGGCGGGGAAGACGCCCTCGGTGCGGTAGTCGACGACGATGCCGCGCTCGTCGCGGATCGGAGTGACGGTGGCGTACTTGATGGCGGAGAGGGAGTCCGCGGCGACCGAGAGCCCGGCGATGCCGAAGGCCATCGTGCGCAGCACGTCCTTGTCGTGAAGCGCCATCTCGAGACGCTCGTACGCGTACTTGTCGTGCGACCAGTGGATGCAGTTCAGTGCCTCCACGTAGGTCGCGGCGAGCCAGTCCATCATCCTGTCGAAGCGTGCGTCCACATCGGCGTAGTCGAGGGGGCCGTCGCCGACGGGCGTCTCCTCGGGAGCGATCTGCTCGCCCGTGACCTCGTCGCGTCCGCCGTTGATGGCGTACAGGAGCGTCTTGGCGAGGTTCACGCGGGCGCCGAAGAACTGCATCTGCTTGCCCACCCGCATCGGGGACACGCAGCACGCGATGGCCGCGTCGTCGCCCCACTGGGCGCGGATGAGGTCATCCGACTCGTACTGGACGGCCGAGGTGTCGATCGAGACCTGCGCGCAGAAGTTCTTGAAGCCCTCCGGCAGCTGCTCGCTCCAGAACACGGTCATGTTCGGCTCGGGTGCGGGACCCAGGTTGTAGAGCGTCTGCAGGTAGCGGAACGAGGTGCGCGTCACCAGCGGACGACCGTCCTCGCCGACGCCGCCGATCGTCTCGGTCACCCAGGTCGGGTCGCCGGAGAACAGCTGGTCGTACTCGGGAGTGCGAAGGAACCGCACGATCCGCAGCTTGATGACGAAGTCGTCGACGATCTCCTGTGCTTCGCTCTCGGTGAGCAGCCCCCGCTCGAGGTCGCGCTGGACGAACACGTCGAGGAACGTCGAGGTGCGACCGAGCGACATCGCCGCGCCGTTCTGCTCCTTTACCGAACCGAGGTAGGCGAAGTAGAGCCACTGGACGGCCTCGCGGGCGGTCGTGGCGGGCCCGGAGATGTCATAGCCGTAGGAGGCTGCCATCTGCTTCAACTCGCCCAGGGCGCGGATCTGTTCGGCGTGCTCTTCGCGGGCGCGCACGACGTCCTCCGTGAACGGTGTCGTGTCCAGGCCGAGCTTGTCGATCTTCTTCGCGGCGATGAGCGCGTCGACACCGTAGAGCGCCACGCGGCGGTAGTCGCCGATGATACGGCCGCGGCCGTAGGCGTCGGGCAGGCCCGTGATGATGTGCGACCGGCGAGCGGCGCGCACCGAGGGGGAGTACACGTCGAAGACGCCCTCGTTGTGGGTCTTGCGGTACTGCGTGTAGATCGCCTTGAGGGTCTCGTCGACCTCGTAGCCGTAGGTCTTGAGGGCGCCCTCGACCATCCGCCATCCGCCGTTCGGCATGATGGCGCGCTTGAGAGGCGCATCGGTCTGCAGCCCGACGATCAGCTCGTCGTCCTTCGCGATGTAGCCGGGCTGGTGGGCGGTGATCGCGGCGGGCGTGTAGGGGTCGATGTCGTAGACGCCACGCTCGCGCTCCTCGGGGAACATGGCGGCCAGCGTGTTCCACACCCGCGTCGTCCGCTCGGTGGGACCGGCGAGGAAGGAGCCGTCGCCGGTGTACGGGGTGTAATTGCGCTGGATGAAGTCGCGCACGTCCACGCCGTCCTGCCACGGGCCGGCCGTGAAGCCGTCCCAGGCCTGCGGTTGGGCGTCCTGTGCGTCGCGGGATACTCCTGCGGGGGTGACGATGCTCATGATGTCGCTTCCTTGTCCTCGTGGGGCCGGTCGCGTCGGGGTGGTGCTCGTCGTCGGGCGCCCGCCCGGCGGGCCTGTTGTCACGCTAGACCCGGGCTGCGGCGGTGTTCGGAGCGTGCACGCCGTGAATAATCAGAGAGGTCAGACCACTGACTTCCTTGTGTGGGAACAACAAGGTTTCGGGCGCGCCAGGGACCAAGGTCCCGCGCTCGGCAGGAGTCGCCGCGGAGCGGACGGATGCGGGTTCAGTCCCCGTAGGGAACGGGCCAGCGCGGCTCGGGAACCGGCCACCCGGCGTCCCGCAGCGCACGGCGGGCGAGCTCGCGGGCGGAGTACGGCGTGCGCTGCCCGCGGATGTCGCGGTAATCCTGGTGACCGGGTCCGGCCCAGAGGATCGCGTCACCCTCGCCGACCAGAGCGACGGCCTCGACGATGGCGCGCTCGGGCGGTGAGAACTCGTGGATCTCGGCATCCGGACGCGCGCGGCGAGCCCCCTCGATGAGGGTCGCCCGGATCGAGGTCGGTTCCTCGAAGCGCGGATGATGGTCGGTGATGACGAGGATGTCGCTGCCCTCGACGCCGGTGCGCCCCATGTCGTGGCGCTTCGTGGTGTCGCGGTCACCGTCGGCGCCGAACAGCATCAGCACGCGGCCGGGGGTGACGCGACGGACGGCGGCGAGGGTCTTCTCGAAGGCGTCGGGCGAATGCCCGAAGTCCACGTAGACGGCGGGGCCGGCATCACCCGAAACCCGCTCGGTGCGACCCGGCAGGTAGGCGTCGATGCGTGAGCCGTCCAACGTGTCCACGAGACGCTGCCACGGATAGCCGCCCTCGTGCATCATGACGATCGCGAGTGCCGCGTTGGCCGCCATGTGGCGACCGATGACGGGCACCACCGTCTCGAGGCGCTCGCCGGCAGGGCCGTGCAGCGCGAACCGCGTGCCTTCCTGGCGCTCGTCGATGATCTCGACGCGCCACTGAGCTGTCTCGGCGAGCTCGGCGTCCGCGGCGATGTCGGGCGTCGCGATGGTCGTGAAGGGGATCTCGCACCGTGCCACGACCTCGGACGCCGCGGCCGAGTCGAGCGAGATGACGGCGCGACGGGCGCGGTCGGGGCGGAACAGCGGGAGCTTCGCCTCGAGGTACTCCTGCATGTCGGCGTAGTCGTCGAGGTGGTCGTGGGTGAGGTTCGTGAAGGCTGCGACGTCGAAGACGATCCCGTCCACGCGGTGGCGGCTGAGCGCCTGCGCGCTCACCTCGACCGCGACCGCCTCGACGCCCCGCTCGCGCATGAGCGCGAGGAGCGCGTGGAACTCCGACGCCTCGGGTGTCGTCAGGCGCGAGACGATCACCTGGCCCGCGATGTGGCGCTCGGCGGTGGAGGACAGTCCGGTGACGACACCGAGCTGCGACAGCATGCCTTCGAGGAGGTGGGAGACGCTCGTCTTGCCGTTGGTGCCCGTGGTGGCGAACAGGAGCGGGAGGTCGTCGTCGACGCCCGTGCCGTAGACCCACGCGGACAGCTCGCCCATCCGCGCCCGCGGGTTGTCGAGGACGAGCACAGGGACGGCGGGTGTGCCGATGAGATCGGCGCCCGCCGCATCCGTGATGATCGCGACCGCGCCGCGTTCGATCGCCTGGGCCGCGAACTCCGCGCCGTGGCGGTTCACGCCACGGAGGGCGACGAACGCCTCGCCCGGGCGGAGGTCGGCGGTTGCGAGCGTGATCCCGTGCAGCGAGACGCCCCGCGCATCGCCGCGGACCTCTGCTCCGAAGCGGTTCGCGAGGTCGCCCAGGGCCCGCGTCGGAGGGTTCTCTGGGCGCAGGACCGGGGGGAGATTCGCGGGCGATGACATGGCCCTCCATTCAATCAGACACGATCCGCACTCGTGGCTCGTCGGGGCCGTGCACGGCTCGTTCAAAGCCGTCGCCGCTACGGTGGTGCGGTGACGATCCTCGCCTTCGTGATCGGTGTCGTGGTGCTCATCGTCGGCCTCGCCGTCTCGATCGCCCTCCACGAAATCGGTCATCTCGTACCCGCCAAGGCATTCGGTGTGCGCGTCGGTCAGTACATGATCGGCTTCGGCCCGACGCTGTTCTCGCGCCGCCGCGGCGAGACGGAGTACGGCGTCAAGCTGCTGCCGCTGGGCGGCTACATCTCCATGGCCGGTATGTATCCGCCCGCGCCCGCCGTGGACGAGGATGCGACGGACGCCGGGGCGGCTCCCGGTCGCGCGGCTCGGAGACGGGTCTCGTCCCGCTTCTTCCGCACGCTCGTGCAGGATGCGCGCGAGGCCAACGCAGAGACGCTGATCGGCGCCGAGGAGCGCACCTTCCACCGGCTCCCCGTCTACAAGCGGGTCATCATCATGCTGGGCGGGCCCTTCATGAACCTGCTGCTGGCGATCGTGCTCTTCACGATCCTCTTCAGCGGATTCGGCGTACAGACGGCGACGACGACCGTGTCCTCGCTCAGCGAGTGCGTGCCGGCGTCCTCCACGTCCCAGGAGTGCGCATCCTCAACGGCGCCGGCCGCCCAGGCCGGCCTCGAACCGGGAGACACCATCGTCTCGATCGACGGTCAGACGGTGGCCGACTTCGCCGAAGCGACCGCGCTCATCCAGGCTTCGCCGGGCCGGGCGATGAACTTCGTCATCGACCGGGACGGCACGCAGCGCACCGTGACGATCACGCCCGCAGCCGTCCCCAAGACGGACGACCCGAACTCGGAGATCGGCTTCATCGGTGTGCGACCCACCGGCGCGTTGGTCGCACAGCCGCTGTGGGCGGGACCCCAGGCGGCGATCGAGAACGTGGGCGCGGTCGCCGGCATAATCGTCAAGCTGCCGGTGATGGTGGCCGAGACGGCATCGACGCTCGTCACGGGCGCGGAGCGCGATCCGAACGGCCCGCTGAGCGTCGTGGGTGCGGGGGTGATCGCCGGGGAGATGGCGTCGTCATCCTCTCCGATCGTCAATCGCGTCGCGGGGATCGTCGGGCTGCTGGGTTCGCTCAACATCGCGCTGTTCGTCTTCAACCTCGTGCCCTTGCTGCCGCTCGATGGCGGTCACGTCGTCGTCGCCCTCTGGGACGGCATCAAGAGGTGGTGGGCGCGCATCGCGCGCCGCCCCGCACCCCGACCCGTGGACGCGACCAAGCTCGTCCCGCTGACGTTCGTCGTCGTGGCGGCGCTCGCGGTCATGGGCGGCGTGCTGATCCTCGCCGATCTGATCAACCCGCTGTCGCTGATCTGAGACTCAGGCGACCGGCGCTCCCAGCGCGGCGGAGATGAGGCGCTCCAGGGTCCGCATCCCGTCACGGGACAGGATGGACTCGAGGTGTCCCTGCACCGAGGCGAAACCCGCGCCGCGGAGCGCATAGACGTCGCCGGACACGAGGTCGGCCGACACCTCGACCTCGCCGACGACCGAGGTGCCCGGCGTGACGCGTGCGGTGAAGGTGTTGTAGAAGCCGATGGATGCGGGCTCCCCGAAGACGTCCACCTCGAGCTGCAGACCCTGGTGCGGCCGCGCCAGCGGTGCGAGCGCGATGCCGAGGCGATCCGCGAGGATCTGGTGGCTCAGGCACACGGCGAGCAGTGGCCGCCCGGCATCCACGCGGGCGCCGACGATCTCGCGCATCCGACGGATGCGGTCACTGTCGTCGTCTCGGGGGTCGCCGGGGCCGGGGCCCGCGATCACGAGGTCGGCCGCATCGAGCGCGGCGGTCTCCGCGACGCTCCAGTCGACGATCGTCGTCTCGAGCCCGAGGTGTCGCAGCTGGTGCGCGAGCATCGTCGTGAAGCGGTCTTCCGCGTCCACGACGACCGCCGTGCGACCCGCGAACGGGCCGTCGGAGGAGCCGCTCTGCGGATTCAACCAGAACGCCGCGAGGCGGGCGTTGCGCGACGCGAGGAGTGCGGAGATCCCCGGGTCGTCCGCGAGCGGGCGAGCGGCGGCGGGTGCGTCGGGGTCTGCGACCCGCGTGCGGGGGACGGCGCCGATCGCGCCCAGCACGCCCGCGGCCTTTCCATGGGTTTCGCCGACCTCGCCGTCCGGGTCCGAGTGGCGTACGAGGGTGGCGCCCACCGGTACCCGCAGGCGACCGTCGACGAGGTAGGCGGTGCGGATGAGAATCGGTGCGTCGAGGTCGTGGCCGGTGCCCGCCGCATCCGTCGTCGGGGTGAACAGTGCCGCGACACCGGAGTAGTAGCCGCGCGGCTCGGTCTCGTGCCGCGCGATCACGGTGCAGGCGTTCTGCATCGGCGAGCCGGTCACCGTCGGCGCGAACATCGTCTCGCGCAGGATCGTCCGAGGGTCCAGTCGCGACGAGCCGCGCAGCATGTACTCGGTGTGGGTGAGCCGCGACATCTCCTTGAGGTGCGGACCCGTGATGCGTCCGCCGTCCGAGCAGACGGCGCTCATCATCTTGAGCTCCTCGTCGACGACCATGAAGAGCTCTTCGGTCTCCTTGGTGGACTCGAGGAACTCGGCCAGCGTTTCGACCGTCGCTCCGGTGTCGGGATGCCGGAAGGTGCCGGAGATGGGGTTCATCGTGACGATGCCGCCCTGGGCGCTCACGTGGGCCTCGGGGCTCGCGCCGACCGCGACGTGACCGTCGGTGACCACCGCGAACGTCCAGTACGCGCCGCGCTCGTGCTCGAGCAGTGCCCGGAACCAGGTGAGCGCGGTGACGCGCGGATCGGCCGCCACCGACGCGGTGAAGTCCCGCCGGATGACGAAGTTGGCGCCCTCGCCGCGACCGATCTCATCGGCGATGACGGTGCGGACGATGTCCGCGTACGTCTCGTCCGACATGTCGAAGCCCGCGTCCTCCAGGGGGATCGGGGCCGTGGGAAGGGCCGCGAGCACCTCGTCGCGAGGGAGCGAGCGGTGGTCGGTGACGACGAGACAGCGCAACGGCGCGCCGTCGTCGTGGCAGACGAATCCGCGCTCGCGCACCTGCCGGTACGGCACCAGCGCCAGCACCTCGCGGGGAGTGCCGTCGGCGTCGTGCAGCGGAATGTCGGCGAGCAGCTCGACATCCACGACGTCGCCGGTGAGCACCTCGACGGTGTGCGCATCGCGCGCGATGAGCGCGAACGGCGCAGTGGATGCGGTCAGGTCGCTGAGCAGGGAGGCGGCGTTGTCCATCTTGGTCGTTCCTTCGTCCAGAAAGCGGCCGCCTCATGAAGAAGGACCGCCCGGGGGCGGTCCGTGTCGCACACGCACACCGCCTACGCGGTGTGCCACCAGGTGCGGTTCGTGTGCATGGCGAGAAAGTACCACATCCGCCCATGGCCCCTCGGCGATGGCGGGCCGACGCGGGCGCAAGCCTCGGTCCCCACACAGCAGCGGGCGCGTAGGCTGATCGGGTGCCAGCCGTGAACCTCGGGATGCCGCGCGTCCCGGAAATCCTCGCCCCGCGCCGCAAGAGCCGCCAGATCCGCGTCGGCAAGGTGCTCGTCGGTGGGGATGCGCCCATCAGCGTGCAGTCGATGACGACGACCAAGACCACCGACATCAACGCGACGCTGCAGCAGATCGCTGAGTTGACCGCATCCGGGTGTGAGATCGTGCGTGTGGCCGTTCCCAGCCAGGATGACGCCGATGTGCTGCACATCATCGCCAAGAAGAGCCAGATCCCCGTCATCGCAGACATCCACTTCCAGCCGAAGTACGTGTTTCAGGCGATCGATGCCGGCTGCGCCGCGGTCCGGGTGAACCCGGGCAACATCCGCCAGTTCGACGACAAGGTGGGCGAGATCGCCAAGGCCGCATCGGCCGCGGGCGTGTCTCTGCGCATCGGCGTCAACGCGGGCTCGCTCGATAAGCGTCTGCTGGAGAAGTACGGCAAGGCGACTCCCGAGGCGCTCATGGAGAGCGCGGTCTGGGAGGCGTCGCTGTTCGAGGAGCACGACTTCCACGACTTCAAGATCTCGGTCAAGCACAACGACCCGGTGGTGATGGTGAAGGCGTACCGTCTGCTCGCCGAGCGGGGCGACTGGCCCCTGCACCTGGGCGTCACCGAGGCGGGTCCTGCCTTCCAGGGGACGATCAAGTCGGCGACAGCGTTCGGCATCCTGCTCTCCGAGGGCATCGGCGACACCATCCGGGTTTCGCTCTCCGCGCCGCCGGCCGAGGAGGTCAAGGTCGGCCACCAGATCCTGCAGTCGCTGAACCTCCGCGAGCGCAAGCTCGAGATCGTGTCGTGCCCGTCGTGCGGGCGCGCCCAGGTCGACGTCTACACCCTCGCCGACGACGTCACCGAGGGGCTGAAGGACATGACGGTGCCGTTGCGCGTCGCCGTCATGGGCTGCGTCGTCAACGGACCCGGCGAGGCGCGCGACGCCGACCTCGGTGTCGCGAGCGGCAACGGCAAGGGACAGATCTTCGTCAAGGGCGAGGTCGTGAAGACCGTGCCCGAGAGCGAGATCGTCGCGACGCTGATCGCGGAGGCCAACCGCATCGCCGCCGAGATGGGCCCCGACGCGCCGCTCGGCACCGCCCAGGTCGTCACCGCCTGATCCGCCCTCATCCGCTCGCCGCGTTCTGCGGTGATCGCGGCGTTCGATTGCCCGAGTTGCGTCGCATGTGCGCAGATGCCACAGGTTTGCGCAGATGCGCCTGTCAATGACTGGCGCGGTTGCGCAACTGCGACGCAACTCGGGCAAGGATGGTGGTGCTCGCCGCGCCGCGCCGCGTCAGCTCCAGAGGGAGTGGTAGGCGTTGATCGCCGGCTGTCCGCCGAGGTGCGCGTAGAGCACCGTGGAGTCCTTGGGGATGTCGCCGGATCCGACGAGATCGATGAGACCCGCCAGCGACTTGCCCTCGTAGACGGGGTCGGTGATCATCGCCTCGAGCTGAGCGCCGAGGGCGATCGCCTCCATGGTCGAGTCGACGGGGATGCCGTACAGCTCACCCGCCCAGCCTTCGAGCACCTGGATCTCGTCGTCGCGTAGGTCGCGCCCGAGTTCGATGAGTTCGGCCGTCGCACGTGCGATGCGCCCGACCTGGTCGCGCGTCTTGGTGAGCGTCGCGGATGCGTCGATGCCGAGCACCCGGCGCTTGACACCCGCGAGGTCCTCGAGCGCCGCGAAGCCCGCGATCATCCCTGCGTGCGTGGAGCCGGTCACCGTGCACACGACGATCGTGTCGAAGAACACGCCGAGCTGCTTCTCCTGCTCTGCGACCTCGAACGCCCAGTTGGCGAAGCCGAGACCGCCCAACGGGTGCTCCGATGCGCCCGCGGGGATCGGATACGGCGTGCCGCCGGCATCCTCCACCTCCGCGAGAGCCTGCCGCCACGAATCGCGGATGCCGATGTCGAAACCGGCGTCGTCCAGCCGCGAGTCGGCCCCCATCATGCGTGAGAGCAGGATGTTGCCGACCTTGTCATTGGTGGGGTCGTCCCAGGGGACCCACTTCTCCTGCACCAGGCGCGCCTTCAGACCGAGGTGCGCGGCGACCGCGGCGACCGCTCGGGTGTGATTCGACTGGTAGCCGCCGATCGACACGAGGGTGTCCGCTCCCGATGCGAGCACGTCCGGGACGATGTACTCGAGCTTGCGCACCTTGTTGCCGCCGAAGGCGAGTCCGCTCGACACGTCTTCGCGTTTCGCCCATACCTGGGCACCGCCGAGGTGCTGGCTCAGGCGCTTCAGGTGCTGCAGCGGGCTGGGCCCGAAAGTGAGCGGATGGCGGGGGAACTGGTCGAGCTTCATGCGGAGGGCTCCTCGGGTGTGGCGGTGTCGGGGTTCGGGAACGGCTGGTCGATGGTGAGGCTCTGCCAGGTCTGCTCCGCGAGGGCGGCGGCGCCCGCGACGTCGCCGGCAGCGCACAGCTCGATGAGTCGCGCGTGGCGTGCAGTCGAGGCGTGTCCCTCGGTCGAGCCGAAACGGAGGCGCTCTGCGCGTTGGAGGACGGGCTCGTACTGCCCGAGAACGGTCCGCACCGCGGCATTTCCGGATGCGGCGATCGCGACGTCGTGGAACGCATGATCGGCGGCGAGGGCCGCCTCGACGTCACCGACGGACTGCGCGGCGGCGAAAGCGGCGTTCGCCTCCCGCATCCTCTCGATGTCGTCCGCGGTCAGGCGCGGAATAGCGGTCTCGATCGCCAGTCGGTGCATGGCGGCGACGACCGCCTGCGCGTCGCGGACGCTCTGCGGGTCGATAGGCGCGACGACGGTGGAGCGACCCGGGAGCGCGCGAACGAGCCCGGATCGACCGAGCTCGAGCAGCGCTTCTCGCACAGGGGTCCGGCTCACTCCGAGCCAGGCGGCGATCTCCGTGTCGCGCAGCTGCTCGTCGGGCGCGAGGGTGCCGTCGACGATCGCATCGCGCAGACGCACGTAGACCTCGTCGCGCAACAAGGACCGAGGTGGAAGAGTCTGCGGGGGGATCGGCATGCAATATATTGCGCACGGTAGACGCCGTTAGGTCAAATCGGCGCGCCGTCCCGCGACACCTGCACGACCAGTGGTGCAGATGTGAACACGAGGGGCCCGTGGGGCATGCATGAGTGGCTTCGTCGTGCAGACGTCAGGGGATGCGGATGAATCTGTTCGGTTCGGGAACCGAACGCGTGATGCCGGACACTTCAGAGTGTGAGAGATGCTGAAGCCGCGTTGTGGCAACGGGTGCGTGGCGGCGATGAATCGGCGTTGGGGGATGTGTTCGATCTGCATCAGGAACGTGTGTTCCGGCATGCGTTCCGGTTGCTCCGCGATCATGCGGATGCGAAGGATGCGGTGGCGGTGGGCTTCTTCGAGCTGTGGCGCAGACGCGCCGCCGTGCGGGTCGTGGACGGATCGGTGCTGCCCTGGCTGCTGGTGGCGGTGGCGAATGCGGCGCGGAACCTCGAACGTTCGACGCGCCGATACCGCCCGTTGCTGGCGCCCGTGCCGGCGAGCCACGGCGACGCCGAGCCGTCAGGTTCGAATGCCGGCGCGGTCCTGGAGGCTCTGGGGAAGCTGCCGGCGAGCGAGAGGGCTGTCGTGGTTCTGGCGGTACTCGAGGGGTTCTCGGAGCGCGATGTCGCTTACGCGCTCGACGTGCCGCCGGGAACGGTGAGGTCGAGGTTGGCGCGGGCGAGAGCAAGGCTGCGCGACGAGATGGTCGAGATGGAGGCGTCATGGGAGTGAACGACGACCGGCTCTCCGCCGGCGAACAGAACGAGCTGCGCGCGTTGGTGACTGCGGGAGCGGGCCGGATGCGTGCCGCGAAGCGGCGTCGGATGCAGGCGATCACCGGCGGTGCCGCGGTGCTGCTGGTCGCAGCGGTGGTGGGCGCGGTCGCACTGACGGCGCTCGGCAGCCCGGACCGCGTTGCGGCACCGGTCGAGACCACCGTGACGACAAACACCCCCACGCCTCAACCCACTGAACAGACCGAGGATCCGGCTGCGGTCGTGCGAGGTGTCGCACCCTTCGGCGGAGAATGCGCGAATGCGCTCACCACAGGAGCGGTCGGCGACTTCTACGGCGTCCAGATGACGCTGATGGCGGATGCCTGGTCAGACGGCTCCGTCGCCTTGCAAGGGGGATTGAGCTGCACGTGGAGCAATGACCCCGGATACGGCGAGCAGAAGCTCACCTTGTGGGCATACCCCCTGAGTGTCGTCGAGCCCTTCCTCGCCGGGCTCGAGGAAGCGCCGGGCTGCGGTGCGGCGGCCTCCTACTGCGCTCGGAGCGAAGCCCGCGACGGGCTGTGGGTTTACGTCCGCGCGTCGGCGGTGGGGAGCTCGCCGGACCCGACTGACGTGATGAACGCGGCTTTCGAGAACGCGGCGCAGTGGCCGGGTGCTGCACCCGCCGCCCCCACGGCTCAGTGGTGGCCGCCGGTCACCTGTGATGACCTCACCGCGTCAGTCGATATCGCGGGTGCTCTCGGGATGCCGGTGAGTGTGGCTGAGGTGTCGCCGCCTCAGGGACAGTCTCCGACGGAGATCTCACCCGGCCAGATCCCGGGCAAGCGTGGAGCTGCGGGTGGTTGTGCCTTCGTCGCGAGTCCTATCCACGACGTGTCTGTGAAGACGGTCTCCGGCGGGGCGGCCTACGCGACGTGGTTTGCTGCCGTCGACGGTGCATCGCCGTTCACCGTGCGCGGCGGCTACGCGGCGTGGACGCTGCCCGACTACGACCCATGGGAAGGACACAACAGGTACGTCGTCGTGTCCGACGGAGTCAATCTCGTTCGCGTCGGTACGAGCCTCGTCGACGGCTCGCCGAGCGACGATGCGCTGGGGGAGCTGGGTGTGCGGGTCATCGAGGCGCTGAACGGAACGGTGGGTTGAGAGAGATGGGTGAGGCCGACGTGACGGATGCGGCGCAGGGCCGAGAGAGTGCTGCCTGGCAACGGGTGCGTGCCGGCGATGAGTCGGCGTTGGGGGATGTGTTCGATCTGCACCAGGGGCGGGTGTTCCGGCACGCGTTCCGACTGTTGGGGGATCACGAGGACGCGAAGGACGCGGTGGCGGTGGCGTTCTTCGAGTTGTGGCGCAGGCGGGGCTCGGTCCACGTGGTGGACGGGTCCGTGTTGCCGTGGCTGCTGGTGGCCGTGGCGAATGCGGCGCGGAATCTGGAGCGGTCGGCGCGGCGCTATCGGGCGTTGCTGGCGAAGACTCCCGCGGAGCGCCATGTCGATGCGCCGTCGGCGTCGGATGAGAGCGGGGTGCTCGCCGCGCTGAGGAAGCTGCCGGAGCGCGAGCGCGCCGTGGTGGTGCTGGCGGTGCTGGAGGGGTTCTCCGAGCGGGAGGTCGCCGAGGCGCTCGGCATCGCACCGGGGACGGTCAAGTCGAGGTTGTCGCGGGCGAAGGCGAAGCTGCGCGACGAGATGGTCGAGGTGGAGGCGTCATGGGCGTGAACGATGACCGGCTCTCCGCCGGCGAACAGAACGAACTCCGCGCTCTGGTGACGGCGGGTGCGGGGCGGATGCGTGCCGCGAGGCGGCGTCGGATGCAGGCCATCACGGGTGGGGCGGCCGTGCTGTTGGTCGCGGCGGTCGTCGGAGCGGTCGCGCTGACCGCGATGGGGAGTCCCGACCGGGTCGCCACCCCCATCGAAACCACTACGAGCCCATCGCCCACGCCGGACCCAACGGCCACAACCGACGCGCCGGCCGCTGCGGTCGCGGCGTTTGACGGATCGTGCGCCAACGTGGTGGCCAGCAGTTGGCTGACCGAGCGCGTCGGTAGGCAGATGGAGGAGTTGCCTCTCGCTTGGCCGGTCCCGCAGATCGAGTTCTCCGGTGCGCTCAGCTGCTGGTGGCACGCGCCGGGGGCGTACGCGGTTCCTCGAGTCGAGATCGATGTCTCGCCTGCCGACGCGATCGACGGCTCGCCGCTGGCGACGAACGAGCTCTCCTGCACCGAACGTGACGCCATGTGTGGGCGGTATCGATCGCGGCGAACGGCGCCTGGATACAGATTCGCGCATACGGTGAAAACTCGAACGAATGGGTGGCGCAACTCGCGGAGGACGTCGCCGAGCGCGCATTCCAGTTCGCCCCGCCTCAGCGGGCCGGACGGGACGGGCCCGACGCCGGCTGGTGGGCCCTGCGTGACTGCGACTGGGTCGAGACCATTGCCGTCCCGGACGGGGTGACAACGCCGCCCGAGCCTAGCGGGGCCGACTCCGAACTCGTCGGCCTCTACGCCGAGGTCAGGCGCGGGCGAGCAGGGTTCTCCACGGATTGCACGTGGCACGTTCTGGTGGGGTCGGAGCTAGGCAGCGTCGCGGGTGATGTGGGCGTGAGCATCGTTCCCGGGGGTGCTCAGTTCTTCGATCGAATCGCTGCGAGCGACGGCGCGCAGCTCATCTCCGTCGACGGCGCAGATCGGGCAGCCACCGTTCGTGGGCTCGAACGTCTGGAAGGCTATGACACACGCCTGGTCGTCGCCTCGGGGGAGAACCTGCTCATGATCTCCGGCGACAACGGCGTTCCGCCGGAATCCCTGGCGTACCTCGTGGAGCCATACCTCACGGCCCTCAACGCGACGCTCGGCTGAGCCCGGGCCGCCGTGGGTGATCGCGCTCACGGCGGCCCGCCGCATCCGTAGACTGGGAATCGTGGTCACACGTCTGTCAACGTTCTTTCTCCGCACGCTCCGCGAGGACCCCTCCGACGCCGAGGTCGCCAGCCACAAGCTGCTGATCCGCGCCGGTTACATCCGACCGCAGGCGGCCGGCATCTTCGCGTGGCTCCCGCTGGGGCTGCGCGTGAAGGCGAAGATCGAGACGGTCGTCCGTGAGGAGATGGCCGCCGCCGGTGCGCAGGAGGTGCACTTCCCGGCGCTCATGCCCCGCGGCGCCTACGAGGCCACGGGTCGCTGGGACGAGTACGGCGACCTGCTGTTCCGGCTTCAGGACCGGAAGGGCGGCGACTACCTGCTCGCTCCGACGCACGAAGAGGCCTTCACATTGCTCGTGAAGGACCTCTATTCGTCCTACAAGGATCTTCCCCTGACGATCTACCAGATCCAGGACAAATACCGCGATGAGGCCCGCCCGCGCGCGGGTCTGCTGCGCGGCCGCGAGTTCACGATGAAGGACGCCTATTCGTTCGATGCGACGGATGCGGGACTCGACGCCTCCTACCAGGCGCAGCGCGACGCCTACGAGCGCATCTTCCAGCGGCTCGGTCTCGAGTACGTCATCGTGCAGGCGGATGCGGGGGCCATGGGCGGATCGCGCTCCGAGGAGTTCCTGCACCCGACTCCCGTCGGCGAGGACACGTTCGTGCGCTCGGCGGGAGGGTACGCGGCCAACGTCGAGGCGTACACGACGGCGGTGCCCGAGGCGCGTCCGATCGACGGTCTGCCGGAGCCGGTCGTCTTCGACTCGCCGAACACCCCGACGATCGCCGCTCTCGTCGACCACATGAACGCGGTGCTCGAGGGGGAGTACACCGCTGCCGACACGCTCAAGAACGTCGTGCTCGCGCTCACGCACCTCGACGGTTCGCGCGAGCTCGTGGTCATCGGACTCCCCGGCGACCGCGAGGTCGACGACAAGCGCGTGGAGGTCGCCTTCGCGCCGGCCGAGGTCGCGCCCGCCACCGAGGCGGACTTCGCCGCCCACCCGCTGCTGGTCAAGGGCTACATCGGCCCCTGGTCGCCGGAGGGTGCCGTGCTCGGCGAAGAGTCCGCCACCGGCATCCGCTACCTGCTCGACCCCCGGGTCGTCGACGGCACGAGCTGGGTGACCGGCGCCAACATCGACCAGAAGCACGTGCACTCGCTCGTCGCGGGCCGCGACTTCTTCGCCGACGGCACCGTCGACGTCGCGAATGTGCGCGAGGGCGACCCCGCACCCGACGGCTCGGGCCCTGTCACGCTCGCGCGCGGCATGGAGATCGGGCACGTGTTCCAGCTCGGCCGCAAGTACGCCGAGGCGTTGGGTCTCAAGGTGCTCGACGAGAACGGCAAGCTCGTCACCGTCACGATGGGCTCCTACGGCATCGGCGTGACCCGCATCCTCGCGATCATCGCCGAGCTGAACAACGACGAGAAGGGCCTCATCTGGCCTGCTTCCGTCGCGCCGTTCGACGTACATGTCGTGGCCGCGGGTCGTGATGCCGTGGCATTCGAGCTCGCAGAGCAGATCAGCGCAGAGCTCGAGTCCCGAGGATTCGACGTGCTGTACGACGACCGGGCCAAGGTGTCGCCCGGTGTGAAGTTCGGCGACGCCGAGCTGGTCGGCGTCCCGCGCGTGGTCGTCGTCGGCCGTGATGCTGCCGAGGGACTCGTCGAGGTGTGGGACCGTCGCACGGGCTCGCGCGAGAAGGTCGCTCTCGACGCGGCGTACCGGCTGCTGCAGGAGAGCTGAGTCTCAGCTCTCGGATGCGGGCTCGCCCCGCAGCCACGGGCGTCCGAGGGGCAGCACCCGGCGGTGCATCGTGCGCCACAGGAACTTCTCGACGAGCATGTAGAGCGCCAGTGCGGATGCGGCCAGCAACAGCACCGATCCGACCGACCCCAGAGCCGGCTCTCCGGTGAAGGCTCCGGCGGACTGCAGGCCGAGCCCGCCGGCGACGCAGACCAGGGTGATGGGGAGGACCCTGTTGTGCAGCGCTCCCGGCACCGCGAAGAGGAGCGCCAGCACCGCGAAGATCAGCGAGAAGAGTCCGCGCGCCTGCGCGGTCACCTCGAAGAAGCCGAGCTCCTCGCCCAGGAGGAAGCCGGGCACGACGATCCAGTACCAGCCGAAGGCGTTGTAGACGATGAAGTGGAAGTCGTCGCCGATGAAGTAGGAGAGCATTCCGGCCGTCACCTGCACGACGCCGCCGAACGCGGCCCCGATCCAGAACACAGGGTTCTCATCCTGCAGTCCGAGATGCGCGAGCTGCGCGGTCAGCGTCGCGATGACGAAACCGAGCAGCCCGATGAGTCCGGGATCTGCGGGCTGGAACGGGTAGCCGCGGAAGGCGGGGGAGGACGACATCTCGCTCCTTGGTCGACGGGTATCGTGCCAGCTTGCCGTCCCCGCGCGGACATCGGCAACACCGCGGTCCGACCGGGGGCGCCTCAGAGGCGCGCGTACCGTGCGCGGAACAAGCAGAACAGCCCGTAGGCGATCAGCCCGCCGCCCACCGCGATCGCGATCAGCGGGCCGGCGGGCAGTTCGAGCAGAGACCGCACCGCGCCGTCCAGGCCGCCCGCCTCCTGCGGATCGACGCGGATCGCAGCCACTCCCAGCAGGATGCCCACCGTCGCGAGCGAGATGCCCTTCGCCACATAGCCGACCACGCCGAGCGTCACCACCAAGGTCCCCATGGCCCCGGCCGGCACCGACAGCTTCTTCCGGAAGCTCCGCCTGCCGCCGATGACGCCGAAGACGATGCCCGCCACGAGGACTCCGGCCCCCACCGCGCCGAGGATGAACGGGCCGCCCGGGATCGAAAGGACTCCGCTGCTCGTCTCCTTGACGCTCTCGTCTCCATCCGATCGGCCGCCGACGGCCACGACGATCGCGATGACGCCGAGTGCGGCGAATGCCACGGCCTGACCTGCCTCGGACAGGCGTCGAGACCACGGGCTTTTCTCGCCGGTACCGGCGAGCGCGGCCACCGCGTGCCAGAGTGCGAGAGCGAACAGTGCGAGGGCCACCGCCCAGAGCGCGACGAGCCCCGCGGGCGAGGCCGCCAGTGCCCGGAACGCCCCCGACTGGTCGGCGTCGCCGTCTCCGCCGAACGCGACGCCGAGCACGATGCCGCCCAGCAAGACGTGGACGAGGCCGGTCGCCGCGTAGCCCGTCTTCGCGAGCGCACGCAGACGCGGGTCGCTCTCGAGACGCCGGGCGGTCTTCTTCGGGGTGCTCATCGACGCAGAATACGATCTCCCGCCGCAACAGCCGAGGGGTTGCGGAGCGTGCCCGCCCCCGGGTGCCTCGCGCCTACAATGTCCCGGTGCCCGAACACGTTCCGCTGCGCCGCCGACTGCGGGTCAGCGCTCTGCCGGGTCTGCTGGATGCGGCTCCCGCACGTGTCGTGCTGCTCATCGGGGTCGTCGTGGTCGTGCTCGGCCTGCTCATCGTCATCCGCCCGCTCGCCTCGCTCGTGCTGCTCGGACTGTACGTCGGGCTGAGCGTCATCGTCTCCGGCGTGCTCGAACTGGTGTCCCGCCGCGCGGGCCCCAGATGGTGGACACGTCTGATCGCGCTGTTGTGGATCACGGGCGGGATCGTCATCCTCGTCTGGCTCGGCCGCAGCATCGAGTTGCTGCCGCCGACTCTCGCGGTGCTGCTCGTCGTCGGCGGTCTGGCGTCCATCGGTGACGCGCTCGCCCGGGGCGTGGTCAGCGTTCGCGTGCTCTCGGCCGTCTGGGGCGGCGCACAGGTCGCGTTCGGCGTCCTCTCGCTGACCTGGCCCGACGTCACGCTGCTCGTCGTCGCGGTCGTCTTCGGTGTGCGAACGATCGTCTTCGGCATCGGACTCATCGCCCGCGGAGTCCGCACCCGGAAGGGCCGCACGCAGGCCGATGATCGGGTGCGGCCGGCTCCTTCACGCCGACGCCGGATCCTCCGTGCGGCCGGCCGCTACGCGTTGTCGTTCGTACTGGTGGCAACCACGGTGGGCGGGTTCGGTCTGAACGACTGGCTCCGTGAGGGTGCGCCCGTCGTGGACGCCTTCTACGATCCTCCTGCGCACGTGCCCGAGGGCCACGGACAGCTGATCCGGGTGGGCGAGTACGGCGGCCGTGAGCCCAGTCGCGGCGAGGTGCAGCGCATCCTCTACACGACGCGCTCGTCGACGGGAGCACCCGCAATCGGCAGCGGAATGGTGATCATCCCCGATGACCCGCCGCCCGGCCCGCGTCCGGTGCTGCTGTGGAACCACGGCACGACGGGCGTGGCGCGCGGCTGCGCCCCGAGCCTCGCCGACGGCACGGCGACGAAGTGGGCGATCCCCGCCCTCGAGCGCATGCTGGCCCGCGGCTGGGTCGTCGTCGCACCCGACTACAGCGGTCAGGGCGCGCCCGGTGAGTTCCCCTACCTGATCGGTAAAGGCGAAGCGCGTTCGGCTCTGGATGCGGTGCTGGCGGCAGGCGAGATCGAGGATCTCGTCCTGTCGCCCGAGACGGTCGTGTGGGGGCATTCGCAGGGTGGTCATGCGGCGCTGTGGACGACCATGCTCGCGCCGGAATACACGCCGGGTGTGGACGTGCTCGGGACGGCCGCGTTCGCTCCCGCCGCCGACCCCGTCGCTCTCGCAAGCGAGCTGACAGGCGGCGACGCCGGCGCGATGCTGACAGTGCTCGTGTCCTGGGTCATCGTGCCGTACGCCGACACGTACTCGGACGTCCGGCTCGAGGACTACGTGACGACGGGGGCGCGTTCCTTCATCCGAGAGATGACGCAGCGGTGCCTGAGCGAGCCGGGTGTGATGGTCTCGGCGCTGACCGCGCTGGGGCTGAGCGAGGACACCCCGTTCGACACCGCCGAGCTCACACGCGGCGCGCTCGGACGCCGTCTGGCGGAGAACGTCCCGACCGGGCCCTGGGGTACGCCCCTGTTCATCGCGTGGGGCACGAACGACGAAGTCCTGCCGACGAAGACGCAACGCGAGCTGGTGTCGAGGCTGTGCGACGCGGGGGAGCGCGTACGGGCCGTCCCGGTGGCGGGGCGTGGGCATCAGGACATCCTGCAGCCGCGTTCCGGAATGCTGACCTCGCTGGTGCGCTGGACGAACTCGCTGCGCGCCGATGTGGTGCCGGAGAGCGTCTTCGACGACTGCGGCGGATGAGGTCGGATCGGGTAACGTAGGGGGGATGCGGCGGCGTCGCCCGCCGCGAAGAGCTGAATATAGGAGGTCACCGTGGATATCGATCTCGGACTGCTGCGTACCGTCGAGCGCGAGAGGGAGATCCCCTTCGACGAACTCGTCGCCATCATCGAGCAGGCGATCCTGACCGCCTACGCGAAGCACACCTCGCCGACCGGCGAGCTGCCCGAGGGTGCTCGCTCTCACCTCGACCGCAAGACCGGCCACGTCGGGGTGTTCGTCCCCGTGCGCGACGAAGAGGGCGCCGTCGTCGGCGAAGAGGAGAGCACGCCGGAGGACTTCGGCCGCATCGCCGCGTTCGCCGCGAAGCAGGTCATCAATCAGCGCCTGCGCGACATCGCCGACGATGCCGTGCTGGGAGAGTTCCGCGGCAAGGAGGGCGACATCGTCGCCGGCGTCATCCAGCAGGGCCCGAACCCTCGCATGGTCCACGTCGACCTCGGCGCCGTCGAGGCGATCCTGCCGCCCGAGGAGCAGGTGCCGGGCGAGGAGTACCGTCACGGTTCCCGCATCCGCGTCTACGTGACCTCCGTCGCCAAGGGCACGAAGGGGCCGGCGATCACCGTCTCGCGCACGCACCCGGGCCTCGTGCGCAAGCTCTTCGCACTCGAGGTGCCCGAGATCGCCGCCGGGGTGGTCGAGATCGTGGCGCTCGCGCGCGAGGCGGGACACCGCACCAAGATGGCCGTGCGCACCGACGATCCGTCGATCAACGCGAAGGGCGCCTGCATCGGCGAGCTCGGCCGTCGTGTGCGCGCCGTCACAGAGGAGCTGAACGGCGAGAAGATCGACATCGTCGACTACCACGCCGATCTCGCGACCTTCGTGGCCAACGCGCTCTCGCCGGCCAAGGTGACGTCCGCATTCATCCTGGATCAGAGCACCAAGGCCGTCCGCGCGCTCGTTCCGGACTACCAGCTCTCGCTGGCGATCGGCAAAGAGGGACAGAACGCCCGGCTCGCCGCGAAGCTCACCGGCGCGAAGATCGACATCCAGCCCGACAGCATCCTGGAGAGCTGACGCGTCCCTGACCCCCTCGGTCGACAGGTGTAAGATGGAACCCGTACGAACGTGCGTCGGATGTCGCACGCGTGCTCCCCGGAAAGACCTTCCTGCGGGTGGTCTGCGTGGATTCCGCGCTCGTCATCGACGAGCGCGGGGCACTGCCGGGCAGAGGCGCGTGGGTCCACGAGACGCCCGAATGCATGGATGCCGCCCTGAGGCGCCGTGCGTTCGTGCGGGCATTGCGTGTGTCAGGCCCGCTTGACACGCAGACCATCGAGAAACGGCTGAACGGCTATGGACACAAAGTGAACGGCTCGAAATGAGACCCGTCCGCGACTAACGGTCTGCCCTGTCCTGGGTAGGCCCCCAAGACAGGAGAATTGTGGCAAAACCACGCGTGCACGAGATCGCTTCCGAGCTCGGCGTCGACAGCAAGGTCGCGCTTGCGAAGCTGAAGGAGCTCGGCGAGTTCGTCAAGAGCCCCTCATCCACCATCGAGCCCCCGGTGGCTCGTAAGCTCCGTGCTGCCCTCGAGGCAGACGGGGTCGCGGCGCCCGCCGCCGCACCCAAGCCCACGAGCGGTGCCCGTCCGGGCCCGGCTCGTCCCGCGGCACCGCGCCCGCAGGCTCCGGCACCCGCGGCTCCGGCTGCTCCGGCCGCCGAGAAGCCCGCCCCGGCACCGGCGGAGTCCGCGGCACCCGCCGCATCCGCACCGGCTGCTCCGGCGGCTCCCGCCGCACCCGCTTCGGGTGCGACGCCCGCTGCAGCGACCCCGGGCGCCCCCAAGCCCGGCGCTGCTCCCAAGCCCGGCGGTGCAACCCCGCCGCGTCCGGGCGGTGCGCCGCGCCCCGGCAACAACCCGTTCGCGAGCGCGCAGGGCATGGGACAGCGCCCCGCGGGCCCGCGCCCCGGCAACAATCCGTTCGCGAGCGCGCAGGGCATGGGCCAGCGCCCCTCGCCCGGCAACATCCCGCGTCCGCAGGCACCGCGCCCCGGCGCCCCCCGTCCCGGCGCGCCGCGTCCGGGCGGTGCCGGTCGTCCCGGCGGCGGCGGTCGTCCCGGCGCTCCGTTCCAGCAGCGTCCGGGCGGTCCCGGTCGTCCCGGCGGTGCCGGTGGCTTCCAGCGCCCCGGTGCTCCCGCGGGCGGCGGTTTCGCCGGTCGTCCCGGTGGCGGCGGTGGCCGCGGCCGTGGTCCCGGTGGCGGCACCGCAGGTGCCTTCGGCAAGGGCGGCGGCAAGTCGCGTCAGCGCAAGTCGCGTCGGGCGAAGCGGCAAGAATTCGAGATGCGGTCGGCGCCGGTCGTCGGCGGCGTCAACGTCCAGAAGGGCAACGGCGAGATCATCCGCCTCCGTCGCGGTGCCTCCATCGCCGACTTCGCGGACAAGCTCGAGGCGCTGCGCGGGTACACCGTGCAGCCCGGCACGCTCGTGACGATCCTGTTCAACCTGGGTGAGATGGCGACCGCGACCGAGTCGCTAGACGAGGCCACCTTCGAGGTGCTCGGCGAGGAGCTCGGCTACAAGATCCAGATGGTCTCGCCCGAGGACGAGGACAAGGAGCTCCTGGAGGGCTTCGGTCTCGACCTCGAGGCCGAGTTGGAGGCGGAGAGCGAGGACGACCTCGAGATCCGTCCTCCGGTGGTGACCGTCATGGGTCACGTCGATCACGGTAAGACGCGACTGCTCGACGCGATCCGCCAGACGAACGTCGTGGCGGGCGAGGCCGGCGGCATCACCCAGCACATCGGTGCGTACCAGGTCTGGACCGAGCACGAGGGCATCGAGCGCGCGATCACCTTCATCGACACCCCGGGTCACGAGGCGTTCACGGCCATGCGTGCCCGCGGTGCGCAGGTGACCGACATCGCGATCCTCGTGGTCGCCGCCGACGACGGCATCATGCCGCAGACGGTGGAGGCCCTCAACCACGCGCAGGCCGCTCAGGTGCCGATCGTCGTGGCCGTCAACAAGGTCGACAAGCCCGACGCCAACCCGGCCAAGGTGCGTCAGCAGCTCACCGAGTACGGGCTCGTCGCCGAGGAGTACGGCGGCGACGTCATGTTCGTCGACGTCTCGGCTCGCCAGGGGACCAACATCCAGGAGCTGTTGGACGCCGTCCTGCTGACCGCGGATGCCGGCCTCGACCTCACGGCGAACCCGAACAAGGCCGCGCGCGGTGTCGCGATCGAAGCGAAGCTCGACAAGGGCCGCGGCTCGGTGGCGACCGTTCTCATCCAGTCCGGAACGCTCCGTGTGGGCGATGCGATCGTCGCGGGCACGGCCTACGGCCGCGTGCGCGCCATGATCGACGAGAACGGCGACCCGGTGGAGGAGGCCTGGCCGTCCCGTCCGGTGCAGGTGCAGGGTCTGAACTCCGTCCCGCGCGCCGGCGATGTCTTCATCGTCACCGACGAAGACCGTCTGGCCCGTCAGATCGCCGAGAAGCGCGAGGCCGCCGAGCGCAACGCCCAGCTGGCCAAGGCCCGCAAGCGCATCTCGCTCGAGGACTTCACCCGCGCGCTCGAAGAGGGCAAGGTCGAGTCGCTCAACCTCATCATCAAGGGCGACGTGTCCGGTGCCGTCGAGGCGCTGGAGGAGTCGCTGCTCAAGATCGAGGTCGACGACTCCGTGCAGCTGCGGATCATCCACCGCGGTGTGGGTGCGATCACCGAGTCGGACATCAACCTGGCGACGATCGACAACGCGATCGTCATCGGCTTCAACGTCCGTCCCGACACGAAGGCCCGGGAGCGCGCCGCTCGCGAGGGTGTCGACGTCCGCTTCTACTCCGTCATCTACAACGCGATCGATGACGTCGAACAGTCCCTCAAGGGCCTGCTCAAGCCGGAGTACGAAGAGGTCCAGTCGGGTGTCGCGGAGATCCGCGAGGTGTTCCGTTCCTCGAAGTTCGGCAACATCGCCGGTGTCATCGTGCGCTCGGGAACCATCACCCGCAACGCGAAGGCCCGCGTCATCCGCGACGGCGTCGTCATCGCCGACGGTCTCGCGATCGAGTCGCTGCGCCGCTTCAAGGACGACGTCACCGAGGTGCGCACGGACTACGAAGCCGGTATCGGCCTCGGCAAGTACAACGACATCCAGATCGGCGACGAGATCGAGACGACCGAGATGGTGGAGAAGCCGCGCGGCTGATCCGTCGGTTGCTACGGACTCGGATGTCCGTCCTCGGCAAGAACGGGGCCCCTACCCCGATTGCCTCGGACGGATATCCGAGTCCTCCGCAGTCTCCGAGTCCACGCCGGTGGGTTGAGAGAGGGAGAAGAAGGACATGGCCAGTGAACGGCAGGCGAGGCTCGCCGACCGCATCCGCGTGCTCATCGCCGAGCGGCTCGAGAAGGGGCTGCGCGACCCGCGCCTCGGCTTCGTGACGATCACAGACGTGCGTGTGACGGGGGACCTGCAGCACGCGTCGGTGTTCTACACGGTGCTGGGCAGCGAGCAGGAGCGTCTCGACTCGGCTGCGGCTCTGACCGCTGCGACAGGCATGCTGCGCAGCGAGGTGGGCCGCAAGCTCGGCGTGCGGTTGACGCCCACGCTGGAATTCATCCCCGACGGCGTCCCCGAGAACGCCGGTCACATCGAGGACCTGCTGCGCGAGGCGCGCGAGCGCGACAGCGCCGTGGCAGGGCTGGCGGCATCGGCGCAGTACGCCGGTGACGCCGACCCCTACGTGTCCCGCGAGGACGACGAGGACTGATTTCTCACTGGGGCGCGGTCAACGCACGTCCCCACGCGAAGGCCCGTTCGAGCTCTCCCTGCTCGAGCGGGCCTTCGCGCGATGTCACCACGAAGTCGGCGGTCTCGGAGACCACGAGCGCATGATGCTTGGCCGCGCGCGCGATCGACTTCGCCGCCGAACCGACGAGGAACGAGCGACCTTGACGCGTGTCGAAGGCCGCGACTCGAGGCGGAGGGACCGCGACGGTGATCGTCGCGAGCCACTCGCGGATCCCCGGTACGTGCGAGATCGCGGCGCCATGGGAGCGCGCCTCCGCGCGGCTCGACGGGGTCGGCAGCGTGAACGCGTGGGTCGGTGCGCCGATGATGAGCAGCCCCAGCGACGCGGCGAGCGATGACGGCGCGTCCGCGACCGCGCACAGCGTGAGAGAGTCGGAGTGCTCCTGCGCACCGCGGGCGATCTCCTCCGCCACCTGGCGGGTGTTGCCCCAGAGTGATTCGTAGACGATCAGGGTCTCCACGTCCCGCACCGTACGCCCGCGCGATGCGGAGCGCCCGCTCGCCGGGCCGGGATTAACAGGGTGGACCCTGTCAGCGCGGGAGGCGGAGCTCGCCGTCGACGGCCTCGGCGAGCCCGTCCGCAATCAGCGAATCGATGGCACGATCGCGCTGCAGGGCGTCGGGCCAGTCCGCCACCACCTTCTCGACGGCTACCGAGTGATCGGAGGCCTCGCGCAGCTGCTTGAGCACCGCGCCGCGCGCCTGACGGTCGCTGCCCTCATATCGCGCCTGTCGACGGCGGGTGTCGCCCGTGTCGGGGTAGCCCGCCGCGCGCCACGCGCACATCGTGCGGAGCGGACACTCGGTGCACCGCGGGCTGCGTGCCGTGCACACGAGTGCGCCGAGTTCCATGGCGGCAGCGTTCACCACCGCCGACGTGGCCGCATCCGCGGGGAGCAGCGCGTCCATCGCCGCCAGGTCGCGCCGCGAGGGCTGGCCCGGCTGGGCCTGGCCGTCGATCGCACGAGCGAGGACGCGTCGCGTGTTGGTGTCGACGACGGGGTGGTGATCGCCGTATGCGAAGACGGCGACCGCGCGCGCCGTGTAGTCGCCGATGCCGGTGAGAGCGAGGAGCTGGTCGACCTCGCGGGGCACGACGCCGTCATGCCGATCCCGGATCTCGACGGCCGCACGGTGCAGCCACAGCGCTCGGCGGGGGTACCCCAGATTCGCCCACTGCCGGACGGCGTCGGCTGGCGCCGCCTTGGCGAGTGCCGCGGGCGTCGGCCACAGGGCGAGCCAGGCATTCAGGTGGGGGATCACTCGGTTCACGGGGGTCTGCTGCAGCATGAACTCGCTGACGAGCACGCCCCACGCGCCGAATCCGGGCGCGCGCCAGGGAAGATCGCGCGCGTTGTCGCGATACCAGGCGACGAGCGCTGGGGCGAGATCCGGCATCCCTCCAGCCTAGGCTGGAGACATGCGCCCACCGATCTCGCAAGAACAGGAAGCGCTGCTCGGCGAGCTGCGTGCGGAGCTGCGCCAGCACCACCGTCGGGGTCGGCTGCTGGTCGCGGTGGACGGTCGGGACGGTGCGGGAAAGACCCTCTTCGCCGACGCGCTGGCGGATGTCCTGCGCGAAGACGGCTCGACGGTCTTCCGTGCATCCGCGGACGACTTCCACCGCCCGCGTGCCGAGCGCCACGCCCGGGGTCGGACGTCCGCGGAAGGCCACTACCGCGACTCCTACGACACCGACGCGCTGCTCGCGCGGCTCCTGCGGCCGTTTCGGGCGGGCGCACCCTTCGTGACGGCCACGCACGACCTCGATGAGGATCGTGCCGTCGATCTCGCGGCCGAGTCGGCACCCGCCGACGCGATCCTCGTGGTCGACGGCCTCTTCCTCCTGCGCCCGGAGCTGCGTGACGTCTGGAACTGGTCGGTATGGCTGGATGTGCCCCTCGACGTGGCGTTCCGGCGCATGGCGGAACGCGACGGCAGCGATCCCGACCCTCTCGGGGCCTCGAATGCGCGCTACCGCGAAGGCTTCGACCTGTACCTCCAGGACGGCGACCCGCGTGGTCGCGCGAGCGTGATCCTCGACAACACCGACCCGCGGCACCCGGTCCGCGTCTTCCGGGACTTCTGCTGATGGCCCGCGAGGAAGCGCCCACCGGCGTACTCCTGGTCGACAAGCCCGGTGGGCTGACGAGTCATGACGTGGTCTCGCGCACGCGTCGCGCGTTGAACACGCGCAAGGTGGGCCATGCGGGCACACTCGATCCGATGGCCACCGGACTCCTCGTCCTGGGTGTCGGTGCCGCGACGCGACTGCTCACCTACGTCGTCGGACTGGACAAGACGTACGAGACCACCATCCTGCTCGGAGCGAGCACGGACACCGACGACGCCGATGGCTCGGTCGTGAGTCGTGCGGACGCGACGACGCTCGCCGCCGTGACGGACGAGGAGATCCGTGCGGGCATCGCCGATCTGACGGGAGACATCGAGCAGGTTCCGAGCACGGTGTCGGCCATCAAGGTCGCGGGAAGGCGCGCCTACGACCTCGCGCGGGCGGGCGAGGAAGTCGTGCTGGCCTCGCGTGCCGTGACCGTCTCGCGTTTCGACGTGCTCGCGATCCGCCGCACCGAGGCGTCGATCGAGCTGGATGCGGTGGTCGACTGCTCCAGCGGCACCTACATCCGTGCGCTGGCGCGGGATCTGGGAACCGCGCTGACCGTCGGCGGGCACCTGACAGCACTGCGGCGAACCCGCATCGGCTCGTTCGATGTCGCAGCCGCCGTCGACCTCGAGCACATCGAGCCGACCGCGCTGCTGCAGCCCGCGGCCGCTGCGGCTCTCGCGCTGCCCACTCTCTCCGTCAGCGACGATGAGGCGCGCGATCTGCGCCACGGCAAGCGCCTCAGCGGAGCCGCTCCGCGAGTGGCGGCCACCCCGGCGGCGGCGATCGGTCCGGATGGCGCCCTGATCGGCGTGCTGGAGCGTCGGGGCGCGGATCTCAAGAGCGCCATGAACATGCCGGAGGACCACGGATGATCCTCTGGTTCGCGCTGGTGCAGGTCGCCGTCGCCGCCGTCGCCGCACTCGTGTGCGTAATCCTGGGACTGGCCGGTCGGCGACCGAGCGACGTCAGCGTCGGCGCGCTCGCGCTCGTGGAGCTCCTGCTGATCGCGCAGATCGTCGTGGCGATCGTGGCGCCGTTCGCGGGCAACCCCATTACCGGCAGCACGCTCGAGTTCTGGGTGTACCTCGTTTCGGCGGCGTTGCTTCCACCGGCGGGCGTCTTCTGGGCGCTTCTGGAGCGCAGCCGCTGGAGCACGGTCGTGATGGGCGTGGCCGCGGGGTCCGTGGCGGTCATGGTCTGGCGGATGCAGGTGATCTGGAGCGGGATCGGCGCCTGAGTCGGGCGCCCCGCGCCTCGATCTAGGATTGTGAGGTCATGGCACCCGCGAACCGCCCCCGCATCACCGGCCTCGGCCGCGTGCTGGTCGCGGTGTACGCGGTGCTCGCCCTCGCAGCCACGGGCCGATCGCTCGTGCAGATCGTGGAGCGCTTCGATGCGGCGCCGCTGGCGTTCACGCTGTCGGCGATCTCCGCGGGGGTCTACATCCTCGCGACCGCGGCGCTCGTCTTCTCGCACTCGCGCTTCTGGTACGCGGTCGCGTGGGTCGCGATCGTCTTCGAGATGATCGGGGTGCTGGTCGTCGGCTCCGTCAGCCTGTTCCGGCACGATCTGTTCCCGGAGGAGACGGTCTGGAGCTGGTTCGGCTCGGGCTACGTCTTCGTACCGCTGATCCTTCCCTTCGTCGGTGTCTGGTGGCTGTACACCCACCGGCCCGGTCACGAGGCGACCGCGCCCGCTCCCGCCCGCGTCGAGAGGTCCGTCTGGTGATCGTCTTCCACGGACCGCATGAGGTTCCTGCAGGCTTCGGCCCGTCCGTCGTCGCGATCGGCAAGTTCGACGGCGTGCACGCGGGGCACCGCGTGCTCCTCGAACGCGCGAAGGTGGAGGCGGCGGCGCGCGGCGCGAAGGTCGTCGCCGTCACCTTCGACCGCAATCCGCTCGCCCTGCTGCGCCCGGATCGCTGTCCGGAGAACCTGGTCGGCGTGACGCAGAAGCTCCGGCTGCTCGCCGAGACCGGTATCGACGCGGCGATGGTGCTCACCTTCGACGCTGCGCTGGCTGAGCTGGAGCCGCGAGAGTTCGTCCGGGGCATCCTCGTGGCGCCGCTCGACACGTGCGCCGTCCTCGTCGGCAACGACTTCCGGTTCGGCCGCGGGGGAGCAGGAGACCCCGCGATGCTCGAACGGCTCGGCGAGGAGTTCGGTTTCAGCGTGGGCGTCGTCGACGACGTCAGCGCGATCGACGGCGGTCGCCGGGTGTCGTCCACGTGGGTGCGGGAGCTGCTCGCCGTGGGTGATGTGGAGGGGGCCGCGAAGCTGCTTGGTCGTCCCGCATCCGTGCGCGGCGAGGTCGTTCACGGCCTGAAGAGGGGACGCGAGCTGGGTTTCCCGACCGCGAACCTGAGCCCGTCGTTGGAGGGATTCGTGCCCGCCGACGGCGTCTATGCCGGATGGCTCGTCGATGAGGCGACGGGGCTGCGTTCGGGGACGCGCTATCCCGCCGCGATCTCCGTGGGGACGAACCCGACTTTCGACGACGTGCCGACGCGCCAGGTGGAGGCGCACGTGCTCGACGAGCACGGGATCGACCTCTACGGCCACGAGGTCGACGTACAGTTCGTGCAGCGCGTGCGAGGGATGGTGGCGTTCGAGGGGATCGATGCGCTGATCGCCCAGATGAACGACGACGTCACGCAGGTGCGTCGGATGCTCGGCGCGTAGCCGAGTCCGTGCCGCCGCGGATCCCGAGCCCGGACGCGACGGCGCCCACGCCCATGAGCACGGCGACGAAGACCATCGCGGTGTGAAGACCCGCCAGATCCAGCGCGTCGCCGACCACCACTCCGATGGCCGCAACGGCGAGGAGGCCCGCCACGCGTGCGACGGCGTTGTTGACCGCGGAAGCGATGCCCGAGCGCTCGGAGGTGACGGAGCCCAGCACTGCGGCGGTGAGCGGCGCGACGGTCAGCGTCAGGCCGATCCCGAACAGCAGCATGCCCGGCAGCACCTGTGTCAGGTAGTCGAAAGGCTGACCGACGCTCAGCAGGAGGAGTGATCCCGCCGCCATGACGGCCGGCCCGACCGTCATGAACCACCGTGGCCCGAGCTTGCCCGTCCAGGCTCCTGCCCGTGAGCTGAACGCGATCATCAGGAGCGTCGGAGGCAGGGAGGCGAGTCCCGCGACGGTCGCCGAGAGGCCGGCCGTCTGCTGGAGGTAGATGGTGAGCACGAGCCCGTTGAGCGAGAGACCCGCGTAGACGAAGAACGTCGTGAGGTTGCCCGCCCAGAAGTTGCGCGCGCGGAACAACGACAGCGGCATGACAGGGGAGGGGGCGACGCGCTGTCGCCAGATGAATCCGGCCAGCAGGAGCAGTCCGCCGATGGCCCCCGCCCAGACCCATGGGGATTCTGCTCCCAGCCGCGGCTGCTCGATGAGCGCGAACACCAGGGCTCCCAGACCCGCCGTGCTGAGCGCGGCACCCAGCACGTCGATTCGCGCGCCGGGCGTGCGCAGCTCGGGGATGCGGGTGAGCAGCAGGAGGGTGGGCAGAACAGGCAGAACGGTCACCGCGAACACCCAGCGCCAGGTGAGGAGATCGACGAGGAGCCCGCCGGCGAGGGGGCCGATGAGGGTGGCGACCGTGGTCGCACCCGTCCAGATCCCGATCGCGCGAGAGCGCTCTGCGCCCTCGAAGCGCGCGGTCAGCAGCGCGAGCGAGCTGGGAACGAGGAGCGCACCGCCGACGCCCTGGACCGCTCTGAGCGCGATGAGCCAGCCCGCGCTGGGTACAAAGGCCAGAGCAAGCGACGATGCGCCGAAGATCAGCAGCCCGATGCGCAGGATCCGCACTCGACCGAAGGCGTCGCTCAGGGAGCCGGCAACGAGGATGAACGCCCCCAACGTCACCAGGTATGCATCCACCACCCACTGTTGCGTGGCCAGGCCGCCCCCGAGTTCGCGTGCGATGGCCGGCAGCGCGACGTTGACGATGGTGCCGTCGAGGAAGGACACGAACGAGGCGAGAACCGCCACGCCGATGACCACGGCGGCGCTCGCCGGGCTGTTCGGACGGGTCACCATACCGCACACGCTACGCCCTCCCGCAGACGCCGGGCCGATCTCGCGGAATACCCTAGGGGGGTATATCGTTGCGGAGGGCGAGGAGGATGGCATCATGCGCGACAACGACGGAACCACCCGGGAGGCGGTCCTGGATATCGACGGCATGACCTGCGCCAGCTGCGTCGCGCGGGTCGAGAAGCGGCTGGGGGCCGTTGCGGGCGTCGCCGCCTCGGTCAACCTCGCCACCGAGTCCGCTCGCGTCACCTACCCCGCCGATCTTCCGGAGGAGAGGCTGGTGCAGGCGGTCGCGCAGGCCGGTTACACCGCCCGCATCCGACCCCTGTACACGCACGGCGACCACGAAGCGGGCCACGTGCACGAGGTGGAGGACGCACCCGGTGCCACCCCGCTTCGCACGCGCCTGATCGTCGGCACCGTGCTCGCGATCCCGGTGGTCGCGCTCGGAATGGTGCCGGCGTGGCAGTTCCCGGGATGGCAGTGGCTGTCGCTCGTCCTGACGGCTCCCGTGGTTCTGTGGGGCGGATGGCCTTTCCACCGCGCGACGTTCGCGAACCTCCGCCACGGAGCCCTGACCATGGACACGCTCATCACGATGGGCACTTTTGCCGCTTTCGGATGGAGCCTGTGGGCCCTGCTGTTCGGATCCGCCGGACGGTGGGGCATCCGGCACGAGGTCGTCCTGATCGGTCCGGTGCACGACGCCACCTCGCTCGTGTACTTCGAAGTGGCCGCCGCCGTGACGGTCTTCCTGCTGCTCGGCCGCTACATCGAGCAGCGGTCGCGCCGCGCGGCCGGAGCGGCGCTGCGCGCGCTCGGCGAGCTGAGCGTTCCCGAGGTGGAACTCGCCGACGGGCGCACGGTGCCGCTCGAGGCGCTGCAGCCGGGGGATGTGTTCGTGACGCGTCCCGGCGCGACGCTGGCCACCGACGGCACGGTCGTCGACGGCCGCGCGGATGTGGACGAGAGCATGCTCACCGGCGAGGCGGTTCCGGTGCCGGTCGTGCCGGGCTCCGCCGTCACCGGAGGCACGATCGTGCACGGCGGTGCGCTGAGGGTGCGTGCGGATGCGGTCGGCGCAGACACGCGTCTGGCGCGCATCGCCCAGCTCGTCGAGAACGCGCAGATGGGCAAGAGTCGCGTCCAGCGGCTGGCGGACCGGATCTCCGCGGTGTTCGTGCCGATCGTCATCGGGCTCGCGGCGCTCACCCTCGTCGGATGGCTGCTTTCGGGCGGATCGGTCGCCGAGGGATTCGTCGCGGCGGTCGCCGTGCTGATCATCGCCTGCCCGTGCGCCCTCGGGCTCGCCACTCCCGTCGCGATCCTCGTCGGCACCGGTCGCGGTGCGCAGCTCGGCATCCTCGTGACCGGCCCCGACGCCCTCGAGAACGCGCAGCGCATCGACACCGTCGTGCTCGACAAGACCGGCACGGTCACCACGGGGCAGATGCGCGTGCGCCGACTGGTCGTCGCGGCCGGCATCGAGGAGGCGAGGGCGCGTCGCGTCGCGGGCGCCCTAGAGGCCGGCTCGGAACACCCTGTCGCCCGCGCGCTCGCGGTAGCCGACGCCCCCGCCGTCGCCGACTTCGCGGCCGTCCCGGGACGCGGCGTGGTCGGCGACGTGGAGGGAGTCCGTGCATTCGCCGGGAACGCCGCGCTCGCCGCGGATGTGGGAGTGCCTCTCCCGACCGAACTCGCCGCCGCGCTCGAGGACAGCATCGGAACCGCCGTCATCGTGGGCTGGGCCGACGGTGATGGACGCATGCACGCCGCTGCCGTGTTCGAGCTCGAAGACGCCGTGCGCGAGGATGCGGCCGAGGCCGTCGCCGAGCTGTTCGAGCGGGGAATGCGTGTCGTCCTGCTCACCGGCGACGCCGAGCCCGTGGCCCGTCGGGTCGCGGCGGAGGTGGGCATCCGCGAGGTGCGGGCGCACGTCAGCCCCGAGGGCAAGCTCGCCGCCGTCACGCAGCTGCGTGCGGAGGGGCGCCGGGTCGCCATGGTCGGTGACGGTGTGAACGACGCAGCGGCGCTCGCCGCATCCGATCTGGGGATCGCGATGGGCGCCGGAACGGATGCCGCCCGGCATGCCGGCGACATCACGCTGACAGGGTCCCGGCTCACCCAGGTCGGAACGGCTCTCGCGCTCAGTCGTCGAGTGATGTCGGTCATTCGCGGCAACCTGTTCTGGGCCTTCGCGTACAACGTCGCCGCCCTGCCGCTGGCGGCATCAGGGCTCCTGAATCCGATGATCGCCGGTGCCGCGATGGCCTTCTCCAGCCTGTTCGTCGTGCTCAACAGCCTTCGGCTGCGCCGGGCCGGCTGACGACGGCGCGGCTGCGGGGGAGGCCGCGACGCTGCGTCTAGGGTCGAAGCTGTCTCACTCCCGGAGGTTGTCGTGATCCGCACATCCCGTTCTCTCAGCGCCGCCCTCGGCTTGTGCGCCGTCGCCCTGGCATTGACTGCGTGTGTACCCGAGCCGGCGGCGATGACGTCGCCATCTGGCTCATCGGCGCCCTCCGAATCATCCACCCCCGGCTCACCATCGTCGTCGGCCTCGCCCTCCTCGTCGCCCCGCCCCCAGGCGCAGGAGATCGAGCTTCCGGCCTCGTGTGACGCGCTCTACTCCGCGTCGATGCGCAGCCGACTCGACGCGGAGCTGCCGCCTCTGAACGACGGCAGCGTCGATCTGGCCGCCACGCGGGTCGAGTCCCTGCGGGGCCTGATCGACTCGGGTGTGCCGACCTTGCGCTGCACGTGGGGTGCTGCTGCGGGCTCCTCCCTCGCGACGAGCGTGACGGTCGTAGATCCGGCCGATGCGCCGCGCATCCAGGACATGTTGGCCACGGCCGGCTTCGTCTGCGCCGACAGCTCCGGCGGTATCCTGTGCACGAGCGGCAACGAAACAGACTTCCTGCGCGGCAACGGTTGGGTTGCGACCTCATGGACTGCGAGCGCGCCGGAGGGGTACACGGAGGACGTCGCCGCCACACTCTGGGGCTGAGACTGCGCCGCACCCCGCGATGCTCTAAACTGTCACCGTCGGCCCGGATCCCTGCATCCACGTCAGGCCCGGTCGACTCTCTCGCGTACGAGCCGGCACCGAGCCGCCCGTGAGACTCGAAACACCGGTCGACGGTCCATTGCGGACCCGACGCTCAGGAGGAGCATGCCGACCACGGCACCGGCGGCGCAACGCCGTAGAAAGTCCTCGTCCGCCAAGCGCGACGACGAGGCCCCCGTCATCCCGATCCTCGCGCGCAAGGTGCGCGAGGTCGAGGCGAAGGCCCAGCGCGGCAAGCTGGGCCCCACCAACCGCGTCAAGTTCCAGGTCATCGCCTTCCTGGTGCGCGAGGAACGCGCCCGCGTGAAGTCCGACACGACGCTGAGCGACGCGTCGCGCGCCGAGCTGCTCAAGCGACTCGACGGCGTGGCGACGATCCTCGCCAAGACCGCCGCGCGAGACACCTCCCTCATCCAGTTGCTCGAAGTGGACCAAGCGACCTCGCCGGTCGCGAAGCGGATGCGGCGGGACTGGCTGCTGGAGTCCGGTGCCGAACTCGCCCCCGACGAGCTGATCATCACGGATGCCGCACCTGCCACGCCCGTCGCGGTGATCCCCGCGGCGGCCGCATCCCGGCAGGTCGTACCGCCGCAGGTCGAGGCGCGCCAGATGGCGAACCCGTTCCTGGCGCCCGATCTGACCCCGCGCTCCACCGGCAGCACGCCGCGTCGTCGTCTGGATGACTGGGAGCTCATGGGTCCGCTGTACAAGGCTTTCGAGACCGGAGCCGGCGGGGGAGCGGCATCCATGGACCTGCCGCCCGTCCCGGAGTTCGACCGCCTCTCGCCCAAGGGGCTCGAGGTCATGGCGCACCAGTCGCGCTTCCTCGAGGCGGTCCGCGAGGGGCACCGGAGCTTTCTGCTCGCCGACGAGCCCGGTCTCGGCAAGACGGCCCAGTCGGTGCTCGCCGCATCCGTCGCGAACGCCTATCCGCTGCTGGTCGTCGTGCCCAACGTCGTCAAGATGAACTGGGCGCGCGAGGTGCACCGGTGGACGCCGCAGCGGCGCGCCACCGTCATCCAGGGCGACGGCGAGAACATCGACGCGTTCGCCGACGTGTTCATCGTCAACTACGAGGTGCTCGACCGCCACCTGTCGTGGCTCAGCACCATCGGTCTCGGCGGCATGGTCGTCGACGAGGCGCACTTCATCAAGAACCTCACCTCGCAGCGCTCCCGCAACGTGCTGGCACTGGCCGGCCGCATCCGCGAGGCGCGACGGGACCCGCTCATGCTGGCGCTGACGGGCACGCCGCTGATCAACGACGTCGAGGACTTCGACGCGATCTGGCGCTTCCTGGGCTGGACGAACGGCGAGAAGCCCGGGCCCGAACTCATGGCGAAGCTCGATGAGACCGGACTGACCCCCGCCGACAAGGCCTTCTACCCGCAGGCGCGCAGCGCCGTCATCTCCATGGGCATCGTCCGTCGGCGCAAGACGGACGTCGCGGCGGATCTTCCGGACAAGCTCGTCGCGGATCTGCCTGTCGAGCTGGACGACGAGTACGGCCGCTCGATCCGCCACGCCGAGCGCGAGCTGGGCGAGCGTCTGGCGGCGCGGTATCGCCGCATCATCGAAGCCCGTGGCGAGCGCGCCCTGTCGGTCGGCGAGATCGACGAGGACATCGTCCGTCTGGTCGCGCAGCACGAGCTCGACGAGTCCAAGGCCGCTGCATCCGGCAGCGAGAACGTCTTCACGATGGTGCGCCGCATCGGCCAGGCCAAGGCCCTGCTCGCTGCCGATTACACCGTGCAGCTGCAGCGCTCCGTCGGCAAGGTGGTCTTCTTCGCGAAGCACATCGACGTCATGGATGCGGCCGAGGCGCACTTCGCCGCGGCCGGCCTCAAGACGGTCTCGCTGCGCGGCGACCAGACGGCCATCGCGCGCCAGGCCGCCATCGACGCGTTCAACTCCGACCCCGAAGTCGCCGTCGCGGTCTGCTCCCTGACCGCCGCGGGTGTCGGCGTGAACCTCCAGGCGGCCTCCAACGTCGTGCTGGCGGAGCTGAGTTGGACCGCGGCCGAGCAGACGCAGGCGATCGACCGCGTGCACCGCATCGGACAGGACGAGCCGGTCACGGCGTGGCGCATCATCGCCGCGCACACGATCGACACGAAGATCGCCGAGCTCATCGACGCCAAGCAGGGCCTGTCCCTCCGCGCGCTCGACGGCCACGCGGTCGAGCCCGGTTCGAGCGACTCGGTGCAGCTGTCCGCGCTCATGCATCTGACGCGGTCCGCGCTCGGCGGCTGACCCGCATCCATATGCACGGCCCCGGGTGTGCGCCCGGGGGCTCCGGGGCGATAGTGTCGGTGAGGCAGCGTCGCCCCATTCCCCGGAGCACCATCACCCGGAAAGCAGGGACTCCAGCATGAAGATCGGTATTCTCACCAGCGGCGGCGATTGCCCCGGACTGAACGCGGTCATCCGCGGCGTCGTGCTCAAGGGCACCACGACCTACGACCTCGAGTTCGTCGGCATCCGTGACGGATGGCGCGGTGTGGTCGACGGGGACTTCTTCCCGTTGACGCGGCACGAGGTCAAGGGTCTGTCGAAGGTGGGCGGCACGATCCTCGGCACCAGCCGTACGAACCCCTACGAGGGTCCTCGCGGCGGCGCCGAGAACATCGCGAAGACGCTGTACGGGCACCGCATCGACGGCATCATCGCGATCGGCGGTGAGGGCACGCTGGCGGCCGCCAACCGCCTCGCGAACGACGGCATCAACGTGCTCGGCGTCCCCAAGACGATCGACAACGACCTGCGGGCGACCGACTACTCGTTCGGCTTCGACACGGCCGTCAACATCGCCACCGACGCCATGGACCGGCTGCGCACCACCGGTGACTCGCACCAGCGCTGCATGGTCGCCGAGGTCATGGGCCGCCACGTGGGCTGGATCGCACTGCACGCGGGAATCGCCGCGGGCGCGCACGTGATCTGCATCCCCGAGGTCCCGATGTCGATCGACGAGATCGTCGACCAGGTCAGCCGCGCACACGACCGCGGCCGCGCGCCGCTCGTCGTCGTCTCGGAGGGCTTCAAGCTCACGGGCATGGACGAGGCCTTCAGCGACAAGGGCCTCGACGCCTTCAACCGACCGCGTCTCGGCGGCATCAGCGAGGTCCTCGCGCCGGAGATCGAGCGCATCACCGGCATCGAGACCCGCGCGACGGTGCTCGGCCACATCCAGCGCGGTGGCTCTCCCTCCGCCTTCGACCGCGTGCTCGCCACCCGCCTGGGCTTGCACGCCGCCGACGCGATCGTCGACGGCGCATGGGGTCAGATGGTCGCCATGCGGGGCACCGACATCGTGCGCGTGCCGTTCGCGGAAGCGCTCGGCGAGCTGAACACGGTTCCCCAGTACCGCTACGAAGAGGCCGCTGCGCTCTTCGGCTGAGCCGCCGCACACCCCTTCGCCAGGAGATCTCCGTCCCACAGGACGATCCGCGTCGGATCATCCTGACGGGCGGGGATCTCCTGCGTTACGGCGTCGTCTCCTCACGCCGGAGGTCCCGGCGTGTCCCACTTGCCGCAGATCATGTCCCACTTGCCGCAGTTTCGGCAGCCGAATCCTGCGGCAATTGGGACATGGATGGCGGGTCATTGCCGCCAGCCGGCGCGCGCGAGGGCCTGCCGGACCTTGTCGACCGCCACACGGCCGTCGCCACGCATGTGGTGATTCAGGATGCGGACGAGCTCCCAGCCCTCGGCGCGGATCGCGTCCCAGCGGTCCGCGTCCTTTGCGAACTGGCGCGCATCCTCCGCGTGCACACGCCCGTCGTACTCGACGCCGACACGCCAACGCCGGTATGCGAGGTCGAGTTCGGCGATATGCCGGCCGCGTGGGTCGTAGAGCGTCCAGTTGATGTCGGGCTCGGGGAGACCGCCTCGCTGGAGCAGCAGACGCAGCCGCGTCTCTCGGGGCGAGCGGGCGCCGGAGCGCACATCTCGTAGGGCGGCGGAGAGGCGGCCTCGCACGTCGCCCATCGCTTCGATCTCGTCCCTCAACTCAGCCGCGCTCGAGAGCGGCCGCGATCCCGATATGAGAAACTCCGCCGCGCAGATGAGGTCGTCGATCCGCCACGTGGTGGCGGCCTGGCGCCATGCACGTGCCGGGTGCTCGACCGGGAGTCCCGCGTGCTCGCGCGTCGCCGGTTCGCGGTGCTGAAGACGGTGACCGGTGACGCCGGCGATGCGCGGCTCTCTCGCAGGCCGGTGGGCGCAGACGTGTATGCCCGTGGCATGGGGCCATTCGGGGACAGGTGCCCCGTAGAGCGCGAGCGCCGTCTCTCCTCCGAAGAACTGCCACGGCCGCATCCGCGGCGCGTACTCCTCGCACCGCCCATGGATGTCGTCTCTCGCAGCCGCATCCGCAACAGAACGCACGCCGCGATAGGGGACGCGCAACGCTGACCGGCGAAGCCGGTGAGGCGAGTGCCCGAGCGCCACCGCGTCGGCGACGGCGAAGTGAGGCGGAAGGTCCGGGGGAAGGGGATCGGCCGGCGACATACTCCGAGCATCCGGCGCGCGGACCGTCGGGCAGGGGCTGCGCACAGCGTTCGCGGCTCTCACCCAGCCTGTGGAGGAGCCTTCCGGCAAGCATGTCCCACTTGCCGCAACTTTCGGTGCCGAGAGGTGCGGGAAGTGGGACATGCCCTGCGGGAAGGGGGACACGCTGGGGGCCAGGCCCCGGGACAGGGCAGGGCGTCGCCGGTCGGCGGCCGGACGGGTCAGGCGAGGCCGAGGACGTCCAGCATCCAGGCTTGTTCGTACGCGCGCTCGCGCCAGGCGTTGTACCGCCCGCTCACGCCGCCGTGCCCTGCGACCATCTCGCACTTGAGCAGCGCATCCGCGCCGACCTCCCGCAGCCGCGCCACCCACTTCGCGGGCTCCACGTACAGCACGCGGGTGTCGTTGAACGAGGTGACGGCCAGGATGCGGGGATACGCCACGCCCTCGCGCACGTTCTCGTACGGCGAGTAGGACTTCATGTAGGCGTAGACCTCGGGATCATGCAGGGGGTCGCCCCACTCGTCCCACTCGATGACCGTCAGCGGGAGCGAGGGGTCGAGGATCGTCGTCAGGGCGTCCACGAACGGCACGTCGGCGAGGATGCCGGCGAACAGCTCCGGCGCGAGGTTCGCGACGGCGCCCATCAGCAGTCCGCCGGCCGAACCGCCCTCCGCGACGAGGAGATCGGGCGACGTGTAGCCGTGACCGATCAGGTGCAGGGCGCAGTCGACGAAGTCGGTGAAGGTGTTGCGCTTGGCCAGCAGCTTCCCGTTCTCGTACCACTCCCGGCCCATCTCGCCGCCGCCGCGCACGTGGGCGACCGCGAAGATCACGCCGCGATCGAGCTCCGACAGGCGCGCCACCGAGAACGCGGGCTCTATGGAGTGCTCGTACGAGCCGTAACCGTACAGATGCACCGGACGAGGCGCAGCCCCCGCATCCCCGAACGACCTCTTCCACACCAGCGACACGGGGACCTCGGTGCCGTCCTGCGCGGTGGCCCAGACACGGGCCTGGGCGTAGTCGGCGCTGTCGTAGCCGCCCAGCACCGGCTGCTGCTTGCGCACGAGGCGCTCGCCGGTGGCAGGGTCGTAGTCGAAGACCGTCGACGGCGTCACGAACGAGCCGTAGCCCAGACGGATGAGGGGAGGCGCCCACTCGGGGTTTCCGGCCGTCCCGACGGAATAGAGCGGTTCGTCGAACTCGACCTCGGCCACTGTGCCGTCGGCGTAGTCCAGCATGCCGAGTCGGGCCAGTCCCTCGCGCCGGTACGCGAGCACGGCCCAGTCGCGGAAAGTCGACAGCCCCAGCAGGCGGCGGCCGCCCCGGTGCGGCACGACGACGTCGCGCGCACCCTGCGGATCGGATGCGGACACCCGAACGAGCTCGAAGTCCACCGCCTGGTCGTTGTGCAGGATGTAGAGCACATCCTCGCCGTCGACCACCGCGTGGTCGCTGTCGTACTCGACGCCCTCCCGGCGCGGCCAGATCACGCGCGGCTCGCCGCGCAGATCGTCGGCCGGAAGCAGCCACTCCTCGGAGGTGATGGAGGAGCCGACGCCGATCACGAGGAAGCGGTCGCTGCGGGTGAATCCGGCGCCGACCCAGAAGCGGTCGTCGCTCTCGTGGAACAGCAGGGCGTCGTCGGCGACCGGGGTGCCCAGTTCGTGAAGCCAGACCTTGTCGGGGCGCCACGCGTCGTCGACGGTCGAGTAGACGATGAAGCGCCCGTCGGGCGACAGCGAGGCGCCCGCGAATGTGCCCTCGATGACGTCCGGCAGCGTCGTGCTCGTCTCGAGGTCGCGCACGCGCAGCGTGTACCGCTCGTCTCCTGACGTGTCGACGCCGTACAGCAGCAGCCGACCGTCTGTGGAGACCTCGAAGGTGCCGAGGGAGAAGAACTCCTCCCCGTCGGCCTCCGCGTTGCCGTCGAGCAGCACCTCTTCGCCGTCGAGAGAGCCCTCGGGGACGGGGGGTGTCCAGTCGTCGGGCGAGGCGAGCGGTGCGCGACAGTGGATGCCGTACTGCTTGCCCTCCTCGGTGCGGGAGAAGTACCACCACTGGCCGCGGCGCGTCGGCACGGAGAGGTCCGTCTCGAGCGTGCGCCCCTTGATCTCCTGGAAGATCTGCTCGCGCAGGCCCGCGAGGTGCGCGGTGCGCGCATCGGTGTAGGCGTTCTCGGCCTCGATATGCGCCACGACGCTCGCATCGTCCTTGTCGCGAAGCCACTCGTACGGGTCGTCGAACACGTCGCCGTGGTGCGAGCGGGAGCGGACCTTTCGGGCGGCGTGCGGGGGTGCGGGGATGGCGGAGTCGGTCACCGTTCCACGCTAGTCGGATGCGGGCGGCTCGTGCCCCGACGAGCGGGTCAGCCCTCGAGCTTGCGTGCGATCGCGCGCGCCGCGCGCACCGCCGTGACGGTGCCGGCCGCCGTGATGTTGGCTGCGACCGCCCCCGGCAGGACTCCGTTGCCCGCGACGAAGAGACCCTCGGTGCCCCACACGGCACCGTCGCGGTCCACGACGCCGGTGCCGTCATCGGCCTCACTCATGCGCACCGTGCCCGAGTAGTGCAGCGATGAGCCGGGCGGCAGCAGGAGCGTGTTGCCGACGGCGTCCGGTCCCGCGACCGCCTCGAACGCCACCCGCTGCTCGCGGGTCGCGCGTTCGATGAGGGCCAGGTCGGTGTCGCTGTAGTCGTAGTGGATGCGGGCGCGCGGCATGCCGAGCGCGTCCGTCTCGGTGTCGGAGAACTCGATGCGCGATGTCTCCCTGACCTCGGTGGGGACGTAGACGCTGATGCCGACCGCCATCGCCACCGCCTCCTGGAGGTCTTCGGAGAAGAGCGGTCCGACGCTGATCTGCCAGTGGAAGGGCTGCGCGTCGTCGCTGTGCGGCAGCCAGAGCGAGTCCGTCATCCACTCGCCCTCGCCGAGCGGCGGCACCTCGTCGATGCCGAGGTGGTGCGGCTCTGCGAAGACCCTTCCGGTGATGAACGCGTGTTCATTGAGATAGCGACCGAGTGCGCGGGGTCGCACCCCGGAGGCGAACAGGAGCTGCGGGCTGCGCAGGGCGTCCGCGGCGACGACGACGTGGTCCGCGCGGAGTTCGCGGCGCTCGCCCGTGCGCAGATCTTCGGCCTCGACTCCCACGGTGCGCTGTCCGTCGAGAAGAACGCGCCGCACGAGCGTGCCGGAGAGCAGAGTGACGGTCTCCGACGATCCGTCGAGCTCCGGGAGGATCACCCCGGGGTCGGTGCGTCGACGTTCGACCCCGTCGGCGCGGAAGACGCCCATGGGCATGATCTGCGGCCCGCGTCCGGGGGCGCTGACGTCGCCGAACGCCCGCGCGAGTGCTTCGAGGACGGCGGTGCCGGCGGGCGTCGGGCCGAATCGGTCGGACCCGATCCGCAGGATGCTGCGCACGCGCGCGTAGTCGGCATCCCACTCGGATGCGAACGCCGCCGGGATCTCGCGACCCCACGGCGTGGGGCACGCGGCGGTCCAGTGGGAGCCCATCCCGCCGACGTTCCACGCGCTCGCGGCTGCGGGCATCTCGGTCGCGTCGTGTCCGAGTGCGGCGAAGTCATACAGCCCGAACGCCGATGCGCTGCGGGCATCGAAGGCACCCGCCGTCGCGGCGCCGACGTACATGGACTGCACGCCCGCCGCGACGTGGGCGTGATAGGCGTCTCGTGTTCCCGCATCCGCCGAGTCGTGGAGATGACGTGCGGGGGTGCCCTCTCCCGCCGGGCCGGCCTCGACGATCGTGATGCGCGTCCCGGGGCGCAGGCGGCCCACCTCGGCCGCCACGGCGGCACCCATGATGCCGCTGCCCACGATGAGTACGTCCGCGTCCACGGCTCCTCCAGATATGTCGATGATCGATATAAGATGACTATTGCGAAACAAAAGACGCCTGATGCGTGGGGAAAGTTTCGCGCTCGTAACGAATTCTTGTTCGTTGTGACGCCGATGTTAATTCTGTCAACATCGGCCGGAACGGCTTGCGACGTGCCCATAGCCTGGCCGCGGCTCGGCATCTGCCGCCGGCGCCCCACCCGCTCCACGGGCGCACCCACCCGCATCCCGAAAGGCCGTACCACCATGTCTGCACTGCCTTCACGTCCACTCCGGCGCACGCTCCTCGTCTCAGGAGTCGCCCTCACTGCTGCAATCGTCCTCGCCGGATGCGGTCGGGCGTCCGGCGATTCCGAGGCGGCGTCCGACACCGTCGTCGGCGACGACGCCGCGACCGGAACCATCGAGTTCTGGGCGGCCGGCGCGGAGGGGGAGGCGCTGCCGGCCTTCTTCGAGGAGTTCGAGAAGGAGAACCCCGATGTCACCGTCAACGTGACCTCGATCCCTGAGTCCGAGTTCGCCACGAAGGTCTCGGCGGCGGTCGCGGCGGGCAACGTCCCCGATGCGACGTTCCTGCTGTCACAGTCGCAGGCGAGCATGCTCGCCACCGACGCGTTCGCCACCGTTCCCGACGGTCTCGTCGACGGCGATGCCTTCTTCGACAACATGTGGGACGCCGCCCAGTACGACGGCGCCGCACACGCCGTGCCCTGGTACACCTACGCTCAGGCGTTCTACTACCGCAAGGACCTGGCGGATGCTGCCGGCGTCGAGCCGCCCGCGACGTGGGACGATTACGCGGCGTTCGCCAAGGCCATGCAGGCGCAGGGAGTGAAGTTCCCCATCGGCCTCTCGGTGGAGTGGAACGAGTACACCGCGCAGCAGTTCAACGACTTCAGCATCCAGGCCGGCGGTTCACTCATCTCCGATGACCACACCGAGTGGACGATCGACACCCCGGAGAACCTCGCGGCGCTGGAGACCTTCACGAACCTGATCCTCGACGGGTACGCATCGCCGGACGGCCCGACGTTCCTGGACACGGTGCCGTGGTTCACGTCGGGGCAGATCGGCGCCTACGTCAACGGGCCGTGGTTCCCGGCGTGGCTCGACGAGGCCAATGGCGAAGGCTGGTCGAGCGAGAACCTGGGTGTCGCGCTCAACGCCGCCGGTCCCGGCGGCAGCACCTCGGCGATCGGTGGCGGAAGCCTCGCCGTCTTCGAGGACGCCAAGAACGCGGATGCGGCGTGGAAGCTGGTGCGCTGGATGTCGCAGCCCGAGACCCAGGTCGCCTGGTACGAGCGCTTCGGCAACCTGCCCGCCGTCGAGGCGGCATGGGACGAGCCGGTCATCGCCGACGACCCGTTCCTGACCGTCATCAAGGAAGCCATCCCGATGGCGAGCGCGGTGCCCGCTGTCCCGGGCTGGCTCGAGGTCTCCGCAATGCTGGGTTCCGAGATGGAACGCGCCGCACGCGGCCAGGCCACGCCCGCCGAGGTGCTCGCCGCCGCACAGGCCAAGGCCGACGCGATCGGCACCGGCGTCGAGTGAGCGCCGGACGACGATGACGAGTTCCACACTCACCCGCGGGGAGACGCGCACGAGCCGTCTCCCCGCGGGGGGCGCCCGGTCGCACGGCCGTCGCGGCGCGCGGCCGCGTCAGAGCCTCGTCGCCTGGATCTTCCTGGTGCCGACGCTCATCGTCGTCGGCCTGTTCACGGTCGTTCCGGGGCTGTTCGCGCTGGCGTTCAGCTTCACCGACATCGGACTGCGCGACATCCGCGACCCCCTCCAGGTCGAGGTCGTGGGCACCGAGAACTTCACCGCGCTGCTGGCCAACCCGGACTTCCTGCGCTCGATCGGCAACACGGTCCTCTTCGTCGTGATCGGCGTCCCGCTCACGATCGGCATCGGGCTGGCCCTCGCGATCCTGCTGGGCAGCGGCATCCGGCGTCTGCGCCCGGTCTTCCGAGCGGCCATCTACCTCCCGGTCATCGCGAACATCGTCGCCGCATCCGTGATCTGGAAATACGCCCTCACCTACGAGGGGCCGGTCAACGAGGCGCTCGCCGCGATCGGCATCGCGGGACCCAACTGGCTCGGGGACCCGGCGTGGGGTGTCACCTCGGTGATCCTGCTCACCGTCTGGCGCAACGTCGGGACGGCGATGGTGCTGTTCCTCGCGGGACTCCAGGCAGTGCCGGAGGAGGTTTACGAGGCGGCTGCCATCGACGGCGCAGGACCCTGGCGGCGGATCGTGCACATGACCCTGCCGCTGCTGCGTCCGACGACGCTGCTGGTGACGGTGCTCATCACCGTCATGTACATGAACATCTTCGAGGAGCCCTACCTGCTCACCGGCGGCGGCCCCTTGGACTCGACGAGATCGATCTCCCTCTGGGTCTATCAGCAGTTCGGCTACGGGAACATCGCCGCCTCCATGGCGGGCTCCTTCGTGCTGATCCTGTTGGTGGCCGTGGTGAGTGTCGTGCAGTTCCGGATGCTGAGGCCCAAACACTGATGCGTACCTCCCGACTGGGCAGCGCGCTGCTCTACCTGCTGATCACCGTCGTGTGCGTCGCGATGCTGATCCCGTTCGTCCTGGTGTTCTTCGGCGCGTTCAAGACGCAGGGGGAGTTCACCGCCAACCCCGGCGCGTGGCTCCCGGAATCCTTCGGCAACCTCGCCAACTTCGCCACCCTCTTCGAGCGCGGCTTCGGCCAGTACTTCCTGAACGGTGTCATCGTGTCCGCGCTCGTCGTCGCAGGCAACCTCGTGTTCAGCTCGCTCGCCGGATACACGCTCACGAAGCTGCACTTCCGCGGTCGTGGGTTCGTCTTCGCGCTGGTGCTGGCCACCATGATGGTTCCGATCGTCGCGATCTTCGTGCCGCAGTTCATGGTCGCCGTCCAGCTCGGGCTCGTCGACACCCTGTTCGGAATCGCGCTTCCCATGCTCGTCCTGCCGATCGCCGTGTTCGTGGTCCGCCAGTTCGCCCACTCGATCCCGGAGGACCTCATGGAGGCGGCCCGGCTCGACGGGGCGGGTGAGCTGCGCATCTTCGGGCAGATCTTCCTCCCGCTGCTCGCACCGGCGCTCGCGACGGTGAGCGTGCTCACGTTCCTCGCCTCGTGGAACGCCTTCATCTGGCCCCTGGTCATGGCGCAGTCGCAGAGCGCCTACACCCTGCCCGTCGGGCTCGCCGTCGCCGCCCAGGCCAATCGGACGACCGAGTTCGGCGTGCTCCTGGCGGGTGCGGTCGTGGTGCTGCTTCCCGTCCTGATCCTGTTCCTGTTCCTGCAGAAGTACTTCGTGCAGGGCATCGCCGCCACCGGTCTCAAATGAGTCCGCGCTCCCCGCTTCGAAAGGTCCTCGCATGACGATCCGTCGCTCACAGGTCGCCCTCAACCCCATCCAGTGGACCAACCTGCCGCCCGATCCCGCCGTCCCCGGAAGCACGGGGCGATGGCGATACGGAGAGCCGTCGTTCGTGGCCGACTACCCCGAGGTGCTCGCCGCCGTGGCGGAATCCGGGTTCGACGCCACGATGATGGAGGTCCTGGACACCCAGACCCTCCAGAGCTATGCGGCGATGATCGAACGCGCGGGCCTGCGTGTCGCGCCGGGTTACGCCTCCATCGGGCTGCCCGAGGACGAGGGGCTGGAGATCGCTCCCGGCAGCGCCGAGTGGGCGCGCTGGTTCAATCCGGTGCGGCGCAAGGCGGAGGAATCGCTCTACTTCGGCCTGGACACGGTCTTCCTCGCCCCGATGGTCGACTACCGGCTGCCGCGCTGGTCCGAGCGCGCGGCTGTCGGATACCTCGCCGACCGCGACCGGCTGCTGCGGCAGGCCGACATGCTCGCCGAGGCGGGCCGCATCCTGCGCGCGGAGGGTGTCCGGGCGGGGCTGCACAACCACGTGGGCACCTGGGTCGAGACCGAGGAGGAGATCGAGACCGTGCTCGCCGAGGTCGACCCGCAGGTGCTCGGTGCATCGTTCGATCTGGGGCACCTGGCGTGGGCGGGCATCGATCCGGTGGCGATGGTCGCGCGTCACCGTGACCGCGTGATCGACCTGCACATCAAGGACCACTCCACAGCCCTCCTCGCCGAGAGTCGAGCGAACCCGGGCCCGTACGAACGCGTGGCCTCGCAGCCGTTCTTCCTCGAGCCCGGCAGTGGCGACATCGACATCGCCGGGGTGCTGGCGCAGCTGCGGGACGACTTCGACGGCTGGCTGGTCATCGAGGTCGACCAGTTGCACGGCGATCCGGATGCGAGCGCTCGTCGCAGTCGCGGGTGGGTCGAGCAGACCTTCGCCGCGTGAGCGCACTGCGCGTCGCGATCATCGGGACCGGCATGATCGCGGAGGTCCATGCGCGCGCGGTCCGCACGGTCGGGGGGCGGCTCACGGGTGTGCTCGGCTCCCGCCCGGAGCGGGGCGCGCAGGCCGCGGAGCAATGGGGCGGTCGAGGCTATCCCGATCTCGAGGAGCTGCTGGCCGACAGCCCGGACATCGTGCACGTGTGCACCCCCAACGCGACCCATGCGCCCTACGTGCGGGCGCTTCTGGCGGCCGGCGTCGCGGTGGTGTGCGAGAAGCCGTTGGGGCTCGACGGCGCCGAAGCGCATGAGTTGGCAGAACTCGCCCGACGGGCGGGGGTCGTCGCGACGGTTCCCTTCGTGTACCGCTACCACCCGCTCGTGCGCGAGATCCGCTCCCGTGTGGCGCAGGGCGCGTTGGGACGAGTCCTGCTGATGCACGGCACCTATCTGCAGGACTGGATGCTCGACGCGCGCACAGCGAACTGGCGCGTCGACCCCGCGCTCGGCGGCAGCTCGCGCGCCTTCGCGGACATCGGTTCGCACTGGTGCGATCTGGTCGAGTTCGTCAGCGGGGAACGCTTCGACGCCGCGTCCGCCCAGTTCGCGCTCGCGCACCCCGAGCGTCCCGTCGGCAGCGATCACGCCTTCGGTGGCGCGGGGACGGCCGAACGGCCGAACGCCCCGGTCGAGACCGAGGACGCGGCGATCGTCGCGTTGCGCACGCGCTCGGGTGTTCCCGCCAGCGTGGTGGTGTCGCAGGTGTCCGCGGGACGCAAGAACCGGCTGTGGTTCGAGATCGACGGCACCTCTGCCAGCGCCGTGTTCGACCAGGAGACGCCCGAGACGGTGTGGTTCGGCACGACGAACGGGGCGAGCATCCTGCGGCGCGCCGAGGCACAGCCCTCGCCGGCACAGGCCCGTCTGAACGCGTTTCCCGCAGGGCACGCGCAGGGATGGGGCGATGCTTTCGCGACGTTCGTCGCAGACACCCACGCCGCCGTGCGGGGGGAGGCTCCGGACGGCCTTCCCACGTTCGACGACGGCGCACGTGCCGCCGACATCGTCGACGCGGTGCGCGCGTCGGCGCTCTCCGCCTCATGGGAGGCCGTCGCCACGCCCTGAGGGTGCGCCCACGACGATCGGGCGGAACGCATCGGCGCGGGTGAACGGTTACGCCCGGCGCACTGAGTTGACCGAGAGGGCGGGCGATGTAAGGATTCCGTGTGGTCGGGTTAACGAATGCCGACTTCACGGTGAACTGTTCGTTCGCGCCGCCGTTCGCTCGGCTCTCCCTCCTTCTCCCTCTCCCCGAAAGCGAACGGTGGAAACCGCAGCACTGATCGTCGTCCTGATCATCGGACTCGCGCTCTTCTTCGACTTCACCAACGGATTCCACGACACCGCCAACGCGATGGCCACGCCCATCGCGACGGGTGCCCTGAAGCCGAAGGTCGCCGTGCTGCTCGCGGCGGGACTCAACCTCGTCGGTGCGTTCCTGTCGACCGAGGTCTCCAAGACCATCTCGCACGGCATCGTGCGAGAGGATCAGATCTCACCCGGAGCCTTCCTCCCGCTGATCTTCGCCGGGCTCATCGGAGCCATCACCTGGAACATGCTGACGTGGTTGCTGGGTCTTCCCTCGAGCTCGTCGCACGCGCTGTTCGGCGGTCTCATCGGTGCGACCCTCGTGGGTATCGGCGCCTATGCGATCGACTTCGGCGTCGTGCTCAGCAAGGTCATCCTCCCGGCCCTGATCGCCCCGGTGACCGCGGGTGTGATCGCCTTCGCCGCGACCAAGCTCGCCTACGCCGTGACCCGTCGCTACGACGGCAAGCCGGACGGCCGCGACGGCTTCCGCTGGGGGCAGATCTTCTCCTCCTCCCTCGTCGCCCTCGCCCACGGCACCAACGACGCGCAGAAGACGATGGGTGTCATCACCCTGGCGCTGATCATGGCCGGCTGGCAGGACTCGGCCCACGCCGATCCCCAGCTCTGGGTCATCTTCGCCTGCGCCTTCACGATCGCCCTCGGCACGTACATGGGCGGCTGGCGCATCATCCGCACGCTCGGCAAGGGGCTCACCGACGTGAAGCCGGCCCAGGGATTCTCCGCGGAGAGCTCCACCGCCGCCACGATCCTCGCCTCCAGCGCCCTCGGCTTCGCCCTGTCGACCACTCAGGTGGCGTCCGGCTCGGTCATCGGGTCGGGGCTCGGTCGCCGCGGCGCGAAGGTGCGCTGGCGGACGGTCGGTCGGATCACGATCGGATGGCTGCTCACGCTTCCGGCCGCCGGCATCGTCGGCGCGGCAGCGGCCCTCATCGTCGCCTGGCTCGGTCCGTGGGGCATCGCGATCGACGCGGTCCTCGCCGTGATCATCGTGCTCCTGCTCTTCCTGCGTTCGCGCCGCGACGAGGTCACCGCCGCCAACGCCATGAGCGAGGTCGCCGACTCCGGTCGCGCCGTCAAGGTCAAGCGCAACCCGCCGCCCACGCGTCGTCAGCGTCGCCTGGAGCGAGAGCGGGCCCGTCAGGAGAAGGGACAGCGCTGATGGACGTCCAGATCGATTGGCTCGCCTTCGTGCAGGTCTTCTTCGCCGCCCTCATCGCGGCCGTCGCCGTGGTGGGAAGCTACGCGCTCGGACTCCGGATGCTGGTGCGTGCCGGACGTGCACCGGTGGTGGCGCCGGCGGAGTTCACCGACGCGATCACCGTCATGACAGACAAGCAGCGCGCCAAGGCCGAGAAGGCCGCGGCGAAGGCGGCCAAGCGCTCGCCGCTGACCGACGCGCAGAAGCGGCTGGCTTTCGCCGTCGCGTGCGCCGCCTTCGGTTTCTGCGCGCTGGCGGTGCTGTCGGGACTTCTGCTCATCGTCATCGGCCACTGATCGCTGCGTCGGCGGCCGGCCGTAGGGTGGCGGTATGAGTGCCGCACCCGCCGCCGTGCAGTTCGGGCAGCATCCGCCTGCTCTGCGTACGATCGTCCACCTGAGCGACACGCACTTCCTCGCCGGCAACGCGGCGCTGGGCGGGCGCTACGACACGCTGGCCAACCTTCGGCGAACCGTCGCCGCGATCGATCGCACCCGCATCCGCCCCGACGCGGTCGTCTGCACGGGCGATCTCACGGACCTGGGCGAGCCCGAGGCCTACCGTGCGCTGCGCGAGGTGCTCGAACCCGCGGCCGGACGGTGGGGTGCGCCGCTGGTCTGGGTCGCGGGCAACCACGACGAACGCGCGCCGCTGCGCACCGAACTGCTGGGCGGTGCGGCGAGCGACGAGCCCATCACCGCCGTCCACGACCTCGACGGCCTGCGTCTGATCGTGCTCGATTCCACCGTGCCGGGCTGGCACCACGGCGAGATCGACGATGCGCAGTTGGCCTGGCTGGCCGAGGTGCTGGCAACGCCCGCGCCGCTGGGGACGCTGCTGGCTCTGCATCACCCGCCGCTGCCCAGCCACATCCCGTTCTTCGACATCCTCGAGCTGCGTGAGCAGCACCGGCTGGCCGACGTCGTCCGCGACAGCGATGTGCGCGGCATCCTCGCCGGGCACCTCCACCACTCGACCTCCGGGACCTTCGCCGGGGTACCCGTGAGCGTGGCCGCTGCGACGTGCTACACGATGGATCTCGCCCGCCCCGCGGACGAGGTCAACGGAATGGATGCGGGGCAGTCGTTCCACCTCGTGCACGTCTACGACGACACCGTCACGCACGCCGTCGTCCCGGTGGTCGACGCCGAGACGGCGGACTTCTTCACGCCGGAGTGGGTCGCGGAGATGGCCGCTCTCACGCCCTCGGAGAGGCTGGACGCCTTCTCGCGCAAGCGTCCCCGCTGACGCTCGCCGCCCGGGAGGGTACCGGGTCCGGGGTGTACGCCGTGTCCGGTGGCACGCGGGAGCACGGCGATTAGGCTCGGTCACGCAACCGGCCGACGACCCACAAGGACAACGCATGCCAGAGCACGCAACGACGCGTACCCGCACCGAGACCGACTCCCTCGGGAGCCTCGAGATCCCCGCCGATGCCTACTGGGGCATCCACACGGCCCGGGCCCTCGAGAACTTCGACATCTCCAAACGCCCGATCTCCGTCTACCCCGACCTCGTGGTGGCGCTCGCGATGGTCAAGCAGGCCTCTGCCCGAGCGAACCGGGAGATCGGGGTGCTCGACGCGGAACGCGCGTCGCTCATCGATCGAGCCGCGCAGGAGGTCATCTCGGGCCGGCACCACGACCAGTTCGTGGTCGGTGTCATCCAGGGCGGCGCCGGCACCTCGACCAACATGAATGCGAACGAGGTCATCACCAACGTGGCGCTCGAGCTCGCGGGTCGACAGAAGGGCGACTACGCGTTCCTCTCGCCGATCGATCACACGAACCGCAGCCAGTCGACGAACGACGTGTACCCGACCGCCATCAAGGTCGGACTCTCGCTCACCCTGCAGAGCCTCCTCGTCGAGCTCGACCTGCTGCGCGAGGCGTTCCTCGACAAGGCGCGTGAGTTCCACGACGTGCTCAAGGTCGGCCGCACGCAGTTGCAGGATGCGGTGCCGATGACACTCGGGCAGGAGTTCCACGGCTTTGCCACGACGCTGGGGGAGGACCTGCACCGGTTGCGGGAGAACGCCTGGCTGCTGCACGAGGTCAACATGGGTGCCACCGCCATCGGCACGGGCATCACGACGCATCCGGACTACGCCCCCGCCGTGCTCCGCCACCTGCGCGAGATCACCGGACTGGACCTTGCGACGGCCGACGACCTCGTCGAGTCCACGAGCGACACAGGCTCGTTCATGTCGTTCTCGTCCTCGCTCAAGCGCAACGCGATCAAGCTCTCCAAGATCTGCAACGACCTGCGGCTGCTCTCCAGCGGTCCGCAGGCGGGCCTGGGTGAGATCAACCTGCCCGCACGTCAGGCGGGCTCCAGCATCATGCCCGGCAAGGTCAACCCCGTCATCCCCGAGGTCGTGAACCAGGTGGCGTTCGCCGTCGTCGGAGCGGACATGACGGTCACGATGGCGGTCGAGGGCGGCCAGCTGCAGCTGAACGCCTTCGAGCCGGTGATCGCGCACTCGATCTTCCAGTCGATCACCTGGATGCGGCAGGCGATGTGGACGCTGCGGGTGAACTGCGTCGAGGGCATCACCGCCAATCACGACCGCCTGGGCGCCATGGTCGGCTCCTCGGTGGGTGCGATCACCGCTCTGACGCCCTTCATCGGATACGCGGCCGCGGCGGCGCTCGCGAAGACGGCGCTGCTCACCGGCCGCAACGTCGCCGATCTCGTGGTCGAGGCCGGCCTCATGCCGCGCGACGAGGTGCTCAAGCAGCTGTCACCCGCTCGACTGTCGGGGCTCGAGGCCATCACGGCCGCCATCCCTATCATCGATACGAGCCTCACTCCGACCCAGGACTGAGTGTCGTCCGTGCGGCCGCGTGACGCAGCCGATAACGTCGGAGCGCGCACCGTGCCCGCGCCGAATCAGGAGGAATCATGACCGACCCGACCGGATCGCCCGAGAACACCCCGCCGGTCCCGCCGGCCTACCCCGCCGCGCCGCCGGCGTATCCGACGGCGCCCCCGGCCTACGAGGCGGCGCCGCCCGCCGCCGGTCCCGTGCCCGGCCAGGTTCCCGGCCAGCCGACCCCCGGCGCACCGGTGCCGGGCAAGACGCTCGGCATCGTGGCGCTCATCGTGGCGTTCTTCGCGCAGCTGATCGGCCTCATCCTCGGCATCGTCGCGCTCGTGCAGAGCCGCAAGGCCGGCGTGCGCAACCTTCCCGCGGTCTGGGCCATCATCGTCAGCTCCGTGCTCATGGTGATCGGGATCATCGTGGGGATCATCCTCATCGTGAGCTTCGTGAGCGTCTTCGACCAGGCGATGCGGTACTGCTTGGAGAATCCCAACGGCTCGTACCAGATCAACGGGGTGACGCAGTCCTGCCCCTCCCGCTGAGTCGATGTGCGACGACGATGGCCCCCACCTGCCGGTGGGGGCCATCGTCGTTCAGTCGAGGATGCGGCAGTGCGTCGTGAGTGCGCCGATGCCGTCGATGCCGACCGTCACCGTCGAGCGGTCGCGCAGGAAGATCTGCGGATCGCGGGAGTAGCCGGCGCCGCCCGGGCTGCCCGTCGAGATGAGTGTGCCCGGCAACAGCGTCACCGACTGGGAGAGGTGGGACACGAGAGCCGACACGGGGCGGATCATCTGCCCGGTCGAGGCATCCTGCACGGTGTGGCCGTCGACGACCGTCCAGATGTGGAGGTCCTGAGGGTCGGGCACCTCGTCGGCCGTGACCACGAAAGGACCGGTCGGGGTGAAGCCGTCGAACGACTTGCAGCGCGACCACTGCGCCTCGGAGAACTGGATGTCGCGCGCCGTGACGTCGTTGACGACCGTGTAGCCCCACACATGCTCCAGCGCGGTCTCCGGGGGGACGTCCTTCGCGGGGCGGCCGATGATCACACCGAGCTCCGCCTCGTAGTCGACGGATTCGCTGAGGCTGCGCGGCCAGCTCGTGGTCTGCTCGTGTCCCGTGAGCGAGTTCGGCCACAGCACGAAGACCGTCGGGGTCTGGTCGGTCTTCAGACCCAGCTCGCCCGAGTGTGCGGCGTAGTTGAGGCCGACCGCGAGGATGACCGGCGGGGCGAGGACGGCCGACGCGAACTCCGTTCCCGCGAACCCGAAGCGCTCCACCGCAGGCGACGCCGCGGCATCCCGCACGCGGGCCAGCAGGTCGTCTCCGCCGAGGATGAGCTGCTCGAGCGTTCTCGGGGCGTCGGGGAAGAGGGCGTCGACGAAGGCGGCGGAGTCCTCGTCGACGACGACGAGTCTCGGCTCCGGATTCGCAGCGGTGCGGAGGTGGGCGAAGCGCATACCCTCCACGCTACCGGCGGCGACCGTAGGCTGAGGGAATGACGACCCCCGACGGCCGCCCGACTCTCACCCCGCCGGCCTTCGACTCCGCGCTGGCGCAGCCGGTGCACGCGGTTCCCGCCCCGATTGCGGCTCCCGCGACCTCGCAGCCGCCCGTCGGCGCACCGGTCCGGCGCGCGTGGGGGCTCTACATCTGGGTCGGCGCGCTGCTGGTCGTCCTCCTGGTTGTGCTGGTCGGGTACTTCCTGGAGGCGATCGGTCCGGTCGCCTCGCTGCTGGGGGCGATTCTCGCACTGCTGCCGCTGGCGGGCGTGCTGTGGGCTCTGCGCATCGTGGACCGCTGGGAGCCGGAGCCGAAGGGTCTCGTCATCCTCGCGCTCGGCTGGGGAGCCATCGCCGCGGTGGCGCTGGCCCTCGGTGTCGATCTCGTGCTGCTGCTGACGTTCGGTCGCGGTGACTCGCAGCTCGCGCTCCTGCTGCAGTCGGTCGTGCAGGCACCGATCGTCGAAGAGATCGGCAAGGGCCTCGGTGTGCTCCTGATCTTCGCGGCGGCGCGACGGTTCTTCGACGGGCCGGTGGACGGCATCGTGTACGGCGGGCTGATCGGCGCGGGATTCGCCTTCACCGAGAACATCCAGTACTTCGCGAGCGCCTTCATCGAGGGCGGGTTCACGCAGGCCTCCGCCACGTTCTTCGTCCGCGGGATCCTCTCGCCCTTCGCCCACGTCATGTTCACCGCGGTCACCGGGTTCGCGCTGGGTCTCGCCGCACGCCGAGGCGTCCGACTCGGCGGCGCACTCGGGCCCTGGCTCGTGGGGCTCGCGGGTGCCATCGCCCTGCACGCGCTGTGGAACGGGTCCGCCCTCCTGGGTGACTTCTTCGCCCTCTACGCCGCGCTCCAGATTCCCCTCTTCGTGATCTTCGTCGTCGCGATTGTCCTCCTGCGGCGCGAGGAGGCGCGCCTGACGCGGGCGCGTCTGGGCGAGTACGCCGCCGTCGGCTGGTTCACCCCGCAGGAGGTCGACATGCTCGCGACCGCTGCCGGGCGCCGCACCGCTCTCGCCTGGGCGCGCACGCTCACCGGCAACCGTGTGCCGATCATGCGCACCTTCATCGCCGATGCGACCGCATTGGCGATGGCGCGACAGCGCGCGATCAGCGGGCGAGACCCGCGAGCGAGCGCGGAGGAGAGCGCGCTGCTGCAACGCACGGTCGCCGCCCGCGCCGCCCTGTTCGCGCTCTGACCTCCGGCGTCATCTGAGCGAAACACCGCGTCGCTATCGTGAACCGACCAGTTCACTCGACGTCAGGAGCGTCCATGGCCGACTCGGCCCTTCGCGATCTCGCCGCCCTCCCCAAGGGGCATCTCCACGTCCATCTCGAAGCGGCCATGAGGCCCGCGACGCTCGCCGAGCTCGCCGAGGAGATGTCGGTCGAGATCCCGCCGGTCACCGGCTTCTCCGGCTTCACGGCGTTCGCCGACATGTACCAGGGGCTGCTCGCGGTCCTCGCGCGCCCCGAAAACCTCGTGCGGTTGATCGACGAGGCCGTGGCGGATGCGGCATCCGACGGCGCGGTGTACGTCGAGTTCGGCGTGAGCCCCCAGTTCTATCTCGCGGCCTTCGGAACCGTCGAAGCGGCGCTGGACGCGCATCTCGACGCCGTTCGCATCGCCGGCGAGCGTCACGGCGTCGAGGTGGGCCTCATGGTCACGGTCGATCGCACCGAACCCCTCGCCGAGGCGATCGCGCTCGCGAACGCGGCAGCGGCGCGCGCGGGTCGTGGCGTCGTCTCCCTCGGGCTCGCGAACGAGGAGCGGGGCTATCCCGCCGCCGACTTCGCTCCCGCGTTCGACATCGCCCGCGCCGCAGGCCTGCAGTCCGCGCCTCACGCGGGCGAGCTGGTGGGCCCGGAATCGGTGTGGCAGGCCATCGACGACCTCGGCGCCGCGCGCGTGCTGCACGGCGTGCGGGCGATCGAGGATCCGGCGCTCGTGGCGGAGCTGGCCCGCAGGGGAATCTGCCTCGACACCTGCCCCACCTCCAATCTGCTGCTGGACGTCGTCGACGACCTCGCCCGCCATCCGCTCCCGCAGCTGCTGGACGCCGGGGTGCGGTGCTCCATCAACGCGGACGATCCGATCCTGTTCGGTCCCGGCATCCTCGACGAGTACGTCGTCGCGCGCGAGCAGATCGGCCTGACGGACCGGCAGCTCGCCGCGTGCGCGTGGAGCTCGATCGAGACCACGCTGGCGGGCGACGCGCTCAAGGCGCGCGCGAAGGCGGACATCGAGGCATGGCTGGGGGAGTCGCTGTGACCGATCTCCACTTCGGCGTCTTCGAGGTCTACGCCCCGCAGGTCGGGGGTACCTACAGCTGGGCGCACCCGCTCTGCGACGCCGCGGACTACCTCGACCCCGAGCGCTGGGTGCGCATGGCGAAGATCATGGACCGCACCGGCTACGACTTCCTCTTCTTCGCCGACGGCTTCGGCTACCCGATGCAGAACGGCGACATCAGTGCGGCCTGCCTGTCCGCGGCCATCAACTTCTCCGGTCTCGATCCGTCGACCATCATCCCGATCCTCGCCCGAGAGACGGAGCAGCTGGGATTCGTCGTGACGGCGACGACAGGAATGGACCACCCCCTGCCTCTGGCGCGCCGGTTCAGCACCCTCGACCACCTCACCCGAGGGCGCATCGGCTGGAACGTGGTCACCGGTGCCTCGCAGAACGCCGTCGCGGAGCTCTTCGGGCACCCGGAGATGGTGGCGCACGACACCCGATACGAGATGGCGGAGGAGTACGTGTCCCTCGCGCGCAGCTACTGGGAGCAGTCCTGGGACGACGACGCGCTCGTGGCGGATGCGGCCTTCGGCGTCTACATCGACCCGTCCCGCATCCATCGCACCCAGTTCGAGGGTGCGCACTACCGCTCGCGCGGTTACTTCGGCGCCCCGCCGTCGCCGCAGCGCACCCCGGTGATCTTCCAGGCCGGGACCTCTCCGAAGGGTCGCGCGCTCGCGGCCTCCCACGCCGAGGGCGTGTTCGTGCAGGCCACGACGCCCGAGCACACGGCGGCGGCGGTCGCCGACATCCGCCGCCGTGCCGCCGAGGCGGGGCGCGATCCCGAAGACATCCGCATCATGGCCGGTCTCACCGCTATCGTGGACGAGACGCAGGCCGGTGCCGAGCAGCTCTGGCGCGAGTTCCACGGCATGCAGTCCGACGAGGTCGTGGCGGCGCTGTACGCGGGGAACACCGGCATCGATCTGCTCACGCTCGATCCCGACAAGACCCTCGCGGAGGTGGTGGCCGCCGGCGGCGTCGTCGGTCAGATGGGCACGAGCAACATCGAGCGCTTCCTCGGTCGCGACGGCTCGCCGGCGCCGACCGTCCGCCAGATCCTCGACGATCTGCGTGGCAAGGGCACGAGGGGCTTCCGGATCGTGGGGGATGCCGAGCACGTCGCCGACCGCGTCGAGGAGCTCGCCGATCAGACGGGCCTCGACGGGTTCCTGTTCGAGCCGGTCTTCGGAACGCGCGATGTCGAGGCGTTCGGGGAGCTGGTGCTCCCGCGCCTTCGCGAACGAGGCCGACTCGGCACACCTGCCGGTCCGACGCTGCGCGAGCGGATGCGGGAGCGCCCCGGCGCTCGTCTGGGCTGACGGAAAAGACTCAGCGCCCGGTGCCGCGGCGATGCCTGCGTGACTCCCGAGCGCTGAGTTGTTCTGCTGTCAGGATCCACCCCTCGCCGGGCGCTGTCAAGAGGGCCGGCCGCGCCTCGCAGGCGGCGGTGACGTGCTTGGATGGAGACATGACTGACAACCGCACGAAGCCTGAGTTCGACGCTCCCGCAGGACCCGCTCCCACCGAGCTCGTCATCCGCGACCTCATCGTCGGAGACGGCGAAGAGGCGAAGCCGGGCGACAACGTCACGGTGCACTACGCCGGCGTCGAGTACGAGTCCGGCGAAGAGTTCGACTCCTCCTGGGGACGTGGCGAGAGCATCCAGTTCCCGCTGCGCGGCCTCATCCAGGGCTGGCAGGACGGCATCCCCGGCATGAAGGTCGGCGGTCGCCGCGAGCTCGTGATCCCGCCCCACCTGGCGTACGGTCCCGCCGGCGGTCACTTCCTCGGTGGCAAGACCCTCATCTTCATCATCGACCTGCTGAAGGTCGGCTGACACGACCTCGCGAAGGGCCCCGGACACCCGGGGCCCTTCCTCATCGGTCCACCGGAAGTTCTTAAGACTCTCGTCAGAATTTTGCATGCAAGGGAATACGTTTCCGTGGGATGCGGTTGACTGGACTCGATGCCGCGAAACGCGCGGCCCTGGTTTTGGAGCGAACATGACCGACACGAACGCAATCGAGATCCCCGGATACAAGGCCGGCACCTGGACGCTGGACGCCTCGCACAGCGAGGTCACCTTCGCGGTGCGCCACATGATGATCTCGAAGGTGCGCGGCACCTTCGGTGTGAAGAGCGCCACGATCATCGCGCCGGAGAACCCGCTCGAGGCGAAGGTCGAGGCCACGGTGGACGTCGCCTCCATCGACACCAAGGACGAGGGCCGTGACGGTCACCTGCGTTCGGCCGACTTCTTCGACGTCGAGAACTACCCCACGATGACCTTCGTCTCGACGGGTGTGCGTTACGAGAAGGGCGACTTCCTCGTCGACGGCGACCTGACCATCAAGGACGTCACCAAGCCCGTCACGTTCGAGCTCGAGTTCGGCGGCTTCGGCACCGACCCGTGGGGCAACTACAAGGCCGGCGCCACGGCCAAGACGGTCATCAACCGCGAGGAGTTCGGTCTGACCTGGAACGCCGCGCTCGAGACCGGCGGCGTGCTCGTCGGCAAGGACGTCACGATCGAGCTCGACCTGCAGGGCACGGTCGCGGCCTGATCGCACGCGAAGGGGACGGATGCGGCCGCATCCGTCCCCTTCGTCATGTCCGGGCTCGGCGCCGCAGCCGGTCCTGCGCGAGGAGAATCCCCAAGAAGACGACGAGGGCGCCGGCGGGCTCGTTCCACGAGACCGTCTCGCCGAGCACGATGGCACCGAGCACGACGCCCACGACGGGCGTGATGTACGTGACGGTCGAAGCGCGCGTGGGCCCCCAGGCGCGGAGGACGTTCTGGTTCCAGATGTAGGCGACGCCGGTTCCGAGGCAGCCGAGGAGCACGAGGCAGCTGACGATCGCCGCATCCAGCCGTACGGGCGTCAGCGCGATCAGCGGTGTCAGAGCGAGCATGATCACCGCCGCGATCCCGATGTTCAGGAATGAGAAGACCAGGGGGCTCATGCCGCTGTCGGATGTGAACCGGCGCATGTAGGCGAGGCTGAAGCCGTAGCAGGCCGTGGCGCCGAGGATGGCGAACTGGGCGATGAGGCTCTGATCGGGGGCGAGGCCCTGCCAGGGCGCGATGATGACCATCACCCCGAGGATGCCGATGAGGATCCCCGCGATCTGGATGAGGCGCAGCTTCTCGACGCGGAAGACGGCCCAGGCCATCACAGCCGTCATGATCGGGGTCGTCGCGTTGTAGATGCTCGCAAGGCCCGAGGTGACGTGCTGCTGGGCCCATGAGAACAGCAGGAACGGCACGACGCAGAACGAGAGTGCCAGCACGAACATGTGCGCCCACACCACGAGTCGCTCGGGCAGTGTCTCGCGGCGCACCGCCACGAAGATCCCCAGCGTCACCGCTCCGAGCACAAGCCGTGACCATGCGACTTGGGCGGGGGAGAGGCCGCCGAGCGCGACCTTCATGAACAGGAAGCTCGAGCCCCAGATGATGCCGGTGAGCACGAACTGCACGGCGATGACCGCCTGGCGAGGGGGAGCGAGCGGGCGGGCGACGGTGAGCACGCACCGACTCTAGTGACGGCCGCGGACGTGGCGGCCCGGCTGCGGATGCGGTGTCCGAAAGCCGTCGCAGAACGGCAGCGAGCCGCCGCTCAGGGAGTGGGGTTCAGCGCGTCGTACGCGCGGAAGCCGGGGCTGAGGCGCACGAGGACTCCGACGAGCGCGATGATCACGATCCCGCCGATGAGGGGCGGGAACCACAGGGCCGTGAGAGTCGCGAGTCCGCCGGCATACAGCGCGCCGACCCGTGGTCCGCCAGCGACCACCACGATGAAGATCCCCTGCAATCGGCCGCGCATCGTGTCGGGCACAGCGGACTGCATCATCGTCGCGCGGAAGATCGCGCTCACGTTGTCGGCAGCCCCGGAGACGGCCAGGACGACACAGGCGGCGGCGATCAGGACGACGTTGACGTCTCCGTCATCGAACCAGCCGAGGGCGGCGGCCACCAGGACGAGCCCGAACAGCGCGATCGCGCCGCCGTACACCTGGATCGCGCGCTCGATCCCCACGCCGTGCCGACGCACGCGTCCGATGGGGCCCGAGAACAGGCTCGACAGGAAGGCGCCCGCCGCCACTGCGGCGGTGAGGATGCCGGTCGTGACCGGGCCTCCTCCCAGCAGCACGGCGCCGATACCGGGGAACAGGGCGAGCGGCTGCCCGAAGGTCATCGCGATGATGTCGAGGACGTACTGCATCCGGATGTTGCGCGCGCGCCGGAGGAAGGCCCAGCCGTCACGAAGCGACGCGAGCCCCGGCCGCACGATCTCGCCTTCCGGGCGAAGCCTCGGCAGGGTCCACAGGCCCAGGAACAGCGACGTCATCAGCACCACGTCGATCGAGTACGTCCAGGCATAGCCCGCGGTCGCCACGAGCACCCCGGCGAGTGCGGGCCCGGCCATCACCATGATCCCGATCGTGACGCCGTTCAGGGCGGCTGCCGCGGGCAGCAGCTCCCGCGGCAGCAGGCGCGGCGTGATGGCCGACTTCGTGGCCATCACGACGGAGTTGGCGGCGGAGTTGACGATGCTGAGCGCGTAGAGCCACCAGACCGTCTCGTCGCCGAACCACGCGAGAGCAGCCAGCAGAGCCGTCGAGGCGAAGGTGATGCAGGCGGCGACGAGGGCAACGACCCTTCGGTCGAACGCGTCGGCGAGCATCCCGCCGTACAGACCCGCCAGCACCATGGGGATCAGGCCTGCGACGGCGACCATCGCCACGGCGAAGTCGGAGCCGGTGAGGGCGTAGACGTGCAGCATCACCGCGACGATCGTCAGCTGACCCCCGAGGCCGGCGAGCGTGGACCCGATCCACATCCGCGCGTACGGCGCGCTGGTCGTGAGGGGGCGCACGTCGATCAGGTGGCGCGCGATCCGCATCCGACTCACTCCGCGACCTCGATGCGCTTGATGCGGGCGGCGTGCCCGGTGCGGATCGTGATGTCCGCGCGGCGGACCCCGAGGTGCGCCGCAAGCGCCGCGATGACCCCGGCGTTCGCTGCGCCGTCGGCCGCCCGCTCACGCACGTGCACAGTCAGGGAGCCGTCCGCATCCGACTCGACGAGGGGGCCGCGTCGACTGCCGGGCTTGACGCGGACGGTGAACTGCACGGGTGCGAGCGTACCGCGGTGGGAGCGGTTGGGGTCGGCGCCGAACGCTGGTAGACTTTTGAGGTTGCCGTTCGATCGGCCGCGGATAAAGAGAGCCCCCGGATCAGCCGGAGGGCGCCGCGCAACGAGGAGAAAGGGGATCCCATCTATGGCACTCGAGAACGACGTCAAGAAGGCGATCATCGAAGAGTACGCGACGCACCCCGGTGACACTGGATCCCCCGAGGTGCAGGTCGCGATGCTGACGCAGCGCATCAAGGACCTCACCGAGCACCTCAAGGAGCACAAGCACGACCACCACTCGCGTCGTGGCCTGTTCCTCATGGTCGGTCAGCGTCGTCGCCTGCTGGGCTACCTGCAGGACATCGACATCAACCGCTACCGTTCGCTCATCGAGCGTCTCGGTCTGCGCCGCTGATCGCAGCGCGATCGCGTATATCGCTTTCTTCGAAGGCCGCCCCACGGTGTGGGGCGGCCTTCGCTTTTGTGTGCCGGCCGCATCCTGAACCCACCTCGCTCCCCGATGACCGCGAGACCGCACTTCCGGCACGAGATCACGGGTAAACACAGTGATCTCGTGCGAAAGATGCAGTCTCGCGGCTAAGGGGTAGGGGAGGGGCGGATGCGGCGCATGCGGGCACCCCGCGAACGGCGGATCAGGCGCGGGCGGCCAGGAGGTCCGCGTGGTGGATCGCCGCCACATCCGGGTGCGCGCGCAGCCGCGACTTCAACGCGTTCTCGCCGTAGCGGGCGTAGATCGGGTTCGTGGGGTCCTCGGTCACACCCCGCGAACGTGCCGCGAGCTCCGGCGGAAGCTGGATGAGGGGCAGCTGGGCATCCAGCGCCGGGTTGAAGAAGAAGGGCACCGAGATGCGGTCCTCGGGGTAGCGGGGCGAGACGACGCGGTGGTTGGTGGCGATGAGATACCCCTGGGTCGCGTACTCGAGCAGCTCGCCGATGTTGACGACGAACGCACCGTCGACCGGCGGCGCGTCCACCCAGCCGCCGTCGCGCTCGACCTGCAGCCCGCCCTTGCCCGGCTCGACCCAGAGGAGCGTCAGGACGCCGGAGTCCTTGTGCGCGCCGACGCCCTGCTGCGGCTCGGGCTCACGGCTGCCGGGGTAGCGGACGATCTTGATGAGCGTGCCCGGGTCCGCGAAGTACGGGTCGAAGAAGTCCTCCGCCGCGCCCAGCGCCAGCGCCCACTGGCGCAGCAGCGTGATCGCGACCTCGCTCAGCCGGTCGTGCCACTCCTGCACGACCTCTCGCAGTTCAGGAAGAGCCTCGGGCCAGAGGTTGGGGCCGGTGAGGCGGTCGAAGTCGGGAGCGTCGGGGTCGGTCACGGCCTCGCGCTCGGGGCCGATGTCGATCTGCTCGCGCCAGTCGACCTGGCCCTGCGTGCGCTCGCCGCCGATGCGCGTGTACCCGCGGAAGTGCGGGCTGTTGACGTTCTCGATCGCCAGTTTGTCGGCGTCGGGCAGCGCGAAGAAGGCGCGGGCGACCTTCTCGAGGCGCAGCGCCAGGTCGTCGACGCCGGTGCCGGTGAGGTAGAAGAAGCCCACCTCATGGGTCGCGCGGCGCAAGTCGTCGCGGAACGCGGCGGCCGCATCCGGGCCGCCGGACAGGCGGGAGAAGTCGAGGACGGGAAGGGATGGCGTGCTCATGCACCGAAGGTACGTCCCGGCGTCGCCGGGCGGAGAAATATTGCTGAGCGTTACCGCACGGCATGGAATTTGCCTCCGGTCGTAACAGGAGTAATCTCGCTCCGGGCTTAGGTAAGCCTTACCAGAAAGAAGGATGCCCGGTGCTGTCGAGTCTGCTGATCGGCCTGCGTGAAGGCCTCGAGGCCGCCATCGTCGTCGGCATCCTCGCCGCCTATCTCTCCCGACTCGGCCGGCGCGACGTGCTGCCCCGGCTGTGGATCGGCGTCGGGCTTGCCGTTCTCCTCTCGCTCGTGGTCGGAGCCGTCCTCACGTTCGGCGCCTACGAGCTGACCTTCCAGGCCCAGGAGATCCTCGGCGGCGGTCTCTCGCTCGTCGCCGTCGCGCTGGTCACCTGGATGATCTTCTGGATGCAGCGGGCCGGCCGTGGGCTCAAGCGGGCGCTCGAGGGCGACATCGACCGAGCCCTCGCGACCGGCGCGCTGTGGGGAATCGTCGTCATCGGCTTCATCTCCGTCGCCCGCGAGGGACTCGAGACGACCCTGCTCCTGTGGTCGATGGTGCAGTCCTTCGGCAACGCGCCCGCCGCACTCGGCGGCGCCGTCCTGGGCCTCGCGCTGGCGGTCGTGCTCGGCGCGCTCATCTCGCGCGGCATGATCCGTCTCGACCTGCGGGTCTTCTTCACCTGGACCGGCGCGCTCCTGATCGTCGTGGCCGCCGGCGTCCTCGCGTACGGCGTGCACGACCTTCAGGAGGCGGGGGTGCTGCCGGGGCCGTTCTCCGACGCCGCCACGATCGATGCGGTGACCGGAGTCGTGGGGGTGGGGCTCGCCGGCTTCCCGTTCGGGTGGGCCTTCGACGTGTCGTCGGCCATCGCCCCCGGGGGACCCGTCGCCGTGCTGCTGCAGGCCACCGTCGGGTTCATGCCGCAGATGACATGGCTGCAGATCATCGCATGGGTCGTCTACATCGCCGTGGTCGGCATCCTCTTCTTCCGCGGTGCGCGTCCGCACCCGCGGTCCCACCGAGCGCAAGAAGCCGTCGCTCCCGCACATCAAGGAACCCCATGACAGCTCCCCGTCTGATCGGCGGCGCCGCAGCGCTCGTCATCACCTCGCTCGCGCTCGCCGGATGCGTCGCCAAGGCCGACGTGGCCGCATCCGACGCCCTCACCGTCACGGCGAGCGACTCCGCATGCGATCTGCCCACGGCGACCGCCACGAGCGGCACCCTGGCCTTCGACGTCACGAACACGGGCTCGGAGGTCAGCGAGTTCTACCTGCTCGCCGAGGACGGCCTCCGTATCGTCGGCGAGGTCGAGAACATCGCTCCGGGCGCCTCGCGCACCCTGACGGTGGTCGCGCAGCCCGGCAACTACTTCACGCTCTGCAAGCCCGGCATGGTCGGTGACGGCGTCGGGCGGGCGGGCTTCACGGTCACCGGCGAGACGATCGCCGCGTCCGGTGACGACGCGGAGCAGAAGCAGCAGGCGGTCTCCCTGTACGCCGCGTTCGTGAAGGACCAGGTCGAGCAGCTCGTCCCCGCGGTCGCCGCCTTCACCGCCGCCTACGCCGCCGGCGACGACGAGACCGCCCGCACCTCCTTCCCGCAGGTGCGCTCCTATTACGAGCGCATCGAGCCGGTCGCCGAGTCCCTGGGCGATCTCGACCCCAAGATCGACTACCGCGAGGTGGATGCGGTCGCGGAGGGTCTCGACTGGACGGGATTCCACCGCATCGAGAAGGACCTCTGGGTCCCCGCTCAGGACGCGCTCAACGCCGATGGCGCGACCCCTGCCTGGCAGGACTGGACGCCGTCCACGCCCGAGCAGCGTACGGAGCACGCCGACCAGCTCGTCGCGGATGTGGCGCAGCTCAACGACTACGTCCACTCCGACGAGTTCGTGAGCGCGCTGGACGCGCAGGGCATCGCGGGCATCTCGAACGGTGCCATCGCGCTGCTCGACGAGGTCGCCAACGGCAAGATCTCCGGCGAAGAGGACTGGTGGAGCGGCACCGACCTCTACGACTTCGCCGCCAACGTCGAGGGCTCCAAGATGGCCTACTCGCTCGTCCGCGACTTCGCCGAGAGCAAGGGCGCGGACGGGCAGAAGCTCGTGACCGCCATTGACAAGGGATACGCCGATCTCGAGGCTCAGCTGGCCACGTACGGCAGCGCGGACACGTCGTTCGTCGCGTACTCGACGCTGACCGAGGCCGACAAGCGCACCCTGACCGATCTGATCAACGCGCTCGCAGAGCCGCTGTCGCGTCTGACGGTGACCGTCCTCTCGTGAGCGAGCAGCAGTCCGCCGCCCAGCCGGCTGAGCCCGCCGAAGTGCCGTCCGGGCTCAGTCGGCGGGGTCTGCTCGGCCTGCTCGGCGCCGGTGCCGCCGGCCTCGCCATCGGCGGGGCCGGCGGCACCGCGGTCGCCACAACGGTCGCGGGCGCCGCATCCGCCGCTGACGCCGACGGCGTCCACGCGTTCTTCGGCGAACATCAGGCGGGGATCACCACTGAAGTGCAGGATCACCTGCACTTCGCCGCCTTCGATCTCGACGACGATCTGACACGCGACGACCTCGTCTCGCTCCTGCAGGACTGGTCGTATGCCGCCTCGCGCATGACGCAGGGGCTCGATGTCAGCGCGTCGGGGGCGGTGGGCGGTTCGCCTCAGGCGCCGCCGGACGACACGGGAGAGGCGCTCGGTCTGCCCGCGAGCTCGCTCACCATCACGTTCGGATTCGGGCCCGGGCTGTTCGAGCGCGACGGCGTCGATCGCTTCGGGATCGCCGATCGTCGCCCCGATCTGCTGACGGTGCTGCCGCGCTTCGTCGGCGACGACCTCGACCCGCTGAACTCCGACGGCGACCTGTGCATCCAGGCCTGTGCCGACGATCCGCAAGTGGCCGTCCACGCCATCCGGAACCTCAGCCGCATCGCGTTCGGTCGCGCCCGCATCCGCTGGGCGCAGCTCGGCTTCGGCCGCACGTCGAAGACGAGCGCGGCGCAGACCACGCCTCGCAACCTGTTCGGCTTCAAGGACGGCACGGCCAACATCCTCGCCACCGACACCGCGGCGCTCGCGGAGCACGTGTGGGTCGGGGATGAGGGCCCCGCCTGGCTCGCCGGAGGCAGCTATCTGGTCGCACGCCGCATCCGGCAGACGATCGAGACCTGGGACCGGCTTCGGCTCATGGAGCAGGAGCGCACGATCGGGCGCGACAAGCGCGAGGGTGCCCCGCTGTCGGGAGGGGACGAGTTCACCGCGCCGGACTTCTCCGCGACGGATGCGTCCGGCACCGCCCGCATCGACCGTGCCTCGCATGTCAGCCTGGCCCACCCCGACAACAACGGCGGCGTGCGCATCCTGCGTCGCGGCTACAACTTCGTCGACGGCAACGACGGGCGCGGCGCGCTGGAGGCGGGTCTGTTCTTCCTCTCCTACCAGCGCTCGCCCGAGCAGTTCATCACGCTGCAGAAGGCGCTCGCGCGGGATCTCCTCACGGAGTACCTGCGCCACGTCGGCTCGGGCATCTGGGCTGTGCCCGGGGGTGTCCGAGAGGGATCGTTCGTAGGAGCCGAGCTCTTCGCCTGAGCGGGTTCAGCGGCGCTCGGGAGCGCGGCGCGAGCCGGTCGGGTCGCTGCGGTGCCCCTCGCGGCGTGCGAGGGTGCGGTCGGCGAACAGCCACGACCACCGCGGCTCGACGAGGGGGCGGAACACCCGGCGCACCGGCGCCGTCGCGAGTCCCAACGCGATGAGCACGGATGCGGCGCAGACCACCGGCAGCCAGAACCAGGTCGGGTCGAGTCCGCGCAGCACGCCCGACTCCCGGAACGGGTAGAGCACGAAGGAGTGCAGCAGGTACACGTACATCGTGTACTGCCCGAACGGCGTCCACCAGGCGGCCCGCCTCGGAACGAGAGTGAGGAAGGCGGCGGTCAGCACCAGGGCGATCGCCATGAGCGCGAGCCGGATGCCGCCGGCCCACCACTGCTCGCCGCCCAGGTCGGAGTAGGCGTCCTCGTAGAAGAGCCACGTGCGCAGATCGATCGCCCGCCAGACGTCGATGAAGATCCACGCGACCGCGCCGGCGATCACCAGCACCGCCGCGGCGGCGACGCGGCTCCACCACGGCCGGGCCAGCAGCGAGAAGCGCTCGACGATGTCGTGCTCGCGCAGCCACCAGCCGAGGGTGAAGAAGAACAGCAGCCCCATCGTGCGCGACAGTGACAGCGTGGAGTCGATGTTCGGCAGATAGCCCACGCCGATCGACACCAGCAACGTCCACAGCAGCGGCCAGCGCAGGAGGGCGAGGTAGGGCAGGACGACGCGGAACATCCCGAGCGCGAGCAGGAACCAGAGCGTCCACGAGGGCTGCGTCGGGTTCGGATTGGCGGGCGCCCTCCACGAGGAACTTGGTGAACGTCCAGAGGGTCTCGAAGATGAGGTAGGGCAGCAGGATGTCGGTGATGACGCGGGCCATCTGACGCTTGCCCGGAACGCCCGCCTTCGAGAAGTAACCCGAGATGACCGCGAAGGCCGGCATGTGGAACGCATAGACGACGAGGTAGAGCGCGAGGGCCGCATCCGAGTCGTAGATGAGTCGCTGCGTGGCGTGCCCGAGCACGACCAGGACGATCGACGCGAAGCGCGCATTGTCCCAGAACGGCACCCGGCGCTTCGGGCGCGCGGGCGCGGGGGTCGGCGGAAGGCTCATCGCGTGCGACCCTACCGGTGCGCGTGGTGCGCCCGTCGCCCGTTCGCGGAGGCAGTAGGGTGTGGCCACCGGTGAGGGGGTGTCGATGGTCGTGCGTGAGGATGCTGCCTGGCAGGACCGATCTCTCGGCGACGTGGACTGGCAGGTGTTCCCGCCGGATGCCGTGCGCGACGCCGTCGCCGCGCCGTCGGGGTCGTTGGCCCGCGTCTCGCTCGGCCCCGCGGACGGCCCCAGGGTGCTGCTCGTTCCCGGGGTGACCGGGTCGAAGGAGGACTTCGTGCTGGTCATGCCGCTGCTCGCCGCAGCCGGCTACCGCGTCGAGTCCTACGATCTGGCGGGTCAGTACGAATCCGCTGCGGCGGGGCCGGAGAATCTCGTGCCGCCCCGGCGGCACTACGACTACCCGCTGTTCGTGGACGACATGATCGCGGTGCTCGAGACCGGATCCGCCCCCGTGCACGTGCTGGGGTACAGCTTCGCCGGCCTCGTCGCCCAGCTTGCGCTCGTCGCGCGCCCCGACCTGTTCGCGACCCTCGCGCTCGTGACCTGCCCGCCGGCCACGGGACAGGTCTTCCGCGGCGTCAAGCGCATCGGACGCCTCTCGGACGCGGCGGGGCCGCGCGCGGGCGCCGGCCTGATGCTGTGGGGGATCCGCAACAACCTCAACCGCGTGCCGCCGGGACGACTCCGTTTCGTGCGCGAGCGGTTCGCATTGACCCGCCGCTCGAGCGTGACCGACATCGTGGGCCTCATGATGGCGATGCCGGATGTCACGGCCGCCGTCGCAAGCCTCGATCTGCCCAAGCTCGTCGCCACCGGCACGCACGACCTGTGGCCCGAGTCCGAGTACCGCGACTACGCGTCGCGGATCGGCGCGCGGGCCGTCGTCTACGACACCGGCCATTCTCCGAGCGAGACGGTGCCCCACCAACTGAGCAGGGATCTGCGTCATCTGTACGAATCGGCGTCCGGTCGCCGGGAATAACCTCGACCCCGACGCGTTATAGGGGATATATTCAATCGCATAGAAACGGATGCGGGCACGCATCCGGGAAGCGGAAGAGGAATCGTGAGCGAGAACACCACCTGGCCGGGAATGCAGTTCGGCATCTTCACGGTCTCGGACATCACCCAGGACCCGGTGTCGGGTCACACCCCGAGCGAAGCGGAGCGCATCCGCAACACCATCACGATCGCCAAGCACGCCGAGGAGGTGGGCCTGGACGTCTTCGCCCTCGGCGAGCACCACAACCCGCCCTTCTGGTCGTCGTCGCCCACCACGACGCTCGCCGCGATCGCCGCGCAGACCGAGCGACTGCTCGTGTCGACCGCCACGACGCTCATCACCACGAACGACCCGGTGAAGATCGCCGAGGACTTCGCGATGCTGCAGCACGTCTCGAACGGCCGCACCGACATCATGCTCGGCCGTGGCAACACCGGCCCCGTGTACCCCTGGTTCGGCAAGGACATCCGTCAGGGTCTGCCCATCGCGCTGGAGAACTACGCCCTGCTGCACAAGCTGTGGCGCGAGGACGTCGTGGACTGGGAGGGCAAGTTCCGCACCCCGCTGCAGGGCTTCACCGCCACGCCGCGCCCCCTCGACGGCGTGCCCCCCTTCGTGTGGCACGGCTCGATCCGCACGCCGGAGGTCGCCGAGCAAGCCGCGTACTACGGTGACGGCTTCTTCGCGAACAACATCTTCTGGCCGGCTGAGCACTACCAGCGCCTGATCGCGCTGTACCGCCAGCGTTACGCACACTACGGACACGGAACCCCCGAGCAGGCGATCGTCGGCCTCGGCGGGCAGGTGTTCATGCGCGCGAACTCGCAGGACGCCGTCAACGAGTTCCGTCCGTACTTCGACAACGCCCCCGTCTACGGACACGGCCCGTCGATGGAGGACTTCACGCAGATGACACCCCTCACCGTCGGCTCGCCCCAGCAGGTCATCGACCGCTACGCCGGTATGCGCGACCTGTTCGGCGACTACCAGCGCCAGCTGTTCCTCATGGACCACGCCGGCCTGCCCCTGAAGATCGTGCTCGAGCAGCTCGACATCCTGGGTGGCGAGGTCGTGCCCGTGCTTCGCAAGGAGCTCGCGAAGAACCGTCCCGCCGAGGTGCCGGACGCGCCCACCCACGAGAACCTGGTGCGCAAGATGTACGGCGACGCCGAGCCGCGTCAGGCGACCCCGCGCGCCAACCGCGGTGACAACCTGACCTCGGGTTCGCCCTACCAGGACACCCCGCAGCCCGTCGGTGCCGCCTTCGGTGCGGCCGCCACGCGGAGCGCCTGATGAGCACCCGTCGTATCGCCGTCGTCTCGGCGGGCCTGTCGAACCCGTCGTCGACGCGGATGCTGGCCGACCGCCTGCTCGCCGCCACGGCGCGCGAGCTGGCGGAGCGCGATATCGAGATCACCGCCGACGTGTTCGAGCTGCGCGACTACGCGCACGACATCACGAACAACCTGCTCACCGGATTCGCGCCCACGGCACTGGAGACGATGATCAACACGGTGGTGTCGGCTGACGCGCTCATCGTCGTGACGCCGATCTTCTCCACCAGCTACTCGGGACTCTTCAAGTCGTTCATCGACGTGCTCGACCCCGATGCGCTGCGCGGCAAGCCGGTACTCATCGGAGCGAACGCGGGCACCGCCCGCCACTCGCTGGCGATCGACTACGCGATCCGCCCGCTGTTCGCCTACCTCCACGCGGATGCGGTCTCCACCGGCGTGTTCGCGGCCTCGGCCGACTGGGGTGGCAGCGGAGACCAGGTCGCGACGCTTTCCAGCCGTGTGGACAAGGGGGCGTGCGAGCTGGCCGAGGCCATCGCCCGTCGCAGCCCCGTCGTCGACGCCGACCCGTTCGACCCGGCGAACTACCTCGGGGAGGGCCGTTCGTTCGGCCACCTGCTCGGAGGTCTCTCGGGGGAGTGACATCTCCTCATCGAGTGAGGGCGCCGCGTCACCGCGGCGCCCTCACTCGTCTCGCGGCGACCGCATCCACGGCGAAGCCCAGGCCCAACGCGAGCACGATGGAGACGATCACCGCGACGACGGGACCGCCGGGCACGATGGCGCCAACCGCCGCGCCGATCAGGCTCTGGTAGGCCGCCCAGCCCAGCGCCGCGAGTCCGCACGCGCCCAGGAACCTCGCCGGCCGCACGCGTGTGGCCCCCGCCGTGAGTGTGACGGCGACGCGCGCGAACGGGATGAAGCGCGCGGTGAACACGACCGTCGCGGCGCTGCGCTGCAGGCGCCCCCGCGCCCATGCGAACGCCGCCGCGACGCGGGGATGCCGCATCCAGCGCCAGCGCTCGATCCCGACCGTGCGCCCCAGCAGGTATCCCGCGGCGTCTCCCGCGAATGCTGCGGCGGCCGCGACGGCGACGACCGCGACGATCGGGGGCCGGCCGGTCGACACCGCCAGCGCGCCCATGGCCGTCACCGCGACCTCGCCCGGGATCACCACCAGGAGCGCGTCGGCGAACACGAGCAGGGCCATGAGCGGCAACGCCCACGGACTCGATGCGAGATCGGTCAGGAAAGGCTCCGCCACCGGTGAAGCATCCCAGCGGCGGGTGAACGGCGACCCAACGGGGCACGTCCGGTGACGAGCCGTGGTGCATCGGGTGAACTCTCGACGATCCACCCGGGTTCACGGCATTCGGGCGCGGCTCCGGGAGCACCCTGGTCTCGTGAGAGTCGCGCTGATCGCCGAGTCCTACCTTCCGCACATGAACGGGGTGACCGGCTCCGTCCTGCAGGTGCTCCGCCACCTCGCCGCCGACGGTCACGAGACGCTCGTGATCGCCCCTCGCTCCACCGAGTCCGTCGACGCGGTCGCCGCCTCCCGCACCGAGCTGCTCGCGTCGCTCCCGCTGCCGTCGTACCCGCAGGTGCGGGTCGTCTTCGCACGGGTCGCGCGCATCGCGGCGATCCTCCGCGAGTTCCGCCCCGACGTGGTCCACCTCGCGTCGCCCTTCGTGCTGGGGTGGCAGGGCGTGAACGCCGCCGAGTCGCTGCGCACCGCATCCGTCGCGATCTACCAGACCGATGTCGTCGCCTACGCGGAGCGCTACCGGATGCCGCAGGCTGCGGCGCTCGCCGCCGGGCACGTCGCACGGCTCCACCGCCGGGCGACCCTCACTTTGGCGCCCTCGACCCCGTCGGTCGCGCAGCTGGAGCGGATGGGAGTGGATCGCCTGCGGATGTGGGCGCGTGGCGTGGATGGCGAGCGATTCCGGCCGGAACGTCGGAGCGAGCAGTTCCGCCGACGCGTCGCACCGGGCGAGCACATCATCGGCTACGTCGGGCGCCTCGCCCCGGAGAAGCAGGTGGAGGATCTCGCGGTGCTGGCGGGGGTCGAAGGTGCGCGGCTGGTGATCGTCGGAGACGGTCCGTCCCGGGCCCAGCTCGAGCGACAGCTCCCCGGCGCGGTGTTCCTCGGGCATCTCGGGGGCGCCGAGCTCGCAGAGGCGATGGCGTCGTTCGACGTCTTCGTCCACCCCGGCGAGAGCGAGACCTTCGGCCAGACGATCCAGGAGGCCCACGCGAGCGGCGTCCCGGTCGTCGCCACGGGGACGGGCGGACCGGTGGACCTCGTGCGCTCGAGCATCGACGGATGGCTCTACCGCCCCGGCGACCTCGCCGACCTCCGCGCTCGCGTCGGTGACCTGCTGGGTGACGACGCGAAGCGTCAGGCCTTCTCGGTCGCCGCACGCGACGCGGTCGCCGAGCGCACCTGGGCGTCGCTGTACGGTCAGCTCCTCGGGCACTACGACGAAGCACGGGAACTGCGCCGGATCGACGATCGGCTCCTGGCCCGCGGCGAGACTCGTCCCGCTATGCCTGCGCTGCTTCCCGCGCCGCGCCGGTGGGCGAGGTTCGTCGCGCTCGGCGACTCGCTCACCGAGGGCCTGTGCGACACCTCACGCGCCCCTCACGGTCAGTATCGCGGCTGGGCCGATCGTCTGGCGCCGCTGCTGGCGCAGCAGCACCGCGGTCGCGAGCCCTTCCGCTACGCCAATCTCGCGGTCCGCTCGCGTCGCGTGCGCGATCTCACGACGACGCAGATCCCGCGGGCGCTCGAGCTGCGCCCCGACCTCGTCTCGATCCTCATGGGCGCGAACGACCTCGTCGGTCACGGCGCGGCCCCGCGCGCGCTCGCCGCCGAACTGGAGGAGGGCGTCGTGGCGCTGCGGGCGGCGGGCTGCGACGTTCTCCTGGTCACACCTTTCCTGCCCCACCGTCGGGCCGCGGGACTGTTCGCGCGCCGGTTCGCCCAGTACGCCTCGGAGCTTCGCCGCATCGCTCGTGTCCACGGCTGCATGCTCCTCGACCTGGACGCGCTGCCCGAGATCGGTGCGCTGGAGATGTGGGCCGACGACAAGGTCCACCTGCGTTCACGGGGTCACCGCTTCCTCGCGTATCGCGCCGCGGAGGTGTTGGGCATCCCGGATGCGGAGGCTCTGGGCGACCTGGACGCGGCCCTCCACGACGACGAGCCCGCTGCGGGCGGCTGGCTGCGTCGCGATGCGCTGCCCTGGCTGTGGCGTCGAATGCGGGGGCGCACCGCCGGTGACGGCCTGGATGCCAAGCACGACGACTTTGTCGAGATGCCCGGCGCCGGGCGCTCCCGCCGCGCGTCCTCGTCTGCCTGAGCGCGCAGAAGCGAGGCGCTCAGTACCAGCCGGTGGCCTGGGAATGGCCCCACGCTCCGCAGGGGGAGCCGTAGCGGTCCGAGATGTACGACAGGCCCCAATTGATCTGCGTGGCGGCGTTCGTGCGCCAGTCGGCCCCTGCGGTCGCCATCTTGCCGCCGGGCAGCGCCTGCGGAATGCCGTAGGCACCGCTCGAGGGGTTGAGTGCATCGGCGCGCCAGCCGGACTCGCGGTTCCACAGTGACACGAGACACTCGAACTGGTCCTGCCCCCAGCCGTAGGAGCCGATCGCGCCGCGCGCGTACTCCCTGGCCCCCGCGGGGTCGACGACGACGGCACCGCCCGCGGGAGGGGTGGGTACGGGCGGCGCGGGGGGCGCAGGAGAGCCGGGTGACGGGGATGTGGGTGCCGGATTCGCCGGTTGTGCCGCCACCTGACTCGCCAACCGGTACCGGCGCTCCAGATCGGCCGTCGTGCCTTTGAGTGTCGCCAACTGCGCGTAGAGAGTGTCGGCCTGCGTGGTGAGCTCCGTGACCGCCGCGGCCTCCGCGTCGGCGGCGGACTGCGCGTCGGCGGCGGCGCGCTCGGCCGCCGCGGCGGCGTCCTCGCGTGCGACATGTGCGGCGGTGGCCTGGTCGTCGAGCGCCGCCAAGACCTGCGCCGCGCCCTGCACCTGCGCCGCACGGCCGGCCCAGGCCGTTCCCATCGTCTCGAGAAGCCCGAGACGATCGAGCAGGTCGTCCGGGTCGGCGGCGGTCAGCAGTCGGGCGACGAGGGGACCGTCGGACTGCAGCCGGTACATGGAGGACGCGAGTGCGCCCGTGCGAGCGCGCTGCGCCTCGGCCTCCGTCCGGGCGGCGTCCACCTGCGCATCGAGTGCAGCGGAACGCTGCGCGGCGTCGTCCGCGCGTCGGCGGGCGTCCTCTGCGACGCGCGCCGCATCCAGCGCTGCGGTGGCGGAGGCTGCACTGCGGTCCTGCGCGGCGTCGAGCTCGGCCTCGATGCGGGCGACGAGCTCGGCGGCGGCGGCCCGGTTGTCGCGTGCGTTCTGCACGTCGTTCCACGAAGGGGTGTCGGCAGCCTGGGCGGGTGCGCCGGACCCGGCGAACAGCGCAACGATCGTGACGGCGACAGCGAGCGCGGCCGGGCGCAACGCCCGCGGGCGTTGCGTGCGCTCGACGGTCATGCGGAACACGCTATTGCGTCACAGGCATCACACCAACCCCACGAGTCACACGGACCAGCGGTACTCGCTCTCGGGGCGGCCCGGGCGACCGTGGCGCGCACGTCGCTCGGCGGCACCGATCTCCACGAGGTGCTCCAGGTAGCGGCGCGCCGAGACGCGCGACAGACCCAGCAGACGTGCCGTCTCGACGGCCGAGAGCGCGTCACCCTTGCGCAGCGCCCGGCCCACCGCGTCCAGCGTGTCCGGCGAGATGCCCTTGGGCGTGACCGGGATGGGAGCCGTGCGACCGGCCCCGAGCAGCGCATCGATCTCGGCCTGCGTCGCCGGTCCGCGCGGAGCCCGCAGCTCGCGGGCCTGTGCGTACTGCTCGAGCCGCTCCCGGAACACGCCGAAGGTGAAGGGTTTCACGAGGTATTGCACGACCCCGAGGCTGGCAGTGGCCCGCACGGTCTCGGCGTCGCGCACGCTGGTCACCGCGATCACGTCCACCGTGCTGCCCGCGGCGCGGATGCGGCGCAGCACATCCAGCCCGCTCCCGTCCGGCATGGTCATATCCAGCAGCACGAGGTCGACGACGGGCCTCGGCGCAGGCCCGATGAGCGCGCGCAGCGCGGCCGACGCTCCCGCGCACAGTCCGCTCACCTCGAAGCCGTCCAGGCGCCCGACGTACTGTCCGTGCAGCTCGAGGGTCAACGCGTCGTCGTCGACGACCAGGACCTGGATCATGCCCGCCCCTTCAGCAGCACCTCGAAGCGGCTCGGATCGGCGTCGTCGATGCGGATGCTGCCGCCCGCCGCCGTCACGATGTCCTGAACGAGGGCCAGGCCCACGCCGCGACCCTCCGCCCCCGCGGGCTTCGTGCTGAATCCCATCTCGAACACCCTCTCGCGCATCTCCGCGGGGACTCCGGCGCCCGAGTCGGTCACCGTGAGCATCAGGTCTCGCCCCGACCGCGTCATCGTGAAATCGACGGTGCGCGGCGGGGGGCCGGCGGCCGCCGCATCCACGGCGTTGTCGAGCAGGTTACCCACGACCGTGACGGCGTCGACGGCGGAGAGCACCGAGCGGGGTGCGTCGGGAGCGATCTGCGTGCGCAGGAGCACCCCGCGTTCGGCCGCCTGCGACACCTTGCCGAGTACCAGGGCGCCCACGGTGGCGTCGCCGTCGGTGCGCGCCGTGACCTGATCGACCAGCTCCTGCGAGGCCTGGGCGGAGTCGGTGAGCAGAGCGATCGCCTCTTCGCGCCGATCCATCTCGAGCAGGGCGACGGCGGTATGGATGCGGTTGCCGTGCTCGTGCGTCTGCGCTCGCAGCGCCTCGCCGAGGGTGCGCATCGACTCGGCGCTCGAGAGCGTGTCGCGGATCTCGGATGCGGCCAGATCGCCCGTCACGCGCCGCGCCTGGCCGCGCGCGAGCACGGCGCCGACCAGACCCGCGGCCAGCACGATGAGCGCGACCGCCAGCGCGAACGGCAGCCGGGCAGCGATCCCGTCGCCGATGCTGCCCAGCGTCACCCCCGCCGACACCCACCCCACGACCTCGTCGCCTTCGGTGACCGGGGCGATCGTACGAACGGATGGGCCCAGCGTCCCCGCACGTTCCTCGGTGAGAGATTCGGGGGCTGCGGGGATCGTCCCGATGTAGCGCTCGCCGATTCGGGCGGGATCCCGGTGGGTGAACCGCACGCCGTCGGGCGACATGATCGTCACGAAGTCGAGGTCGCTGGCGGCCATGACCGACTCCGCGAACGGCTGGAGGACGGCGGAGGGGTCCTCGGAGGTGACGCCGCTTCGAACGAACGGATCCTCGGCGAGGGTGCGCGCGACGATCTGCGTCACGCGCTCCGCCTCCGCACGCTCCGCGCGCTGCGCGTCCAGCACGAGCACCGCGCTGAGCGTCGCCGCCGCCGCGACAGCAGCGGCGGCGATCAGCAGGAACAGGCGCGTGGCCGCGCTCGTCGGGAACTTCGTCGGTCTCACCGCATCCTCCGTGATCAATACGACCACAACTCGACCCCGTCCGTCAGCGGGGACGAAGGTACGAGCGTGGCCACGACGAGGCGGCCCGATCGAGAAGGAGACGACGATGGCTCTGCGACTTCCCCGCACGACGACGGTGACCCTGCCGCGGCTGACAGGCCGCCCCGGTCGCAAGAAATGGGACAAGCACACCTGGCTGTACGTCTCGGTGATCATCGCGGTGGTCGCCGGCGCCGTGGTCGGGCTGGTCTTCCCCGAGTTCGCAGTAGGCCTGAAGCCGCTGGGGACCGCGTTCGTGTCGCTGATCACGATGATGATCGCCCCCATCATCTTCTGCACGATCGTGGTGGGCGTGGGCTCGATCGCCAAGGCGGCGACCGTCGGCAAGATCGGCGGGCTTGCCCTGGTCTACTTCCTCGGCATGTCGACCTTCGCACTGGCGATCGGCCTCGTGGTCGGCAACATCATCCACCCGGGCGAGGGACTGGACATGTCCGGCTCCACCTACCAGGCGACGGGCGAGGCGACCTCGACGGTCGACTTCCTGCTGCACATCGTGCCCGAGTCCTTCTTCGCGGCGTTCACCGGCGGCAGCGTGCTGCAGGTGCTCTTCATCGCGCTCCTCGTCGGCTTCGCGCTGCAGGGGCTGGGGGAGAAGGGCAAGCCGATCATGACGGCGGTCACCCACCTGCAGACGCTCGTGTTCCGCATCCTGGGCATGATCCTCTGGCTCGCTCCCGTCGGCGCATTCGGTGCCATCGCCGCCGTCGTCGGCTCGACCGGCGTCGCCGCGATCCTCGGGCTCGGTCTTCTGATGGTGGCCTTCTACATCACGTGCTTCGTCTTCATCGCCGGCGTGCTGGGCTCGCTGCTGTACGCGGTCGCACGGGTGAACATCTTCTCGCTCATGAAGTACCTCGGCCGTGAGTACCTGCTGATCGTGGGGACGTCGTCCTCGGAGTCCGCGCTGCCCCGGCTCATCGCGAAGATGGAGCACCTCGGCGTCTCGAAGCCCGTCGTGGGCATCACGGTTCCCACCGGCTACTCCTTCAACCTCGACGGCACGGCGATCTACCTCACGATGGCCTCGCTGTTCATCGCGACGGGCATGGGTGCTCCGATGTCCATCCCGGAGCAGATCGGCCTCCTCGTGTTCATGATCATCGCCTCGAAGGGCGCAGCGGGCGTCACGGGCGCGGGTCTCGCGACCCTCGCGGCGGGGCTCCAGACCTACCGCCCCGACCTGGTCGGCGGTGTGGGGGTCATCGTCGGCATCGACCGTTTCATGTCGGAGGGGCGTGCGGTCACCAACTTCACCGGCAACGCGGTGGCGACCGTGCTGATCGGCACCTGGACCCGGCAGATCGACAAGGCGCGGGTGCGCGAGGTGCTCTCCGGCGCCCGCCCGTTCGACGAGTCCACGCTGACCGGCGGACACGGTGCGGATGCGGGGGAGAAGGCGCCCGCCGCAGAGGGGGTGGATACGGCCCCGAAGCCGATGGCGACCACTGCCCACTGAGACACGCAGAGAGAGGGCCCCGGCACGCGATGCGTGCCGGGGCCCTCTCTTCCGTCTCAGCCCTCGATGCCCTGCTCGAACCCGTCGAAACGTATCTCGCGCTCGAGCTGCGCCTGCAACTGCGCCTCTTCGCGCGGGTCCGGCGTCTCCGGGGTGCCGTCGAGCAGACCGTCCTCGACCAGCTGCTCCTCGCCGGAGGCTGCGGGCTCGGTGCCCGGCTCGGCGTCGCGGTCGGAGCCGGGGGTGGTGTCGTAGGTCATGACCTGTCCTCTCGTCGGTTCCGCTGTCGCGGGTGTGCGTTCCACGATAGGCGGCGCCGACCGGCGTGAGAACGGGTTGCACTGGTAGGCTGAGGCGGATCGCTCTCTGCGATCGCCCAACTCCATACGAGTTCACGGAGCAGGCCGGCGGGAAGCTGGTCCCCTGTGGTGGGTTCCTCGTCGTGCGTCGCACGCCGGGTGGTCTTCTACTGGTGGCCAGCGCAGGCTCTCTGCAGTCATGCCGCGCGCCCATAACCGCAGCCCTGCTCCTTCGCATGTCCGCTCGTCGCCCACACGGGGTGGCGAGCCTAAACAAAGAAGGAGGGACCTCTTGGAAGGTCCGGAAATCACCGCCGCCGAAGCCGTTCTCGACAACGGCCGATTCGGCACCCGCACTGTCCGGTTCGAGACCGGGCGACTGGCGCAGCAGGCACAGGGTGCCGTTGCCGCCTACCTCGACGAGGAGACGATGCTCCTCTCGGCCACGAGCGCCGGGAAGCACCCTCGTGAGGGTTTCGACTTCTTCCCGCTGACCGTCGACGTCGAGGAGCGCTCGTACGCCGCCGGCAAGATCCCCGGTTCGTTCTTCCGCCGGGAGGGTCGCCCCTCGACCGAGGCGATCCTGGTCTGCCGTCTGATCGACCGTCCGCTGCGCCCGTCGTTCGTCGACGGCCTCCGCAACGAGGTCCAGATCGTCGTCACGGTGCTCTCGATCGCGCCGGGCGAGTTCTACGACGCTCTCGCCATCAACGCGGCGTCCCTGTCGACGCAGATCTCGGGTCTGCCGTTCTCCGGTCCCATCGCCGGTGTGCGCCTCGCGCTCATCCCCGGTCACGGCGAGCACGCCGACCAGTGGATCGCCTTCCCGAAGGCCGAGCAGCTGCAGGAGGCCGTCTTCGACCTGATCGTCGCCGGTCGCGTCCTGGAGGACGGCGAAGTCGCGATCATGATGGTCGAGGCCGAGGCCACCGAGCACAGCTGGGACCTCATCAAGGCCGGTGCCACCAAGCCCAGCGAGGAGATCGTCGCGCAGGGTCTCGAGGCCGCCAAGCCCTTCATCAAGGAGCTCGTCGCGGCGCAGAACGTCGTGGCGAACACCGCGGCGAAGGAGATCCAGCCCTACCCGGTCTTCCCGCCCTACAGCCAGGAGACGTACGACTTCGTCGCCGAGCGCGCCTACGACAAGCTCGTCCCGATCTACCAGATCGCCGACAAGCAGGAGCGTCAGAACGCGGACGACGCGGTGAAGGATGCCGTCAAGGCAGAGCTCGTCGCAGCCGTCGAGGCCGAGCAGCTGCCTGCCGCGGCGACGCTCGAGTTCTCCGCAGCGTACAAGTCGGTCACGAAGAAGATCGTGCGCGGTCGCATCCTCGCCGAGGGTGTCCGTATCGACGGACGCGGCCTGGCCGACATCCGTGCGCTCGACGCCGAGGTGCAGGTCATCCCGCGCGTGCACGGTTCGGCGATCTTCCAGCGCGGTGAGACCCAGATCCTGGGCGTCACCACGCTGAACATGCTCAAGATGGAGCAGCAGATCGACTCGCTGAGCCCCACCACGAGCAAGCGCTACATGCACCACTACAACTTCCCGCCCTACTCGACCGGTGAGACCGGCCGCGTGGGTAGCCCGAAGCGTCGCGAGATCGGTCACGGCTTCCTGGCCGAGCGCGCCCTCGTTCCGGTGCTGCCCAGCCGCGAGGAGTTCCCCTACGCGATCCGCCAGGTCTCCGAGGCTCTCGGCTCCAACGGTTCGACGTCCATGGGCTCCGTGTGCGCCTCGACCCTGTCGCTGCTCAACGCCGGTGTGCCGCTGCGCGCGCCTGTCGCGGGTATCGCGATGGGTCTCGTGTCGGATGAGGTCGATGGCCAGACGCGCTACGCCGCGCTGACCGACATCCTCGGTGCCGAGGACGCGCTGGGCGACATGGACTTCAAGGTCGCCGGTACGAGCGAGTTCGTCACGGCGATCCAGCTCGACACGAAGCTCGACGGCATCCCGTCGTCGGTGCTCGCCGCCGCGCTGACGCAGGCCAAGGACGCGCGTCTGACGATCCTCAACGTGCTCAACGCCGCGATCGATGCTCCCGACGAGATGGCGCCCACCGCGCCCCGCGTCATCAGCGTCCAGATCCCCGTCGACAAGATCGGTGAGCTGATCGGCCCGAAGGGCAAGACGATCAACGCGATCCAGGACGAGACCGGTGCGCAGATCTCCATCGAGGAGGACGGCACCGTCTACATCGGCGCGACCGACGGCCCTTCGGCTGAGGCGGCCCGTGCCCAGGTGAACGCGATCGCCAACCCGACCAACCCCGAGGTGGGCGAGCAGTTCCTCGGCACCGTCGTGAAGATCGCCACGTTCGGCGCCTTCATCTCGCTGCTGCCCGGCAAGGACGGCCTGCTGCACGTCAGCGAGGTCCGCAAGCTCGCCGGCGGCAAGCGCGTCGAGAACGTCGACGACGTGCTCAGCGTGGGTCAGAAGCTGCTGGTCAAGATCACGAAGATCGACGACCGCGGCAAGCTGTCGCTCGAGCCCGTGCTCGAAGAGGCTGCGGACCAGGAGGGTCGCGACGCGGCCAACCCCGGTCCGGAGGCTCCCGCAGAGGGCTGATCCCCCGACGCTGCAGAGGCCCCCGTCGCGATATCGCGACGGGGGCCTCTGCCGTTCGCGGGCAGGCCGTGACAAAAGAGTTATGCAATGTTTATCGATCTATCGCCGTGGCGGAATCCGGTGACCGCGCGCTCACTTACTGTCTAAGTACGCGTCGAGCCACGCGGGAGATCCACGGTTTCCGCGTTCCGCGACACGAGAATGCGGAAGGGGTGCGCGTGAGAATCTTCGGAATCGGCACGGCGACGCACCCGGTTGCGCCCACCGACGTGGCAGAGATGCACCCGTCTGCCCCCATCCCCGTGCAGGGCCCCGGCGTCGGCTCCGGTATCCGCATCGATCTCGGTGAGAGCGGCCAGCGCATCTTCCCCCTGATCCTGGGCGGCGCGGAGTTCGGCTGGAACGTCGACATCGACACGAGCCACACGATCCTCGACGCGTACGTGGAGCGCGGGGGGCAACGCCGTGCACACCGCGGACAGCTTTGCGGGCGGACGCAGCGAGCACATCATCGGCGAGTGGCTGCGCAAGCGCCGCGTGCGCGACGACCTCGTGCTCATGACCCGCGTCGGCGCTCATCCCGACCACCCGGGCCTCGGCCCCGTCAACCTGATCCGCTCGGTCGAGGCCTCGCTCGTCCGTCTCGGCACCGATCGCATCGATGTGCTCTACATCGACGGCACCGCAGGAGTGGGATCGCTCGAGAACACGCTCGCCACGCTGGAGTGGCTGATCGAGGCCGGCAAGGTACGGGCCATCGGCGCGTACGGCCTGCGCGCGGAGCAGCTGGTGGAGGCTCGCATCCTCTCGTCGGCCGGACTCCCGCGGTTCACGGTGCTCGACGTACCCTACAACGTGTTGCGTCGGAAGGACTTCGACGGCGACCTGCGACTCGTCGCCGGTGCGCAGGGGGTCGCGGTGACACCCTCGCATCCGCTGGAGCACGGGTTCCTCGCCGGCGCCCGGCGCACACGCGACAAGGCCGTCACCTCGGTCCGAGCGGCCCAGCTGGCTGGCAGCCTCACCAAGCGCGGCAGCCGCACGCTGAAGGCCCTGGACGCGGTGGCGGCGGAGTTCGGTGTGCCGGTGTCGGCGGTCGCGGTGGCGTGGCTGCTCGCCCAGCGGATCGTCGCCGCACCGATCGCGAACGCCTACGCGCCCGATCACGTCGAGGAGGTGCTGCAGGGAGTGGGGCTCCGTCTCACCCGCAGCCAGCTGTCGGAGATCGCGCGCGCGTCGGAGTAGCGGGTTAGGGTGGATGAGACGCCGATGAGGCGTTCGACCTACTCGACGGAGCGACAGGCGTGACTCACTATATCTATCTCGTCCGCCACGGCGAGCATCAGGATGCGGAGCACGGCATCGACGACGGACCGTTGTCGCCGCGTGGCCGCCGCCAGGCTGAGCTGCTGGCCGACCGACTCTCGGGCGTTCCGTTCGATGCCGTCTGGCACTCGCCGCTCGTGCGCGCCGCAGAGACGGCCCGCGCGGTGGCCGAGCGTATGCCGTCGATCACGCCGGAGGCCTCGTCACTGCTGTTCGACTGCGTTCCGACCGGGATGACGGAAGAGACCCCCGCGGTCTTCGAGCCGTTCTTCGGCGGTATCACGGAGGCCGCGGTGGATGCGGGGCGTGCGCAGATGGCCGACGCCCTCGCCGCCTTCCTCGTGCGCAAGCAGGGCGACGTGCACGAGCTGATCATCACGCATAACGCGGTGATCGGGTGGTTCGTGCGCGAGGTGCTGGGCGCGCCCGACTGGCGCTGGATGACGCTCAATCAGGCCAACGCGGGACTCACGGTCATCGCACAGCGCCACGGGCGTCCGTGGACGCTCGTCTCGCACAACGACCTCGCCCACCTGCCGTTCGAGCTGCGCACGGGCCTCCCCGAGGTCCCACCCGTCTGACGCGTCCGGGTCCAGGCCGGATCCTCGGGTCGCCAGGCGTCGACACGGCCCACGGCTGCCCGCCATCCCCAGACCTGGACACGTGAACCGATCCCGGTATCCCGGAAGTTGTTGGGCAGGGATGTGGGCGTGAACGGTGCGTTGGCGGTGACCTGAAGTCCGCCCTCACGGAAGAGCGCCGTGCCCACCAATGCCTGCTCCACGACGGCCAAGCCCGCGACATCCGGGGCCTTCGGGGTGTGGGCGCCGCGCCACGGCAGGACGCCCGCGATGAACGACACCCGGCTGGTCACGCCCGATCGGCGCAGGTCCACCACGTGCAGCGCACCCCAGAGGCCGTCTGTCCGGGGGATCGCGATGACGTCGCCCACCTCGAGGGACACGGTCGTCTTCGGAACGAACGGGAACTCCGAGGGTCGCGCCACGTCACAGCGCCTTGCCGTACCAGCGCGTGGCGTTCTGGTTGTCGTTGTACGGCTCGATGGCGGTGAAACCGCTGCGCGCATAGAGAGAGCCGGCTGCCTCGAGCGAGTGATGGGTGTCGAGCACAAGCTCTGCCGCCCCGAAGCCCCGGGCGCGCTCCTCGAGCTCGGTCACGAGCAGCCGTCCGCCGCCGCTGCCGCGCGCCTCGGGCCGGACGAACAGATGCTTGAGCTCGTAGCGGACGCCCGTGGGCCCGTCGGCGATGCGACGGATGCCGCCGCAACCGATCGCCTCGCCGGCGTCGTCGAAGAGAACGAGGAACACGCCGTTCGGCTCCTCGAAGGCTGCAGGGTCGGGGAACACCGTGCGGTATCCGCCGCCGGGGAACCCCTCCGCGCGGCGGGCGAAGTACAGGGTGAGCAGCTCGTGACTGACGGGGTCGTCTGCGGGAAGGGCACGCAGGGTGGGCATACCGCGAGCGTAGCCGGGGTACGCCTAGGGTGGAGACATGACGACGCGTGTGGCCATCGTGGGAGCAACCGGCAAGCTGGGAAGCATCATCCGCGGCGTGGTCGAGGGCGAAGAGGGCTTCGAGCTCGTCGCCGCTCTCTCGTCGCGAGACGACATCCAGGCCATCGACGATGCGGACCTCGTGATCGACGCCTCGATCCCCGCCATCTCCATCGACGTCGTCCGCGCGGCCATCGAACGCGGCAAGAACGTGCTGATCGGCACGAGCGGGTGGTCGGCGGAGCGCATCGCGCTCGTGCGCCCCCTGGCGGATGCGGCCGACGTGGGCGTCGTGTTCGTCCCGAACTTCTCGCTCGGCTCCGTGATGGGCTCGGCGCTGTCCGCTGCCGCGGCTCCCTTCTTCGATTCCATCGAGATCGTCGAGGCCCACCGGGAGACCAAGATCGACTCGCCCAGCGGAACCGCGGTGCGCACGGCCGAGATGATCGCGGCCGCCCGCCAGGGCACAGGCCCGGTCGAGGCGCCGCACGTCGACCAGCGGGCGCGCGGACAGCAGGTGGCCAGCGTCCCGATCCACTCGCTGCGTCGCCCCGGCGTCGTCGCGCGTCAGGAAGTCATCCTCTCGGGGGCGGGGGAGTCCCTCTCGATCGTCCACGACACGATCGAGCCGGCGTTGGCATACGCCCCCGGCATCCGCATCGCGCTCGCCGCCGCCCGCGACGCCCGTGGCGTGCACGTGGGACTCGACAGCTTCCTCGACATCGGAATCCGCCTGCCCGGAACACGCAGCACAGGCGCCGGGGTGACCGACGGCGCCGCTTCCGGCCAGATCGCTGCGACCACTCCGTGAGCGCGCGCATCGGCGTCGCCGTCATGGTGGCGGCCTTCGCGCTCTACGCCGTGTTCGTGGGCCAGCGCGCCTGGCTGCTCCTGACCAGCGGGATGCCGCTGGGCGTCGCCGCGGGTGTCGCACTGCTGGTCCTGCCGGTCATCGCCGTGTGGGCTGTCGGGCGGGAGCTGTGGTTCGGCGTGCGGGCGCAGGCGCTCGGCCGCCGGCTGGAGGCCGAAGACGCACTGCCCACCGAGGCGCTGGAGACCCGGCCGAGCGGGCGCGTGCTGCGCGATGAGGCGGATGCGGTGTTCCCCGCCTACCGCCACGACGTCGAGGAGGCGCCGGACGACTGGCGCGCCTGGTACCGACTCGGGCTCGCCTACGACGGATCGGGCGACCGGCGTCGCGCTCGCGCCGCGGTGCGCACCGCGATCCGGTTGGAGCGGCGCGACCGCGGCTGAGCGTCAGGCGGCGGGAACCGCCGCGGCGACCGCATCCTCCACCGTGGGATGCGTGAAGCGGTAGCCGGTGGAGGTCAGAACCCCCGGCACGAGGTCGACATCGTTGGTGAGCAGCGCCTCGGTGGCGTCCGCGCCGAGCGCCGCGCGAACCGCCCACTCCGGGGCGCGGAGAACGTAGGGCCGGTTCATGCGTCGCGCGAGCGCGAAGCCGAGATCGTTGGCGGTCGCGCGAGTCGGTCCCGTCAGGTTGACCGGCCCGGTGATCTGCTCGGCGAGGATGTGGCGGATGGCCCCCACCTCGTCGTCCAGCGAGATCCACGGCCACGCCTGGGTGCCGTGACCGATCGGGCCGGACAGTCCGAGCTTGGTGAGCAGCAGGAGAGGCTTGAGCACGCCCTGCTCGTGCACCACCGGGGCCGTGCGCAGGAGCGTCACGCGGGTCTCGTCGCCGGCTTCGCGCGCGGCCTGCTCCCAGTCGACGGTGAGCCGCGACAGGAAGCCGTCGCCCGGACCGGAGCTCTCGTCCTGGCGCACGCCCGGAGCCGATCCGTAGTAGCCCACGGCGGAGGCGGAGACGAACGCGGGAGCATCCGGTCCGAGCGCGCGCAGCGCCCGAGTGAGCGTCCGTGTCGGCGTGAGGCGGGACCACAGCAGCGTGCTCTTGTACGACCGTGTCCAGGGGAAGCGTCCGACGCTCGCGCCGCTCAGGGACACGACGGCGTCCGCCCCCGCGAGGACGGCCGGATCGAGCGGTCCTGCATCCTGCAGCCACGGCACCTCGTCGGCGCTCTGCGCCGGACGGCGCACGAGTGTGGTCACCCGCACGCCGTCCGCGCGCAGCGACGTCACGAGGGCGCTGCCGATGAGCCCGGACGCGCCGCTGACGACGACGTGGCGGGGCTCAGGCAAGCGTCGCCTCGAGCGTGATCTCGATGCCCGCCAGCGCCTGCGAGACCGGGCATCCCGTCTTCGCCTCGGCGGCGATACGGGCGAAGTCCTCGGACGACAGGCCGGGCACGCTCGCGTTGACGTTCAGATGGCTGCCGCTGATCCCGGTGCCCGGAACGAACGTGACGGATGCGGTCGTCTCGATGCTCTCGGGAGGGGTGCCGTTCTCGGTCAGTGCGTGCGAGAGCGCCATGCTGAAGCACGACGAGTGCGCCGCGGCCAGCAGTTCCTCGGGCGTCGTGACCGACGTCGAGCCCTCGCTGCGAGCCTTCCAGTTGACGGCCAGGGGGCCCTGGTTGGAGGACTCGAGGGCGACCTCGCCCGATCCCTCTGCGAGGCTTCCCTTCCAGCTGGTGCTGGCTTCGCTGGTGACACTCATGGTCGTCTCCCTCCGGCCGCGTTTCGGCCCTCGTCGCACAGCGTATCCAGCGGATCTTTGTGCGGGCTCTGGCCTTGACAGCCGTGCGGGCTCAGACCGGGCTGGCGGTTCGGATGATGCCCGCGCGGGCGAGCAGCAGGTACAGCTGGCAGCCGAGGCACAGGCCGAACACCGTGTTCAGAAAGGCGGCGATGAACGCGGCCGCTGCAGCGATCGGCAGCGCCCACGGCACGCCGATCAGGTGCAGCGCCACGCCGACGACCGTGACGAACAGGCCCACGCCCTGGGCGAACCGCGGCGGGCGCGGGTCCTCGAACTCCCTCGCCGGCTGCAGGCGCGGCTGCACAAGCTTTCGGTAGAGCACACCCCAGGGGGCGGTTCGTGGCGACACCACGCCCCACAGGAAGAGCGCCGCGATCACAGCCAGCAGGATGAAGCCGGGATCGGCCGCCCGGTATGCGAGGATCGCCCAGGGTCCCGGCGAGAAAGCCTCCTGGGGGGCGAGCGGTTGGTAGGCGAACCAGCCGTACGCGCCCCCCGGAGGGGTCCGCCGAGGCACCCGTGAGCCCCAGCAGCACCGCGATCAGCAGGAGCACAGCGGTGATGGACGCGGCGAAGCGGGGGCCGCGCACATCGATACGGGCAGGTGAGCGATCAGACACGGGTCGACTCCTCGGTCACTCGGGCGAGTTCCAGTTCCACCACGTCGCGGCGAGGTGTTCCGCCGAACCGCGTGCGCACGGTGCCCCGATGGTCGAGGATCAGCGTCGTGGGCGTCTGCAGCACACGGAAGTGCTGGGCGATGTCGGTGCGGTGCGTGAGATCGACGTCGAGGTGCACGACCCCTTCGCGGTCGGCGGCGATCTCGGAGAGCGTGCGGTGCACGCCGGGGCAGCGCGCGCAGAACTCGGTGCTGAACTGCAGCAGCGTCGCCACCTCGCCGAGCGCGGGAGCGCCGAGACGCGCCGGATCCACGACCTCGTCGGGATCCACTCGTCGCGGACGGTTCTGCCGCCAGCGAAGGGCGAGGCCGAGGCCGACGGTCGCCGCGAGCAGCGCGGCCAGCACGGCGACGGCGATCAGGGGGTCCACGACATCCCAGGCTAGACCTGCGTGCATGCGCGGGCATCGATTCTGCCGAAGATGACGCATGTACGTAACACAGCGCCGGGATACGCTGAGGGGGTGAGTGACGCGTCCAGTGCCGAGATCCAGTTCCGCAGCGACGTGACGGTCGAGCTCGTCCGTTCCAGTGCCTCCGACTCCGACGTGCTCTTCGCCGCACGTGTGTCGACGCAGGGGGAGCAGACGCTCGAGTCCGCCGCATCCGGTGACCAGGCGACCGCGCGCGATCGCGGACTCATCAACTACCTCATGCGCGACCGTCACGGCTCGCCGTTCGAGCACAACTCGATGACGTTCTACGTGCAGGCGCCGATCTTCGTCTTCCGCGAGTTCATGCGCCACCGGATGGCCTCGTACAACGAGGAATCGGGCCGCTACCGCGAGTTGCGTCCGGTGTTCTATGTGCCGGCCCGCGAGCGCAATCTCATCCAGGTGGGCAAGCCCGGCGCGTACGAGTTCCTCGCCGGCACCGACGAGCAGTTCGACCTCGTCGATGAGGCAACCCGCGCCGCCAGCATCCAGGCCTTCGAGGCGTACCAGCGGATGCTGGATGCCGGTGTCGCCCGCGAGGTCGCTCGGATCGTGCTGCCGCTGAACATCTACTCCTCGATGTACGTCACCATGAACGCCCGCGCGCTCATGAACTTCCTGTCGCTGCGCACCAAGGTGGAGGGCACACACTTCCCGTCGTTCCCCCAGCGCGAGATCGAGATGTGCGCCGAGAAGATGGAGGCGTTCTGGACCGAGCTCATGCCGCTCACCCACGCCGCCTTCAACGCGAACGGCCGCGTCGCGCCGTGATCAGTCCTCGTCGATGGTGACGAGGTACCCGACGAGATGGCGCCGGATGTCGCCATCGGCGGGATCCGCCTCGCGGGGCGCCGGCTCGGCGTCGTCGTCCTCGACGGCGCGGCTGACACCTTCGAGCGGCTCCGACTGCGCGGTGCCGATGAGTTGCTCCGAGGTCAGCACATACGGAGTAGGCCGCACCTCGATCGCCCATTCCGCGCCCGGCGACGAGAAGCGCGTGATGCCCGGCGCGGGTTGCCGCCGGGGAAGGCGCATCATCCGATGAGCCACGGTGAGCGCCGCCACAGAGCGCACGACGCCCGAGATGCGGAGCTCAGGTTCCCGCTCGTGGTGCGTTTCGACGAACACGGGATCCGCCGCAGGCGCACACAGCTCGCGCACCCCTTTCTCCGCGTCCACGACCCCGAACTCGACGCGGTCGCCCACGGCGAACGGCTCGCCGCAGCAGGCCCATTCCCATTCCCAGAGCAGAACGTCCACCATGGGTTCACGATAGGCGTCGGCGCGTAGGCTTCGCGCATGGCGAAGACGGCCCTCATCACCGGTGCCAGCTCCGGACTCGGCGCGGAGTATGCACGACAGCTGGCCGCGCGTGGTGCCGATGTCGTGCTGGTCGGGCGCGACTCCGAGGCGCTGGAGTCAGTCGCCCGCGGGGTGCGTGCTGCATCCGGTGGCGCGGCGGAGGTGCTGCCCGCGGACCTGCTGGATGCGGGGGAGAGGCAAGCGGTCGTCGACCGGCTGACGGATCCGCAGCGGTCGATCGAGATCCTCGTCAACAACGCCGGATTCGGTCTCCCGCTCGACTTCGAGCGCAACGACGTCGAGGACGAGGTACGTCATCTCGCCGTGCACGTCGAGGTGCCGATGCGGCTCATGCACGCAGCGCTCGGCCCGATGCTCGCGCGTGGCAGCGGCCGCATCCTGAACATCGCGTCCATCGCCGCTTTCATCCCGCGCTCCACGTACGGAGCATCGAAGCTGTGGCTCGTGTCGTTCAGCCGCTGGGCCGATGCGTCCTATGCGACGCGGGGTGTGACGGTCACGGCGGTGTGCCCGGGCTACACGCACACGAACTTCCACGAGCGGCTCGGTCTTGCGCCCGGTCAGGAGGGCATCGCCGGCTGGATGTGGTTGAACCCCGCCGACGTGGTCACGCCGTCGCTGCGCGATGCCGCACGCGGCAAGGCCGTCTCGGTGCCCACCCTTCGCTACCGCGCGCTCGCCGCGCTGGCGAGCATCGCCCCCGATCGACTCGCGTCGAAACTCGGTCGCCGGGGCCGCTGAGTCAGACGAAACGGCCGAGCCGGATGCCGGCGTACGCGATCGCTGCGACGGTCTCGCCATCGCTGATGCGTCCGTCCGCGACCATCGCGAGGGCCTCGGCGAAGGAGACGCGCACCACCTCGTCGATGCCCTCCTCATCCTGCGCGAGGGCGCTGTCGGGTGCGGGGGAGAGGCCGCGCGCGAGGAACACGTGCTCGGGCGCGACGGCGACGCCGTTCAGCGCGTTCATGGTGCCGAGGTGTTCCCAGTCCGCCGCGACCAGGCCCGTCTCCTCGGCGAGTTCACGCTGGGCGGCGAGGAGCGGATCCTCGCCGTCACTGCCTCCCGCCGGCACCTCCCACGAGGGGCCGGTGGTGTAACGCTGCATGGAAACGAGACAGACGTGGTCTTCGTCGTCCAGCGCCACGATGAACACCGCGGGATGCTGCATCTCGACGACGCCGTAGATCCCCTCGCCGTCGGGGCCGGTGACGTCGTCCTCTCTCACCCGGATCCAGCGGTTCTCGTAGACGACGCGGCTTGCGGACGTGTGCCAGACCATGCGCCCACCTTACGGCGGGTCCCACGGCGGCTCCCCGTCGCCGCAGGGCCGCGACGTCTGCACGGCGGATCGGTGAACGGTCGCACCACGCGCCCCATGGCCCGACGCCAGCACCACGGATCGTGCAGATGTCGCAGGATCGGCCAGGGTGCGTGACCAGCCGGCTCCGCCGTGCCATCGCGTACGTCGGCGCTCAGGTTCTCGTGCGCCCGCGAGCTGTCGCGCAGCGTCTCGGCGCGACATGTGCACGGTGGATCGCCGCTTGGGCGCCACACGGGTCGCACCAGCGCAAACCAGCACCACCGATCGTGCAGACGTCGCGCCGCGGCGCTCGAGAAGTCGGACCCGCGCCCGCCGAGCGGAGCCGTCCTCGTCCGCTGCCGGGGCCGGGGCCGGCCACCGCGAGGCGCGACATGTGCACGGCGGATCGGTGGACGGTCGCACCACGCGCCCTATGGCCCGACGCCAGCACCACGGATCGTGCAGATGTCGCAGGAACGGACGGAGGCGAGCTCGCGGTGTGCGCGCGACCGCACCTCCCCACGCGCTCGCGTCCCGTGAGTCATCCCGCGTCGGTGGGACGGGGCCCGACTCGCGCCACGTACCGCGGGAGGGTGGGCGCATGGACTCCGTGAAGATCGCCGACCGCCTCCGCGCACTGGGCGGTGTCGCGCGTGCCGGCCAGCTCGGCGCATCCCGCAGCGCCCTCGCGCGCGCCGCCGATCGCGGAGCCATCGAGCGCGTGCGGAAGGGCGTGTACGCGCTCGGTGCGCACCCCCGATGTCCGGGACGCTGCGGCCCACGGCGGTGAGCTCGCCTGCGCGGCGGCGCTTCGGGTCCATGGCGTGTGGGTGCTGGAGGCGCTCCCCACCCTGCACGTCTGGCTCGGACCCGACGGTCGATCGCATCCCCACCGGTCGTGCGCGTGCATCGTGCATCGGGATGCGGGTGCCTCCGCGTTCGGCGTCGTCTCGATCGTGCAGGCGCTCGTGCAGTTGCCGGCCTGTCTCGGCGCGGAGAGCTTCTTCGCGGCGTTCGAATCGGCCTGGCGCCTGGGCCTGATCGACCAGGCCGATCGGGCACACGTGCGAAGGCGCCTCCCGGCAAGGTTCCGCTGGCTCGTCGACCTCGCGCGTCCCGACGCCGACAGCGGTCTCGAGTCCCTGCTCAGGTTGCGGTTGCGTCTGCTCGGCATCTCCCTCGAGTGTCAGGTCCTCATCCGCGGGATCGGAGTCGTGGACTTCCTGGTCGACGGGCGGCTCATCATCGAGGTCGACGGCCGACTCAATCACGATGGGGTCAGCCTGCGCCACAAGGATCTGGTACGCGACGCGGAGGCCGCGGCGCAGGGGTACGAGACCCTGCGCTTCGACTATGCACTCGTCGTGCACGACTGGCCGCGCGTGCAGCGCGCGATCACGGCGACGTTGTCCCGGATGCGGATCGTCTCGCTTCAGTGACCGGACATCTGCACGACGGCTGACTCTTCCGGAGCCCCACGCGTCCCGCCAGGTCACACCAGCCCCAGCGGTCGTGCAGATGTCGCAGCATCCGTGCGCCGCGCGCGGAGGACGATCGGCGCTCATGCGGTGGGGCCGCGGCGGCCGGAACCGATAGCCTGGGGACATGACGCACACGGGCAACCCCTTCGGACAGGTGCTCGTCGCGCTGGTCACTCCCATGACCGCCGACGGCGAGGTGGACTGGCCCGCCGTCGAGAAGCACATCGACGACGTCATCACCGCCGGTGCGGACGGCATCGTGGTCACCGGGACGACGGGGGAGACCTCGACGCTGACCGACCCGGAGAAGCTCCGTCTCGTCGAGGTCGGAAAGAGTGTCGCGTCCGGTCGGGCGAAGATCATCACGGGCGGCGGCTCGAACGAGACCGCTCACGCGATCGAGCTGTACCGGGCGAGTGAGAAGGCCGGCGCGGACGGCATCATGATCGTCACGCCGTACTACAACAAGCCGACCCAGGCCGGCATCCTCACGCACTTCCGCCTCGTGGCAGACGCGACGGATCTGCCCGTCATCCTCTATGACATCCCGGGCCGTACCGGGGTGCCGATCAAGTACGAGACGATCCTGCGCCTCGCCAAGCACCCCAACATCCTGGCGATCAAGGATGCGAAGGGCGACTTCAGCGAGGTGAGCCGCGTGCTCAACCAGACCGACCTGATGTACTTCTCGGGCGACGACGCGAACGTGCTGCCGCACCTCGCGATCGGAGCCTCCGGGCTCATCGGCGTGACCGCCAACATCGCCGCCGCCCCCTACCGCACGATCGTGGATGCGGTGAACCGCGGCGACCTCGCCACGGCGACCGCCGAGCACAAGCGGCTCGAGCCGCTCGTCCGGGCCGTCATGACGCACGTGCCGGGCACCGTGAGCGCGAAGTACATCCTGCACGGCCTCGGCCGCATCTCCAGCCCCCGCGTCCGCCTGCCCCTCGTGGGGCCGGAGGAGTGGGAAGCCGCCCTCATCGAAGACGAGCTCGCCCTGGTGCGCGACGTCCCCGGTGCCGATTTCTCCAACTTCCGTCCCGACCGCAACGCCGCCGCCGGCGGCGCGCTGCCCAAGGTGCACGGAACCACACGCTGACAACCGCTCGCCACGAGGCGAGCCCCATAGCCCGCTCCTTCACATCGGCGGGCAGAACACGGATGCGGCGCAGGCCGCATCCGGAGAGGTACGTATGGCCAACACCGTCTACGATCCGCCCGCACTCGCTCAGGGGACGCTGCGCGTCACACCCCTGGGAGGACTGGGCGAGGTCGGTCGCAACATGACGATCTTCGAGTACGACGGGAAGATCCTCGTCGTCGACTGCGGCGTGCTCTTCCCCGAGGAGCACCAGCCGGGCGTAGACCTGATCCTCCCCGACTTCGCGCCCCTGCGGGACCGGCTGGACGACATCGTGGGCATCGTGCTGACGCACGGCCACGAGGACCACATCGGCGCCGTGCCGTACCTGTTGAAGCTCAAGAACGACATCCCCCTCATCGGATCGGGGCTGACGCTCGCCCTCGTGGAGGCCAAGCTCAAGGAGCACCGGGTCAAGTCGTACACGCTGACGGTCGCGGAAGGCCAGCGCGAGCAGGTCGGACCCTTCGATCTCGAGTTCGTGGCGGTGAACCACTCCATCCCCGATGCCCTGGCCGTCGCCATCCGCACGCCCGCCGGCATGGCGCTGGCCACGGGTGACTTCAAGATGGACCAGCTGCCGCTCGACGGCCGCCTCACCGACCTCCGCGCCTTCGCCCGCCTGGGCGAGGAGGGAATCGACCTCTTCCTCGTCGACTCCACCAACGCGGACGTCCCCGGGTTCACCCCCCTGGAGCGCTCCATCGGTCCCGTGCTCGACCAGGTCATCGGTCGTGCACCGCGCCGGGTGATCGTGGCGAGCTTCTCGAGTCACGTGCACCGCGTGCAGCAGGTCATCGACGCGGCGGCCGCCCACGGACGCCGCGTCGCCTTCCTCGGCCGCAGCATGGTGCGCAACATGACGATCGCGCAGGACCTCGGCTACCTCAAGGTGCCGGACGGCGTCCTCATCGACTACAAGAAGGCGCGCGATCTGCCCGACGACCGCATCGTCTACATGTCGACCGGTTCTCAGGGCGAGCCGATGGCGGTGCTCTCGCGGATGGCCAACCTCGACCACGAGATCGAGCCCGGCCCCGGCGACACCGTGATCCTCGCCTCCAGCCAGATCCCCGGCAACGAGAACGCGATCTACCGCGTGATCGACGGGCTGACCAAGCTCGGCGCCAACGTCGTCCACAAGGGCAACGCGAAGGTGCACGTCTCCGGTCACGCCGCCGCGGGCGAGCTGCTGTACTGCTACAACATCCTGCAGCCGCGCAACGTCCTGCCCGTGCACGGCGAGTACCGCCATCTGATGGCCAACGCGAAGCTCGCACAGGACACCGGCATCCCCGCCGAACGGACGATCCTCGCCGAGAACGGCACCGTCATCGACCTCAAGGACGGCGAGGCTCGCGTCGTCGGTCAGCGCGACATCGGGTTCGTCTACGTCGACGGTTCCACTGTGGGCGAGATCACGGACGCAGACCTCAAGGACCGCCGCATCCTCGGCGAAGAGGGCTTCATCTCGGTGATCGTCGTGGTGGACGCCTCCACGGGCCGGATCATCACCGGCCCGGAGATCCACGCGCGCGGTTTCGCCGAGGACGACTCGGTGTTCGAGGACGTCAAGCCGAAGATCGCCGCGGCGCTCGCGGAGGCCGCGGGCTCGGGCGTGCGCGACACGCACGCGCTGTCGCAGGTCGTCCGCCGCACGATCGGCCGATGGGTGAACCAGCGCCTGCGGCGGCGTCCGATGATCGTGCCGCTGGTGATCGAGGCCTGACCGCTTCATCGCTATGATCCGGGCATGCCCGCGAGCTTCCGGATCCGCCCCGCCGAGCAGGCGGACGGCGTGTTCCTGGCGGACATGGTGGTCGAGGCCGCGAACTGGCGTCCCGGTGCGGCACGTCCGCGGCATGAGATCCTCGCGACCCCGGAGCACGCCCGTTACATCTCGGGGTGGAAGCGCCCGGGTGACACGGGCTTCGTCGCCGTGAGTGCGGAGGGCGACGCGATCGGTGCCGCCTGGTACCGGATGCTGCCGCGCACCGAGCCGGGGTTCGGCTACATCGGCACGGGGGTGCCGGAACTCGTGATCGGCGTGCGTCCGCTCTGGCGCGCCCACGGCGTGGGACGCGCCCTGCTGCAGCAGTTGGTGGGGGCGGCGCGCGCCGAGGGCTACGCGCGCGTCTCAGTCTCAGCGTGGAGCGCGACAACTTCGCCGCGACCCTCTACCGCTCCGAGGGCTTCGCCGTCACGTCGCCCGCCCACGGGCGCGACACCATGGTGCGACGCCTGCGCTGAGGCCCTTCGCCGCGTGGCTACCGGCCGCTGTCGCGGGTCGGATCTAGCGTGGGAGTATGGCACGCAGTACCGCCTCGACGCGTCGCGCCCCCGCGAAGGGCGGTTCCTCGCGCGCGCGGAAACCCGAACCCGCCCCCAAGCGCTACGTGGGCGAGGACGATCGCCCCTCTGTCGCCGTCCGCGCGTGGATGGGGCTCGCGCACCTCACGGGCGGTCTGTTCCGCACGTTCGGTCCCGAGACGCTGGAGAAGGACCAGCGCCGCGACGGGTTCCCGTTCCTGCTCGTCCTTCTCGCCGTCGCCGGGGCCGTGATCGAGTGGTTCTTCATCGGCACCGAGGTCTCGGCGGCCATCAGCGCGTACTCGATCGGCGGACTCGTCGGCCGGGTCTCCTTCATCCTCCCGGTCTTTCTCGTGCTCCTGGCCGGTTGGCTGTTCCGCCACCCCGCGTCCGTGCATGACAACGGCCGCATCGGAATCGGCTTCGCGCTCTTCATTCTGACCATCGCCGGCTTCTGCCACGTTCTCGGGGGTCGCCCGCAGCCGTCGTCAGGCCTTCCGGCGCTCAGCACCGCGGGCGGTCTCTTCGGCTGGATGGCGGGGGAGCCCCTCGCGCTGCTGCTCCAGCCGGTCGGCGCGGGGATCGTGCTGACCCTGCTGGCAGTGCTCAGCGTGCTCATCCTCACCCGCACACCCCCGAACCGCATCGGTCGCCGCCTCGGCGACCTGTACGCGTGGATGTTCGGCGCCGAGCGGCAGGAGCCGGCCGAGCGCGCGAAGGACGCAGCGGGCTCTGTCGCCGGCGACGACGATGCGACGGAGGCGATGCCGTGGTGGCGTCGCAACAAGACCGGCCGTGAGCAGGACCCCGACGACGGCGCCGGCTCGCAGGATCTGACCGAGCTGCTGTTCACCGACGCGCCGGTCGCCGGCGGTTTCGAGAACGCGCTCGAGCCCGCGCGCCCCGCGCCGCCTCTGCCGGGCGCACCGGATGCGCTCACCGAGGTCATCGATCCCTCCGTGATCGCCGCTGCGGAACGCGCGGTCGCGGACAGCCGCGCCGCTGCGGGTCTGCAGGACGACGGGGACTCCGGCCCGCAGCCCACCCTCGACGGCATCGAGGGCTTCGGCGGCAGCGGCGATCGCGTTCCGCCGGCCGCCTCATACTCTCTGCCCTCGGTCGCGTCCCTCGCCGCGGGATCGGCGCCGAAGACCCGCTCCGAGGCCAACGACGCGGTCGTGCGCGCCATCATGGGCGTGTTCGAGCAGTTCAAGGTGGACGCGAAGGTCACCGGCTTCTCGCGCGGGCCGACCGTCACGCAGTACGAGGTCGAGGTCGGGCCCGGGGTGAAGGTGGAGCGCATTACCGCGCTGACCAACAACATCGCGTACGCCGTCGCCTCCAACGAGGTGCGCATCCTCGCGCCGATCCCCGGTAAGAGCGCCATCGGTGTCGAGATCCCCAACACCGACCGCGAGATCGTGACGCTGGGTGATGTGCTGCGATCGCAGAACGCGCTGCAGTCCACGCATCCCATGACGATCGGTGTGGGCAAGGACGTCGGCGGAGGCTTCGTCGTCGCCAATCTCGCGAAGATGCCTCACCTCCTGGTCGCCGGCTCCACCGGCTCCGGAAAGTCGAGCTTCGTCAACTCGATGATCACGAGCCTGCTCATGCGCTCGAAGCCGTCCGAGGTGCGGATGGTGCTCATCGACCCGAAGCGCGTCGAGCTCACCTCCTACGCCGGCGTCCCGCACCTCATCACGCCGATCATCACGAACCCCAAGAAGGCCGCAGAGGCGCTGCAGTGGGTCGTGAAGGAAATGGACATGCGCTACGACGACCTCGCGTCGTTCGGGTTCCGCCACATCGACGATTTCAACAAGGCGGTCGTGGCGGGGCAGATCCAGTTGCCCCCCGGCAGCGAGCGCGTGCTGAAGCCGTATCCCTACCTCCTCGTCGTCGTGGACGAGCTCGCCGACCTCATGATGGTCGCCCCGCGCGACGTCGAGGACTCCATCGTGCGCATCACCCAGTTGGCGCGTGCGAGCGGCATCCACCTGGTGCTGGCGACGCAGCGCCCGAGCGTCGACGTCGTCACGGGCCTCATCAAGGCCAACGTGCCCTCGCGCCTCGCCTTCGCCGTCACGAGCGTCACCGACTCCCGCGTCATCCTCGACCAGCCCGGCGCCGACCGGCTCATCGGGCAGGGAGACGGACTCTTCCTGCCGATGGGCGCGTCGAAGGCGATCCGTGTGCAGGGCGCCTGGGTCAGCGAACCCGAGATCGAGAAGGTCGTGCAGCACGTCACCGGCCAGGCCCGTCCCGAGTACCGGGCGGATGTGGCGGCCGTCACCGAGAAGAAGGAGATCGACGCCGACATCGGCGACGACCTCGAGCTCTTGCTCGCGGCGGCGGAGCTCGTCGTGGGAACGCAGTTCGGATCGACCTCGATGCTGCAGCGCAAGCTGCGCGTCGGCTTCGCCAAGGCGGGACGCCTCATGGACCTCATGGAGTCGCGCGAGATCGTGGGGCCGTCCGAGGGTTCGAAGGCTCGCGACGTGCTGGTGACGCCCGAGCAGCTGCCCGGTGTCCTCGCCCGTCTCCGCGGCGAGGACCCGCCCGCAGGCGGGGCCGTCGACGACCGCTACGGGCCGGATGCGGTGGACTCGCAGTTCGACGGACTCGAGGTGGTCGACGGCGACGAGGGCTCCGAGGACGCCTGGAGCCTCACCGGGCGCGACTGAACGCCTCCCGCTCGCTAGGCTCGCATCGTGGCGGTACCCCGACAGCTTCCCAACGCGATCACGATCGTGCGCATCCTGTGTGCGCCGGTCTTCCTCTGGCTGCTGCTGGCCGACGCCGGCGAGGGCGGTGCGATGCGATGGGCGGCGACCGTGCTGTTCGTCGTGGCCATCGCCACGGACGGCATCGACGGCTACCTCGCCCGGCGCTACGAGATCGTCACGGACCTCGGCAAGCTCCTGGATCCGATCGCGGACAAGGCGCTCACGGGGTGCGCCTTCGTGGGTCTGTCGATTCTCGGTGAGCTGCCATGGTGGGTGACCATCGTGGTGCTGGTTCGCGAGGTCGGCATCACCGTGTACCGGTTCGCGGTCGTCAGCGACCACGTACTCGCCGCGGCCTGGATGGGGAAGCTGAAGACGGTCGCTCAGGCCGTCGCGCTCTCTCTCGCGCTCGCGCCGTTGGCCCCGCTGGTCGGGGAGTGGATCCACGTCGTGAACACCGTCACGATGTGGATCGCCGTCATCCTCACGATCGCCAGCGGAATCGACTACGTCATCAGCGAGGTGAGGGGACGCCGGGCGCGCCGTCCGGGAGGCGAACATGTCGGATGAGCGCTTCATGGACGACAGCACGCTCGATGAGCAGACCTCGATCGTCGGGGGGCGACGCACGGACGCGGAGCACATCGTCCAGCGGCTCGGCGAACTCGGGTGGACCATCGGCATCGCCGAATCGCTGACCGGCGGCGAGGTGTGCAGCCAGCTGGTCGCGATCGCCGGCGCATCGAAGGTCGTGCGCGGCGGCATCGTCGCCTACGCCACCGGGCTCAAGCAGAGCCTGCTCGGCGTCGACCAGCTCGTGCTGGAGCTCGGGGGACCGGTGCAGGCGAAGGTGGCGCGTCAGATGGCCGAGGGGGTGCGGGAGGCGGTCGCCGTGGACGGCGTCGGCGCGGATGTCGGCGTCGCGACGACCGGGATCGCCGGACCCACGTCGTCCGACGGTCAGCCGGTCGGTACCGTGTTCGTGGCGGTGTCGACGCCACTGGGCACGAGAGTCGAGCTGCTGCAGCTCGACGGTGACAGGGAACAGATCCGTCAGCGTACTGCGCGGCGCGCGCTGCGCATGGTGCTCGAGGCGCTCTGAGGGAACAGAACGGGTTACCACTGGGTTACGTTGTGCGATTCTCATCCGTCACCCAGCGGCGCGGGATTAGATTGGCCGCACGCACTGTTGTAGCGTTATGCACCCGGTGCACGACGGATTCGGTAAAAGGAGGGCTCGAAATGATCCTGGTACGTCATGAGATCGGCGAAGTCCTTCGTGAGCTCCGCCAGCAGAAGGGCCGCACCCTTCGACAGGTCGCCAGCCGCGCGAGTGTCGCCCTGGGGTATCTGAGCGAGGTCGAGCGCGGGCAGAAGGAAGCCTCGAGCGAGATCCTCGGCGCCGTCGCCGAGGCGCTGGATGTTCCCATCTCCACGATCATGCGCGAGGTCTCTGACCGGCTCTCGGTGCTGGAGGGCATCAACTCCTTCCCGGACGTCGTTCCGGACGAGTTGGTCGCGATGGCCTCTCCCGAACTCTCGCTGCGCTGAATGCGCCGCAGCGAGTTCGATCGCGCCGTCCGAGACGAGTTCGGCCCACGCGGGGCGTATCTGGTCGATGACCTTGTGCTCGGCGGTGCGGGCGATCGCACCGCTGCGCAGGCGTTGGCCGCGGGAGAGCCGACGCGTGACGTGTGGCTCGCCCTCTGCGCGGAGATGGATGTCCCGCCGAACCGGCGGTACGGAGTGGGACGGCTCGAACCGCGTCGATGACGACGGCGTGTCGTCGAAGATCTGTTCGATTCGCGCGTAGTGTTCTGCACAGACGGAGTCCGAGGGATGTCTGTCCACGGATGCGGAGCATCTCGACGCGATGTCGGAGGGCCTGCCTACCGTGGGAGATGTCGCAACGACACGTACGCCTTGCCGCCGCAACCGGACCCTGTGCCGGGTGGAGCGGCAGCCTACAGGCGACCGACATCGAGCAGAAGGAACCCTCATGCCCTCACCCGCAGACCGCGAGAAAGCCCTCGAATCGGCACTCGCCCTGATCGACCGGCAGTTCGGAAAGGGCTCGGTGATGCGACTGGGCAGCGAAGACCGCGCCCCGGTCGAGATCATCCCGACCGGTTCCATCGCGCTGGATGTGGCACTCGGCGTCGGCGGCCTGCCGCGCGGACGCATCATCGAGATCTACGGACCGGAGTCGTCCGGTAAGACCACGCTGACCCTGCACGCGATCGCCAACGCGCAGCGCGCGGGCGGGATCGCCGCGTTCATCGACGCAGAGCACGCGCTCGATCCCGACTACGCCAAGAAGCTCGGTGTCGACATCGACCAGCTCCTGGTGTCGCAGCCCGACACGGGTGAGCAGGCGCTCGAGATCGCCGACATGCTGGTGCGCTCGGGTGCCATCGACCTCGTCGTCATCGACTCGGTCGCCGCCCTCGTGCCCAAGGCGGAGATCGAGGGCGAGATGGGTGACAGCCACGTCGGTCTGCAGGCGCGCCTCATGTCGCAGGCGCTGCGCAAGCTGACGGGTGGTCTGAACCAGACGAAGACCACCGCCATCTTCATCAACCAGCTCCGCGAGAAGATCGGTGTGTTCTTCGGATCGCCGGAGACGACCGCGGGTGGAAAGGCGCTCAAGTTCTACGCGTCGGTCCGCCTGGACATCCGTCGTATCGAGACGCTGAAGGATGGCACGGAGGCGGTCGGTAACCGCACCCGCGTCAAGGTCGTCAAGAACAAGATGGCGCCGCCCTTCAAACAGGCGGAGTTCGACATCCTGTTCGGCACCGGCATCTCCCGTGAGGGGAGCCTCATCGACTTCGGTGTCGACCAGGGCATCGTGAAGAAGTCCGGTTCCTGGTTCACCTACGACGGCGAGCAGTTGGGACAGGGCAAGGAGAACGCCCGCAACTTCCTGCGCAACAACGCCGACGTCGCCGCGGAGATCGAGCAGAAGATCAAGACCAAGCTCGGTATCGGTCCCGTCGTAGAGGCATCGGTCGAAGACGAGCTGGCTCAGCGACGCCCGGCATGACCCCCGAGGACGACCGGGGCGAGGCGGACGCCCTCGCCCCGGTGATCCCACTCTTCGGGGCACGCTCGGCTGACGCCGCGAGTACTCGCGGGGAGTCGGTCTCGCGGGGGCGCGGCCCGTTCTTCGCCCTCGACCCGGAAAGCGCGGGGGACGCCCCGGCGGCCGATGTCTCGCACGATGCCGACACCGATCCCGAGGTGGATGATGCGGCGCTCGCGCAGGCAGCGTCCGACGCGTTGCTGCGCAAGCTCCGGTCGCGCTCGCTCTCCGAGCGAGAAGCTCGCACCTTCCTCGCTCAGCGCGATCTGTCGCGCGACGCCGTCGAAGAGATCGTGGCGGACTTCCTCCGCCTGTCGTATCTCGACGATGCGGCCCTGGCTGAACAGCTGGTGCACGTCGGCGTCTCCCGGAAGGGCGAAGGGCGCGTTGCGATCGCGCAGGCGATGGCGCGCCGCGGCGTTCCGCGCGACGTCGCCGATGCCGCACTGGGCGCGGTGGGCGACGATGACGCCGAGCGCGCTCTGGAGTTCGCACGGCGTAAAGCGGCCTCGATCGGCGGTCGCGACGACGACGCCGCACTGCGCCGACTCGTCGGGCAGCTCGCTCGCCGCGGCTACCCGTCGTCGGTCGCGATGACCGCGGCGCGACAGGCGCTCGCGGAGGCGCGGCGTCCGGCGGCCCGCGGCCCGCGCTTCGACTGAACGGTTCAGGTCAGGCGGTCGGTGCCGCGCGCCACGGATCGTTCTGCGGTGACAGTCCGCGCGTGACGAAACGGCCGAGCTCGCGACGCGTGCGCGCGCCGACCTTCCTCCGTGCCTGGAAGATATGGGACTCGACCGTTCGCACCGACAGGAACAACCGGTTCGCGATGTCGCGATTGCTCATCCCCTCGTCGATCAGATGGGCGATCTCGCGCTCACGTCGGGTCAGGACGACGAGGGTCCTCTTCATGCTCGACGTGACCGGCGCCGTCGTCGCCCCGGCCCCCGGCGTCGAGCCTGCCCACGCGACCGTGCGTCGCAGGAGGTCGAGAGTGTCCGTCGCGGCCCCTTCGCCGGAGCTGCGGGCGAGCACGGCGAGACTCGCGACAATGGCGGCGTCCGACCCCGCCGCCGCAGCTGTGATCTCGCGTCGCATCCGGTCGGGCTCGATTCCCAGCACGATCGCGCGGTAGAGGTCTCTCACCCGCACGGGTGGAGCGTTGAACCGAGTGGAGAGGTCGAGAGCGCGTCGCGCAGCGTCGCGCGCGAGATCGGTCCGCCCCGCGGCGAGGGAGACCACGCTCTCGGTCGCCGCGAAGGATTGCTCGAGAACCGGAGAGCCTGTGCCCCACACCGCGCCTATCCGAGCGAGGATCTCCTCCGCCATGTCGACGCGACCGTGCAACGCCAGGAGATGCGCGATGCACAGCTTCAGGAAGGGAACCAGCGGATCCTGCGGAGCCGGGTGGAGCCGACGTCGCGCCATCCGTACTTCCGTCACTGCCGCGTCGGCGTCGGCATCGAGCGCCAGGGCCAGCGCGGTCGCGAGCCCGGTGAGCGCGGCGAGTCGCCGACAACCGGTGCGCACGGCCAGTCGTCTCAGTTCGGCGATATGCGGGCCCAGTGGTGTCGGGTCCTCGCCCACGATCTGTGCGGCCATGAGAGCGCTGCAGAGAAGCGAGGCGCGGGCGATACCGTCGACCGGCCCGTCGTGATCCGTGTCCAGGACCAGTCGGACGCGTTCCATCTCGCGCCGCGTCGCGCCGCCGTCGCCGCGCATGGCGGTGGCCAGGACGAGAGTCATCAGGGCGCGGACGCGGACCCCGACCTCTGCTGGAGCATCGACGATGACCGCCTCCGCTGCGCGGACCCCGTCCTCCCACCGCATCTCGGCGGTCGCTCGTTGCGCCTCGAGGAGTCGGTGCTCCAGGTACTCCGCTGCAGAGTTCTCTGCGCCGGTGGCCGTATCCGCGAGAGCTCGCTGGAGTTCATCCGCCGCCGTGTGCCGGCTGAGGGCCGCAAGGCGAGCCCGGAGCATCACCGCGCGGACGCGAGCCGTGCCCGACACCGCGCCGACCGAGCGCGGCGCGTTCACTGCGTCGGCGAGCATCGTCCGCGCACAGAAGTGCTCGACCCGCAAGCGTTCCGAGTCGCCGCCTTCCAGTCCCAGTGCGGCGTACGCCGCGGCGATTCCGTAGTCCTCGTGATCGTTGGCGCTGCGCGCCGCGCCGACGAGCACCTCCTCCCTGGTCTCCGAGGCGAGCGCGGCTGCCGCGTGCGGATGAAGGAACAGCTGAGACGCGACGGCATTGGCGAGTGCTTCGTCCACCGGCTCTCCCGCACGGGGCAGGAGATCAGCGACGCTGCGGTCGGCCAGAGCGATCGCGTATTCTCCGCCCAGTCGACGCGCTGCCGCGCGGGCGAGAGGCGTCACGGCGTGCAGACGACGCACGGCTGATCCGTCCTCGGTGAGGAACCCGCTGGCGAGGAGACCGTCGAGCGAGGCTCGTCCGACGCAGCGTACAGCGTCGCCGTAAGGGAGACCCGGCGCGCGATCGATGAGGACGAGCGTGCGCATTCGGTCCACGTCCAGCTCGCGTATGTGCGCGTCGGCCGCCGCGGAGAGTCCACCCTGCGCGGGGGCCGATCGGATCGCCTCCAGCGGGTCTACGTCGGATTCGACGGCGGCCACGGCCGTCCGGGTCAGCTCGCGCAGGAGGGTGCGGGAGCCGTTTCCCTGCCAGACGATCGCCTCCGTCGTGATCTGATCCAGCAGTCCGCGGGACAGGCGGTCCACGATGATGCGCGCCCGCCGCTCCGAGACGGGCTTGAGGTCGATGCGCTGCGCGAAGCCGCGCAGCCAGAGATCGAGGATGGTCGTCGTCGCCGCACCTGCACCCGCCCCATCGGCGACGCGCGGGACCGAGAGCGCGAACAGCACGACTGCTCGCCGTGCGTAGACAGCGCGGGACAGGGCCGTCACCGATGCCTCGTCCAGATCCTGCGCATCATCGACCAGCACGACGGTGCCCGCGGGCGTTGCACCGCGGCGGACGAGTTCGGCCCGCTCGTCGTTGGCCGCATCGAGCGCCTCAAAGGGAACGTCGGCGGGAAGAGGAGCGGGGTGAAGGAGCAGCGGCTGGCATCCTCGCTCGACCAGGCGTTCCCCCAGTCGACGCGTCAGCACGGTCTTCCCGGTGCCGAGCGGGCCGGCGACGACGACGCTGACCCCGGCCTCGATCGATTCCGCCGCCTCGTCCAGCTCCCGCCGATCCCCGGATTCCGTTCCGGATGCGGCGTCATCCGCTGTCTCGTCTCGCACGGCTCTCCCCCCAGGACACCGGATATGGCGGGCGCCGGGGATGCATCAACTCCGACGCTCGCCCTCCACGATACCGAGGCCGGCGGGCTCGGCAACCGAGGTGCCGCTGAGGCCACTACGCAATTGTCGTGCCGGCACTACGCAGAGCGGATCTGCGGGGCGGCAGCCGAGGCCTCTCCGATACCGGCGGACTGCGCAGCCCAGTACCGGCATCCACCCGCTCCGGGCGACAGCCCCGCAGGTCGCGTCTTAGCGTCCGGAGTGGATCTGCGGGTCTCCCGGACGCGACGACGCTTCCGGCGCACACACGAAGAGGTTGGGGTCGAAATGCAGACGCAAGACAAGCGCAGCCAGACGCGGCGCAAGGTGTTCGCGATCACGGCGGGAGCGGCAGCCCTCGGGCTCGGCGTCACCGCGACTGTCGCGGCTTGGACGGACACCGAGTGGGTGTTCGGCGGCGATGGCGCGGGCGGTCCGGGGGTGGGGACATCGACCTTCTCCGTCCAGCAGAACACCGTCGCCCCGTTCGGGGCGGGCACCTGGACGGATGAAGCGGACAACCCGGGCGGAGAGATCGTCTTCGAGAACACCGGCATCGACGCGACAGCGCTCACGCCCGGAGACAGCGTGTACGCGCAGGTGGCCTTGCGCACGTCCACGACATCCGTCGCCGGCGACGTCGACCTGCAGCCGGCCGTTCCGGCCGCAGGCATCGCCGCAGACGATCCCGCCGGCCTCCTGTTCGCCGCGCTGGACGTCCGCGTCGTGACCGACGACGCCGCCTTCACCTGTGATGCCTCCGCCTTCAGCGGCGCCCCCGGTGCGCCCGCTCTCATCGCCGACGGCCCGCTCGCCACCACCGGCGGTTCTGCCGCGCAGGCTCTCGCGGCGGCCGCGGGCTCCGTCCAGTACTACTGCTTCGAGGTCACCCTGCCCGACCCGGTCCCGCTGGCCGGTGGCGCGACGATCGACGACTACATGGGCCTGTCGATCGCGCCCGCCTGGGAGTTCCAGGCCGAGTCCTGAGCGAGCAGGACACGACCGCCATGACGACCGCACCCCGTCGCTCACGCGCGACGCTCATCGCCTCCGCCGGCGACGACGGGGCCGGGGCGGAGCCTGCGGGCTCCGCCCCGGAGCGGCCGCGCCGCTTCCGTGATGCCCTGCTCGCCGCTCTGGGCGTCCTCGGCGCTCTCACGCTGCTCTGGCTCGCGGTGTCCTCGATCCTGTCGCTGTCGGTCATCGTCTTCGTCACGGGGTCGATGAGTCCGACGATGCCTACAGGCGCTGCTGCGGTGGTGCAGCGGGTCGCCGCCGCCGAGCTGAAGGTCGGAGACGTCGTGACGGTCCTGAAGGAGGACGGCGTGACGCCGGTCACCCACCGCATCGTCGAGATCGACGACGTCGCGGGACGGCCGTCCGCGCGGGAGCTCACCCTCCGTGGAGACGCGAATTCGTTCGTGGACTCCGCGCGCTACATCGTCGAGGAGGCGCCGCGCGTCCTCGTCTCCACCCCGTACGCGGGGTGGGTCATCATCTGGGCCAAGTCGCCTCTCGTCAGCATCGCCCTGGCCATCGGTCTCGCCGCGGCGATCGCCTGGGCGCTGTGGCCCTCCGCATCCCGCCCGCCGCGCGGAGATCCGGATGCGGCCGTTGTTCGAGACTGAGGAGTTGTCCGTGTCACAGGTCTTCCCACCCGCGTGGCGACGATCGGTCGGCGTGCTCGTCGCCGTTCTGTCCGCTGCGCTCATGGTCGCCGGCGGGGTGCTGCTGGCCGCCAGGGCCAACGCCGCACTGATCGATGTTCCGCCCACTGGCGCTCCGGGACGCCTCGTCCTGTCGAGCGAGCCCTATCCCGCGGAGTTCCTCGACATCAGTCCCGGGGAAGCAGCGTTCTGGCAGGTGGGAGCACGTCTCGAGGATGCTTCGCGCGCGACCCTCGCCCTGGAACTGCGCAAGGAGGGTGAGCTGGTGGAGCACCCGCGCGGGCTGACGATGTCGGTCGCCGTCTGCGACGTGCCATGGAGTTCGCTCGATTCGGCGCCCGTCTGCGCGTCGGGCGAACGAGCCGTCGCCGTCGCCACCCCGGCGGACGACTTCACCGCCTCCTCTCCTGTCTTCGAGCTGCGCCCGCTCACGCCCACCTCTCCCGAGTACCTGCTCGTCACGTTGTCGGTCGACGACGACGCGGCAGCGCGCGCGGACACGACTCTCATGGGGCTCACGGGGCGCATGGGCGTCGGTCTGACCGCCGTGGCGGTGGACCGGCCCGCTGACCCCCCGGGCGCGGGAGGGCTGGCGACCACCGGCGCGGATGCGGGAATGCTGCTGGCCGTCGCCGCCATCGCGGCAGGGCTCTTGGGCTTCGGCGCGGCACTGCGGCTGAGCCGTCAGGAGGCGGGGGCATGAACACGCGGAGACTGGTGCCGTTGTCGGTCGCTGCGTCGACCGCTCTTCTGATTCCGTCGAGCATCACCGCGACGTCGGCGTCGTGGACGGACGCCGAGTGGGTCCACGCGGACGACGTCGGCACGTCGTCGCTGATCTGCGGCCAGGACAGCGGGTTCGAAGCGACCTCCTACGGACGCTTCCTGTCGGGAAGCCTTCTCGGAACGAGCCTCGATCCGGTGGCCGATCTCGAGCAGATGACACTGGCACTCGACGAGGACGGGGCGGATATCTCGCCCGCGGATGCGGTCGATCTCGGCTCCATGCCGCCCTCGAGCTATGTCTATGCCAATCCCTTCGACCTCTCGCTGCTGAGCATCGTCGGTGTGAATCTGACCGGATTCTCCGTCCCGCTCCCCGGGGCCGCGCTGGGTGCGGCGAACCAGTACTCCCGCGTCGACACCTTCGGCTCGGCCGCAGGGGCGTCCGGTCTCATCAACAACTCCGGGGCCGTGCAGGTGTCGGGCACGACGCCTCCCGCGGATCTGCCTTCGCCCGCGACAGTGCGCATCGGGCAGCTCCTCCCGTCGATCGCCGGCATCGCCGACGCCCAGCTGCAGGTGGGAGCGGTCGCTGCGAGTTCTGTCCTCGACGGATGCGCGGCGCTGCGCGAGCAGCTGTGGGGCATCGCGCCGGTGACGCCGGTCGCGACGCGCGCGTACGGCATCGCGGGACTGGGGCTGAGGCTGGACTCCCCGGCGGTCTCCGCGCTCGTGACGAACGTCAATTCCGGGGTCAGCTCGATACAGGCGGCGGTGGACTCGCTGACCGGTTCCTCAGGTGTGCTCTCGAACGCGCTCGGAGCAGGACTCGACCTGGCGCTTCCCGGTGTGCTCACGACCTCGGTCGGCGGGACGGTCACCGTCACAGGACTGAATCTCGCGAACTCGGTGAGCGGATTGCTCACGACGCCCCTCACCGATGGTGTCGTGACGGTCGACCTGCAGTCCGGCCGGATCGATGTCGATCTGGATGCGCTGCTGCCCTCGCTGAACAACGCGGCACCCAACACCGAGGTCGTGCTGAACAACACCGTCCTCAACCCCATCGTGACCAGAGTCGGCACTCTCCTGAACAACTGGAGTTCGCAGGTCGTCGCCGCCTTGACCGCCGCTGTGCGTGCCGCCACTCTGACCATCGATCTGGATGCCGTCGTCGCGGCGCCGGGCGTCACCGTCCCCTCGGTTCCGCCGCTGCCTCCCGTGGTGCTGCCCGGCCTGAACGTGCTCAACGTGGGCATCGACTTCACAGGCACGATCGGAGCCGTGCTGGACGGCACGGCGGCCTTCACGGTCTCCGCCGCTGCGGCGGGCGTGACGGGGCCGATCAACACCCTTCTCGCCGCATTGGGGCTGCCGACGGTGTCCTCGCTCATCTCCACCGTGACGGCGCTCGGGCCGACGTTGGTGACAGTGGCGGCCAATTCGATCACGACCACGGTGCTCGCCGCGATCACGACGCTGGGCACCACGCTCTCGACCGCGGTCAACGCCGTCCTCACCGCGGTGGGGAGCGTGGTCAACGCCCTGCCGTCCGTCCTTTCGATCATGGTCAACGTGCAACCCGACCAGGCGAACGCCCCTCCGGGCGTCGGCTACATCGCCGCGGGGCCCGATTCGACCGCGCAGTACCGCGTCTCGGCCCTGCGCCTCGGACTCGCGCCGTTCGCCACCCCCGCGAGCATCGCGACCGTCACTCTGGGCACGGCATCGGCGGGACCGGTGGCCGCTCCCTGAGCGCGGGGATGCGGGAGACGGCGCCACGTGTCCCGCATCCCTCCGGGCGGGAGCGCGAACGTAGAATGGCTCCCATCATGACGATCCCCTCGAGCGCTCCGACCCTCATCGCCGCCTCGCCCGCCGCGCTCGACGCCGACGGCCGCGCGCGGACCTACGAGGTGCGCACCTTCGGCTGCCAGATGAACGTGCACGACTCCGAGCGCCTCTCGGGATCGCTGGAGTCGGCGGGCTACGTTCCCGCGGAGCCGGGTACCGAGGCAGACGTGGTCGTGATCAACACGTGCGCCGTGCGCGACAACGCCGCAGGCAAGCTCTACGGCACCCTCGGGCACCTGAAGTCCCGCAAGAGCACACATGCGGGGATGCAGATCGCCGTCGGGGGCTGCCTGGCGCAGATGGACAAGCAGACGGTCGTCGAGAAGGCGCCGTGGGTCGACGTCGTCTTCGGAACCCACAACATGGGCTCGCTGCCGAAGCTCCTCGAGCGGGCGCGGCACAACGAGGAGGCCGAGCTCGAGATCCTCGAGTCCCTCGATGTCTTCCCGTCGACGCTGCCCACGAAGCGCGACAGCGTGTACAGCGGTTGGGTCTCCATCTCGGTGGGGTGCAACAACACCTGCACGTTCTGCATCGTGCCGAGCCTGCGCGGCAAGGAGAAGGACCGTCGCCCGGGCGACATCCTGAGCGAGATCCGCCTGCTCGTCGACGACGGCGCGATCGAGGTGACGCTGCTCGGACAGAACGTGAACTCGTACGGGGTCGAGTTCGGCGATCGCCAGGCGTTCGGCAAGCTTCTGCGCGCCGCGGGAGAGATCGAGGGACTCGAACGGATCCGCTTCACGAGCCCCCACCCCGCCGCGTTCACGGACGACGTCATCGACGCGATGGCCGAGACTCCCGCCGTCATGCCGCAGCTGCACATGCCGCTGCAGTCCGGGAGCGACCGCATCCTCAAGGCCATGCGCCGTTCCTACCGTTCGGAGCGCTTCCTCGGCATCCTCGATCGGGTGCGCGCGCGGATCCCGAACGCCGCCATCTCCACCGACATCATCGTCGGCTTCCCCGGTGAGACCGAGGAGGACTTCCAGGAGACCCTGCGGGTCGTCGAGCAGGCGCGGTTCGCGAGCGCCTTCACCTTCCAGTACTCGATCCGCGAGGGCACCCCCGCCGCAACGATGGCGGACCAGGTGCCGAAGGAGGTCGTGCAGGAGCGTTACGAGCGCCTCGTCGCCCTTCAGGAGCGCATCAGCCTCGAGGAGAACCAGAAGCAGGTGGGTCGCCGTCTCGACGTGCTCGTCTCGGCAGGTGAGGGCAAGAAGGATGCGGCCACGCGCCGTCTCACCGGACGCGCCGAGGACAACAGGCTCGTGCACTTCGAGGTGCCCGAGGCCTCGCCGGTGCCGCGCCCCGGTGACGTCGTCTCGGTCGTCGTGACCCACGCGGCTCCCTTCCACCTCCTGGCGGATTCGCCCGACGGTGCTCCGCTCGTGATCCGTCGCACCCGTTCGGGTGACGCGTGGGACCGCGCGGAGGCCGACTCCTGCGGTGTGCCCGCACCCGCGGGCTCCGGCCCGAAGGCGGTCTCCCTGGGGCTGCCGTCGCTTCGTCGGGAGCAGTGATGTCCGCGCCCCGGCTGTGGATCGTGGCCGGGGCCACCGGCACCGGAAAGACCGGGATCTCGCTCGCGCTGGCCGAGGAGCTCGGCGCACGGGGGCGTGCGGCGGAGATCGTCAACGCGGACGCCATGCAGCTGTATCGCGGCATGGACATCGGAACGGCGAAGCTCCCCGTCGCGGAGCGCCGAGGCATCCCGCACCATCTCTTCGACGTGCTCGAGGTGACCGAGGAAGCCGCCGTGGCGGAGTACCAGCTGCGCGCCCGGCAGGCGATCGAGTCGATCAACGCCCGTGGTGCCGACGCGATCCTCGTCGGAGGCTCGGGGCTGTACGTCTCCGCGGTCGCCTACGATTTCCGCTTTCCGCCGCGGGACGAAGCGCTGCGCCAGGCGTTGGAGGCGGAGTTGGACGAGCTCGGCCCCGGAGTGCTGTATGAGCGCCTCCGCGCTGTGGACCCGGTCACGGCCGAACGCGTCGATCCGCACAACGGGCGGCGGATCGTGCGGGCGCTCGAGATCCTGGCGCAGGGTGCCGCGACGCACGGTGCCGCGCTGCCCGAAGATCCACGCCTCTGGCACCCGCGCACGAACCTGCTGATCGCGCACGAGGAGCGCGACGTGCTCGTGCCGAGGCTGGACGCCCGCGTCGATCAGATGTGGCGCGACGGCCTCCTCGACGAGGTCGCAGCCCTGCGCGCACGGGGACTCGACGGCGGCGTCACGGCGCGGCGGGCCATCGGCTACGCGCAGGCTCTCGGGGAGCTCGACGGCCGGCTGAGCCGGGAGGAGGCGATCGCGCAGACACAGGCGCTCACCCGGCGATACGCGAGGCGCCAGGTGTCCTGGTTCCGCCGCTACACCGCCGCCCGCCGTGTCACCGCGGGTACGGCGGTCGCGGATATCGTCGAAGCGTGACGACGCTTCGTATCCGCCCCTTCGCCACCCGCCGACACGGAGTCCGTCGTCGCGCTCTGGCGCGAGGCGGGGCTGACCCGACCGTGGAACGACCCCTACCGCGACATCGAACGCAAGCTCACCGTGCAACCCGAGCTGTTTCTCGTCGCGGTGCGCGAGGAGCGCGTCCGCGGCTCGGTCATGGCGGGCTACGACGGTCACCGCGGCTGGCTGTACTACCTGGCTGTCGATCCTGCCGACAGGGGGACGGGAATCGGCCGTCGGCTCGTGCGAGAGGCAGAAGAGCGGCTGTCAGCCATGGGATGCCCGAAGGTCCAGCTCATGGTCCGGCCCGAGAATGCTCGCGCGCGCGGGTTCTACGCGGCCCTCGGGTACGAAGATGTCGACACCTGGGTCACCGGCAAGCGGCTGATCGCCGACGAACCGGCCCCGCCCCGCCCGTAGACTGGCGGCATGTCGCGCACGCTCTCGTTCACCAAGGGCCACGGAACCGGGAACGACTTCGTGATCCTGTCCGATCCGGACGGAGAACTCGATCTCAGCGACGACCAGATCGCTGTCCTCTGCGATCGTCGGTTCGGCATCGGTGCGGACGGACTCCTGCGCGTCGTGCGTTCAGCGCGGATCCCGGAGGGAGCCGATGCCGCGCGGGTCGGTGCCGAGTGGTTCATGGACTACCGCAACGCGGACGGCTCGAAGGCCGAGATGTGCGGCAACGGCACGCGCGTGTTCGCGCGCTTCCTCGAGGAGCAGAACCTCGCGTCGCTCGACGCGCCGCTGCGCATCGGCACCCGTGCCGGTGTCAAGACGCTCACGCGCAGCGAACGCGGCTTCGAAGTCGATCTGGGGGAGTGGATCGTCGACGAGTCCGACGTGCTCGTGCGTGCCCGCGGCCTGGATGTGGCGCGTCCGGGCCAGCCGGTGGATGTGGGCAATCCCCACGTCGTCGTGGCGCTGTCCTCCGAGGCCGAACTGGAAGCGCTCGACCTGACGGTGCAGCCCCTGCTCGACCCTCAGCCGCCCGCCGGTGCGAACATCGAGTTCGTCGTTCCGAGCGACCCCCTCGTCGTGGGTGGCGTGGGCGGCATCCGGATGCGGGTCTTCGAGCGGGGCGTCGGCGAGACGCTCAGCTGCGGCACCGGCGTGGCCGCCGCAGCGCTCGCGGTGCGCCACTGGGCAGGCCCGGCCGCGCCCGAGGCGTGGGTCGTGGACGTGCCCGGCGGTACGCTGGGCGTTCGCATGCATGACGGGCACGTGCTGCTGTCGGGGCCCGCGTCACTGGTCTTCCACGGCGAGGTGACGCTCGCCTAGCGGGATGCGGGGCGTGCTCCGCCCCTCGCGGACGCGGCGCCCACCACACCCATCACGAGCAGGACGAGCGTCGCCGTGACCACGGGCGCGAACCCCGCGGCGGCTCCCAGGTTCTGCGCGAGGAGCCCGGACAGTGCGGAGCCCGCGGCGATGCCGAGCACGATGCCGCTGGTGGTGAGGGTCAGCAGGATGCCGGCGCGCCCTTCGTCGGCGGCGTCGCCCACGACACGGAAGATCGTCAGCAGCAGGGGACCCTGGAACGCGCCGGCGACGAGTCCCGCGCCGATGATCCAGACGACGTCGTCGGCGACGAGCATGAGCGACGCGCCCAGGGTCATGCCGCAGGCGGCCACGCTCCATCGTGTCCAGGTGCCGATCCGCTCGGGGACCAGCACCATCGACAGCGTCGTGATCGCCGAGCCCACCGCCATGACGGCGTACAGGAGCGCACCCGCATCCGGGATGCCGATGCGTTCCGCGAAGGCGGTGAGACCCGTCTGGCTCGCGCCGAAGAACGTGCCCATCGCCAGCATTCCGACCAGCGCGGTGACCAGCAGGGTCCGGCGCCGGGCGGGGGCTGCTGCCCGCGGCGGCGCCTGTCGCCGCCGCGGCACGCTTCGGTGCGTGCGGTGCACGGCGAACTGCGTCGCGAAGGCGACCACGAGCGCGCCGGCGAGCAGCGTGGCCGCCTGCGGTGACACGAACGCGGCGGTGAGGCCCACGATGGCGGGTCCGAAGATGTAGGAGATCTCGTCGACGACGCCCTCGAAGGCGAACGCGGTCGGCAGATCGTCCGGCGCGAGCGAGAGCCACCGTGTGCGGGAGAACGCGCCGACCTGCGGAAGGCTCAGCCCGATCCCGGCGGCAAGAGCGACGGTCCCGGCGTCGGAGACGTGCCCTGCGCCCCACGTCAGGACGAGGAGCAGTGCGACGTGCACGACGACGCCGACGAGGAGCACCGGACGTTGCCCGATGCGGTCGGCGATCGCCCCGGAGGAGGGAGCGCCCACGGCCTCGCCGATCGCGGCTGCTGCGGCGGCGAAGCCGCCGACGGCGATCGACCCCGTGGCAGAGGTCACGAGCGTCAGGACGGCGAGCGGGACCATCGACAGGGGAAGGCGGCCCAGGCTCGTGGCGACGAGATAGTCCCAACCCGCGATGCGCGGCAGGGCGCGGTACGAGCGGATGCCGACGGAGGAGGAAGAGGGCATGGGGGAACTCCGATCGGCGCATCCCCCGCCCGAACTGCGCCCTCAGCCCGTCAGTCGTTGTGAGGCGAGCGTATCACCGTCAGGGCAACGTGATGGGAGCGGTCGCCTCGGCTCCGTGGCGACGGATTTTGAGCACGCGGAAACCGCGTGCCGTCGCTGTGCGGTGCACGCTGAAGCCGGCGGGAAAGGATGCGGCGAGCCAGCGCTGCAGCGAATCGGCGCCGAGGTTGCGGGCGACGACGAGCCACGCGTCCGAGCGCTCGTCCAGTCGGGGGATCCACCGTTCGAGCATGCCGTGCAGTTCGTTCTTGCCGACACGGATCGGGGGGTTCGAGCGGATGGTCCGGAAGGCGATGTCCTCGGGAACATCATCGGGGGTCACAGCGTTGACATTCGTGAGGCCGAGGTTCTGCGCGTTGCGGCGGACGAGATCGAGGGCGCGCTGGTTGACATCGACAGCCCACACCGTGGCGTGTGGCGACGAGAGTGCCAGCGAGATCGATATCGGTCCCCAGCCGCATCCGAGGTCGAGGAAGTGGCCGCCGGCGGGAGGCGGCGGCGTGTTGCCCAGCAGCACCGCGGTGCCCGCATCCAGTCGATCCGGGCTGAACACTCCGCCGGCCGTCGTCACGTCGATGTCGCGACCGGCCACGGTGACACGAATGGTGCGGAGGTTCTCGGGACTGGCGGGTGACGCGGTGAAGTAGTGGTCACTCCCCATACACGAAGCGTAGCGGTAAGTCTCCGAAGGCGGGAGGCTAGAGTGAGCGGGCGCGAGACGCCCCGAAAGGAAACGATGACAGAAACACCCCCGTCCACCGACGAGCAGCGGCTCGACGACGTCGACCGGGTGCTCTCGCGAGCGGATTCTCGCGCACGGATGCGCGGCCCTCTGGCCGGAGCGCAGGCGCTGCAGGATGCGGCGACCGTCGCGGACGGCTTCGGCGACGGTGAGCAGTTCGACCGCGAGGAGCGTCAGGCGCTGCGCCGCGTCGGCGGCCTGTCCACTGAGCTCGAGGACGTCACGGAGGTCGAGTACCGCCAGCTGCGGCTCGAGAACGTCGTCCTCGTGGGTGTCCACCCGCAGGGTGCGACCGAGGACGCCGAGAACTCGCTGCGTGAGCTCGCGGCCCTCGCCGAGACGGCAGGCGCCGTCGTGCTGGACGGCGTGCTTCAGCGCAGGCCGCATCCTGACCCCGCGACGTACATCGGCCGCGGCAAGGCGGAGGAGCTGCGCGACATCGTCGCCGCCGTCGGCGCCGACACCGTCATCGCCGACACCGAGCTCGCCGCGAGCCAGCGGCGTGCGCTCGAAGACGTCGTCAAGGTCAAGGTGATCGATCGCACGACGGTGATCCTCGACATCTTCAGCCAGCACGCGAAGAGCCGTGAGGGCAAGGCCCAGGTCGAGCTCGCGCAGCTCGAGTACCTCCTTCCGCGTCTGCGCGGTTGGGGAGAGTCGATGAGCCGGCAGGCCGGTGGCCAGGTCGGCGCCGGCGGCGCAGGCATGGGTTCCCGCGGCCCCGGTGAGACGAAGATCGAGCTCGATCGCCGCCGCATCCGCACCCGGATGGCGCAGCTGCGTCGTCAGATCCGCGACTTCGCTCCGGCCCGCGACGCCAAGCGCGCAGAGCGCAAGCGCAATACGATTCCCGCTGTCGCGATCGCCGGATACACGAACGCCGGCAAGTCGAGCCTCTTGAACCGCCTCACACGCGCCGGCGTCCTCGTCGAGAACGCGTTGTTCGCCACGCTGGATGCGACCGTCCGCCGCTCGGTGACCGAAGACGGGCGGATCTACACGCTGACCGACACCGTCGGCTTCGTCCGCAACCTCCCGCACCAGCTGGTCGAGGCGTTCCGTTCCACGCTGGAAGAGGTCGGGGACGCCGATGTCATCGTGCATGTCGTCGACGGCTCGCACCCCGATCCCGCGGCTCAACTCGCGACCGTCCACGACGTGATCGGCGATGTGGGGGCGCGTGACACGCGTGAGATCGTCGTGTTCAACAAGGCGGACCTCATCGACGACGACGCGCGGCTGCTGCTGCGGGGCCTCGTGCCGTCAGCCGTGTTCGTGTCGTCTCGCACGGGCGAGGGCATCGACGAGCTCCGGCAGGTCATCGAGGATGCGCTTCCCCTGCCGGAGGTCGAGTTGCGGGTGCTGCTGCCCTACGATCGCGGCGACCTCGTCTCGGCCGTGCACGAGCACGGGATGATCTACGAGGAGACGCACGAGGCGGAGGGCACGGCCCTCCACGCCCGCGTCGGCGCCGCGCTCGCCGGCAGGCTCGAGGCCTTCCTGGCCTGAGAGTGCGTCATTCCCCGTCGAGGGCGGGGAGCAGGACGAACAGGTCCGGATCGTCCGCCGTCGCCGTGAAGCCCGCCCCTCGCAGGGTCTCGGCCCAGCCAGAGGTGTGCGGGCGGGCGAAGAGCGGACGCAGGGGCTCGCGCGAGACGACCACGCGCAGGTCGCGCTCCGCGTGCACGGTGTCGCTCTCGGGGTCGATGCGCACCGTTCGCCCGTCCGGGCCGTCGGCGATGCGCAACGCGCCGATCGACAGCGGCAGCTCGGGTGCGTCCGTGGCGAAGCCGAACACCTCGCCGAGGAACGCGAGCTCAGACGTGAGCGCGTCGATCGTCGTCTCGCGGCGACGGAACCCGTGCCCCTCGCCGTCGTACAGGACGTACGCGTGGGGGACCCCCTGGTGGCGCAGAGCGTCCCGGATGGCCTCGGCCTGCGCGGGCGGGACGACGCGATCCTCCGTGCCTTGGAGGATCAGCAACGGCACACGGAAGCGGTCGGGGTGCGTCAGCGGCGAGCGTTCGATGTAGACGTCAGCCGTCTCCGGCAGGGGGCCGATGAGCCCGTCGAGATAGCGCGACTCGAAGTCGTGCGTATCCGCGACGAGGGCGCGCGCGTCGCCGACGCCGTACCGCGAGACGCCTGCGGCGAAGACGTCGCCGCGCGTGAGGGCCGAGAGCACCGTCCAGCCGCCCGCGGATCCGCCTTCGATCGCGAGCCGTTCCGGATCGGCGAGACCTGCCGCGGCGAGGTGTCGGGCCGCCGCGATCACGTCGTCCACGTCGGCGACGCCCCACTGGCCGCGCAACCGCTCACGGTAGGCGCGCCCGTAGCCGGTCGAGCCGGAGTAGTTGACATCGAGGACCCCGATGCCGCGGCTCGTGAAGTACGCGATCTTGCGGGACGCAGCGGGACCCACGTGCGCGGTCGGACCGCCGTGCACCCACACGAGGCAGGGGGCGAGCTCGTCGTCGGGCCCGCGGAGCTCCGGATGCGTCGGCGGGTAGAAGTAGGCGTGCACGGGACCGTGGACTCCGTCGGCGGTCATCGCGCGGGGTGCGGGCAACCACGCTTCGAGTGCGGAGAGGTCGTCGCCGGCCAGCCGTTCCGGCGGTGCTGCGCCGTCCGCATCCACGAGCCAGAGTCCGAGCGGGGCGGATGCGGAAGCCGTCGTGACGAGCAGGCGCGTACCGCGCGCATCCTCGAGGAATGTCTGGGAGGCACCGTCCACGCCGACGGAGCGGATCGTGCCGTCGGCAGGATCGATCACCACCACCGAGTCCTCGCCGTTCGTGCGCACAGCGACGATCCGTCCGTCCTCGAGCGGCGCGAACCACCGCATCCCGAGCGTCCACAGCGCGCCGCCCGTGTCGGCGTCGTCGTGGGTCAGGACGCTGCGCTCCCCGGTATCGGGTCGCACGCGCTGCACCTGCCAGCGGCCGGACGTGTCATCGAGGTAGAGCAGCTCGTCGGAGCCGGTCCACAACGGCTGGAGCGCCGAGGCGGCGCCGTCCGTGACGCTGATCTCATCGAAGACCACGCCGTCGCGCAGACGTGCGACGTGCAGACGGGTGCGGTCCCACGGCAGATCGGGGTGATTCCATCCGATCCATGCGAGACGGCGGCCGTCGGGAGACAGCGCCGGCTGGGCGACGAAGTCGTCACCGCGCGCGACGACCCGAGCACCGGCGCCGTCCAGCGAGATCTCGACGATCGCGCGCTCGCCGCCGGATGCGGCGGCGCGCTCGCGCACCGCGAGCAGTCGGCCGGACGCCCACACAAGGCCGCCGAACGCCGTGCCGACCTCCTCTGCCGTGAGCGGGGTCGGGGCGCCGTCCGTGCCGAGGAGGTAGACGCGCTGATCGCTTCCTTCCACGAAGAACAGTCGCCCGTCCTCAGCCGCGCACCACGCGCCGCCGCCGTACTCGTGCACCCGGGACCGGGCGCTCCAGGGAGCGGGAAGGACGTCCGCAGTCCGGCCGTCGCGCCGGCGGCGCACCGCCATGCGGCCGCCCTCCTCCGGCACCGACTGCGCCCACCAGATCTCCTCGCCGATGAACCGCGCACCGTCGAAGCGCGTGGAGGCGCTCGCGACATCGGCGGCGGAGACGGGCGAGGGCCAGGAACCGTAGGGGATGGGGGCGGTCATCCCCCCACGCTACGCGGCAGCCCGGGGCCCGCCCAGCCGAACGGGCGAGAGTCGGCGACTCAGACCGCGCGCATCAGAGCGACGACCTTGCCGAGGACGACGGCATCGTCGCCGAGGATCGGCTCGAAGGCCGTGTTGCGCGGCAGCAGCCATACGTGTCCGTCGCGGCGCCGGAACGTCTTCACGGTCGCCTCCCCGTCGAGCATCGCGGCGACGATGTCGCCGTTCTCCGCCGTCGGCTGCGAACGGACCACAACCCAGTCGCCGTCGCAGATCGCGGCGTCGATCATCGAGTCTCCCGACACCTTCAGCATGAACAGATCGCCCTTGCCCACGAGCTGGCGGGGCAGTGGGAAGATCTCTTCGACGTGCTGGTCGGCCGTGATCGGCACACCCGCCGCGATACGCCCCACGAGCGGAACCAGCGCGGCGTCGCCCACGGCGGGTGCGGCGTCGGCCGGGTTCTCGGCGGCGGTGCCCGGCAGATCGATCAGGACCTCCATCGCACGCGTCTTGCCGGGGTCGCGCCGGAGATAGCCGGAGAGCTCCAGCTGGTTGAGCTGGTGCGTGACGCTCGAGAGCGACTTCAGCCCGACCGCATCCCCGATCTCGCGCATGCTCGGCGGGTAGCCGTGGCGTGCGATCGAGTGCTGGATGACCTCGAGGATCGCGAGCTGCTTGTCGCTGAGGCTCTTGCGCCGGCGGGTCTGCGGCTTCTGGTTGGTGGCCATGCGGCACTCCCGTCGGGTCTGTTCCGTTCGAATGTCGGAGGTCGGTGATTCGGTCTCTTCAGCGAAACCGTAGCGGGGATCGGCGGGGATCCCGCCCTTCTGAAGGGCGTGTCGTCTTCGAAACTCGACCGGCTTCGCGATCGCTTGACAGTACCGTAAATCGAAGATAGCTTCGGAAGAGAAGTTCGTACCCGGCTGTCCCGGCCGGAGGGCCGGGTACGAATCTCTTCCCGTCCTGAAGGAGTCGTCATGAGCACGATCGAGTTCGCCGCCCCCGTCGCCACCCGCCTGCGCCTGACGGCGCGCGGTCGTCGGGTGCTCGCCTGGCTCGTCGCTCTGCCCGTCATCGCGGCGCTGGCCGTCGGAGTGATCAGCGGCGGATCCGCTCTGGCCTCCCACGAGCCCGGAGCGGCCGCCGGTTCGTTCGAGATGGTCACCGTGATGGCGGGGGAGTCGCTGTGGTCGATCGCGGAAGAGGTCGCCCCGCAAGACGACCCGCGCGATGTCGTCGACGCGATCATGCGGCTCAACACCCTGCCGGGCGCGCAGGTGAGCGCGGGCCAGCGTCTGGCCATCCCGGCGGAGTACACCTCGGGCGAGTGAGGTCCCGCTCGGTTCTACGATGGACCGCGTGACGATCAGCCTCGACGATTTGCCGATCCGCGACGACCTGCGCGGACTCAAGCCCTACGGTGCACCCCAAGCGCCGCTCCCGGTGGCGTTGAACGTCAACGAGAACACGCATCCGGTCCCGGCAGATGTCGCGTCCGACATCCTCGCGTCGATCGGCGCCGCTCTCGAACAGGTCAATCGCTACCCCGATCGCGAGTTCACCCGCTTGCGGGAGGCTTTCGCAGGCTATCTCGGCGGCGGTCTCGTGGCGGAGCAGATCTGGGCGGCGAACGGGTCCAACGAGGTCCTGCAGCACGTCCTGCAGGCTTTCGCAGGTCCTGGGCGCACCGCCTTCGGCTTCGCGCCGACGTACTCGATGTACCCGCTGCTCACCCGCGCGACGGGGGCGGACTGGGTCGCAGGCACCCGGGCCGCGGACTACAGCCTGAGCGCCGCGTCCGCCGCAGAGCAGGTGCGTCGGGCGGACCCGGATGTGATCTTCCTCTGCGCGCCGAACAATCCGACCGGCACGCCCATGACGCTCGACGTCATCGAGGCGGTGTACGCGGCCAGCCGCGGCATCGTGATCGTCGACGAGGCTTATCAGGAGTTCGCTCCGCGTGACACCGCGTCGGCGGTCTCGCTCCTGCCCGGACGCGAGCGGCTCGTCGTCTCCCGGACGATGAGCAAGGCGTTCGCCTTCGCGGGCGCGCGGGTCGGCTATCTGGCTGCCGACCCCGCCGTCGTCGACGCTCTTCGCCTGGTGCGGCTGCCGTACCACCTCAGCGCGCTGACCCAGGCGGCCGCGGAGGCCGCGCTGCGTCACGCCGACACGATGCTCGGCATGGTCGATGAGATCGTCGCCCAGCGCGATCGCATCAGCCGCGAGCTGGCCGCGATGGGGTACCGCCCGCACGAGTCATGGACCAATTTCGTCCTGTTCGGCGGTGTCGCCGACCCCGCGGCCGTGTGGCAGGCGCTGTACGAGCGCGGCGTCCTCATCCGCGACGTCGGCATCCCCGGCCACCTGCGCGTCACCGCGGGGACGGAGGCCGAGACGACGGCGTTCCTGGCGGCCATGGCGTCGATAGACTCGCAGGCATGACCGCGCAGCCCGTATCGCACCGCACCGCAGAGCTCAGCCGGGCCACGAGCGAGTCGCAGATCGAGCTCTCGCTCGACCTCGACGGCACCGGGAAGAGCTCGATCTCGACGAGCGTCCCCTTCTTCGACCACCTGCTGACGGCGTTCGCGAAGCACTCGCTCACCGATCTGACGGTGCGGGCCACGGGTGACACCCACATCGACGCCCACCACACCGTGGAAGACGTATCGATCGTGCTCGGTCAGGCGATCCGTGCCGCTCTGGGAGACAAGAGCGGCATCGCACGCTACGGCGACGCCCTCGTGCCGCTCGACGAGGCGCTCGCGCAGGCGGTGGTGGACATCAGCGGCCGTCCCTACCTCGTGCACGACGGCGAGCCCGACGGGTATGCCTTCCACCTGATCGGCGGTCACTTCACCGGGTCGCTCGTGCGCCACGCCTTCGAGGCGATCGCCTACAACGCCGCTCTGACGGTGCACGTGCGCGTACTGGGCGGCCGTGACCCGCACCACATCGCCGAGGCGGAGTTCAAGGCGTTCGCACGTGCGTTCCGTCAGGCCAAGGCTCTCGACCCCCTCGTCGACGGCATCCCGAGCACGAAGGGCGCCCTGTGAGCGACGCGCCGCTGGTCGCCGTCCTCGACTACGGGTCGGGAAACGTCCACTCCGCAGTGAAGGCTCTGGCCGCAGCCGGCGCCGACGCACGGCTCACCGCCGACCGCGGACTCATCCAGGATGCCGACGGACTGCTCGTGCCGGGCGTCGGAGCGTTCCGTGCGGTGGCGGAGTCGCTGCGCGCGAGCAAGGGCGACGAACTCATCGGGCGGCGGTTGGCGGGCGGACGAGCGGTGCTCGGCATCTGCGTCGGTATGCAGGTGCTCTTCGAGCACGGCGTCGAGCGCGGTGAAGCGACCGACGGGCTGGGGGAGTGGCCGGGCACGGTGACCGAGCTCGACGCGCCCGTTCTGCCGCACATGGGCTGGAACACGGTCTCGCCGGATGCGGGCTCGCGCCTGTTCGCGGGGCTCGAGGAGGAGCGTTTCTACTTCGTGCACTCCTTCGCTGCGCAGCAGTGGACGATGCCGCCCCAGGCACCGTTCGCCGAGCCGGTGCTCACATGGGCCACGCACGGCTCCCCGTTCCTGGCTGCGGTGGAGAACGGACCGCTCAGCGCCACGCAGTTCCACCCCGAGAAGTCGGGGGCTGCGGGCATCCGTCTCCTCGCCAATTGGATCAGCACGCTGCGACCCCAGTAGTCTCTTACCTCGTGCCGCACGCCGGAGATCCGCCGGGTGCGCGAGCGCACGAGGAGCCATGAACGATTTCGCGTCCACCCCTGAACTCATCCTTCTGCCGGCGGTCGATGTCGCCGACGGGAAGGCCGTCCGCCTCACCCAGGGGGAGGCCGGTAGCGAGACCAGCTACGGCGACCCGGTCGACGCTGCCGTCGAGTGGGCGCGGCAGGGCGCGCAGTGGATCCACCTCGTGGACCTCGACGCCGCGTTCGGCCGCGGCAGCAACGCCGCCGTGATGCGCCGGGTCATCAAGCAGGTGAAGGGCGTCCAGGTCGAGTTGTCGGGCGGGATCCGCGACGACGAGAGCCTCGACGCCGCGCTCGAGTCGGGAGCGACGCGCATCAACCTCGGCACGGCGGCGCTGGAGAACCCCGAGTGGGCGGCGGATGTCATCAGCCGTTACGGCGAGGCGGTCGCCGTCGGGCTGGACGTGCGTGGCACGACGCTCGCGGCACGCGGCTGGACGCGCGAGGGCGGCGACCTCTGGGCGGTGCTCGACCGCCTCGAGGACGCGGGCTGCAGCCGCTACGTCGTGACCGACGTCACCAAGGACGGCACGCTGCGGGGGCCCAACGTGGAACTGCTGCGCGAGGTCACGGCGCGCACTCCGAAGCCGGTCGTCGCCTCGGGCGGGATCTCGAGCCTCGACGACATCGCCGCGCTTCGCGAGCTGGTGCCGTTGGGCGTCGAAGGTGCCATCGTGGGCAAGGCCCTTTACGCCGGCGCGTTCACGTTGGCCGAGGCACTGGATGTCGCAGGACGCTGACGCGAGCTGCGGACACGACTCCGCGGGGGTCCCCTGGGAAGGGCGTCGCTTCCAGCCGAACACCCACGCGGGTGACGACGGCGCGGCGGATGCGGCACTGCTGGCCGCGCTGACGGCCTTCCGCGCGGGTGAGGGCGACGCTGTCGCCGTCGTCGACGCCTATCGCCGTGCGCGCCTGCTGATCCCCCTCATCGCCGAGAAGGGGGACGAGGGCACGGCCCCCAGCGGACTGCGCGTGGACAAGACGCAGGAGTTGTCGATCGTCACCGTCGCCGGACCCGACGGGCGCCGCGTCCTGCCGGTCTTCAGCTCCGTCGAGACCATGGCCCGGTGGGATCCCAGCGCGCGGCCGGTGCCTGCCGACGGCATCCGCACGGCGCTCGCTGCCGCGGGCGACGACACCGATCTGATCGTGATCGACCCGGGCTCGCCCACGGAGTTCGTGCTGCGCCGGCCTGCTGTCTGGGCCATCGGTCAAGGGCACGCCTGGGAGCCGAGCCCCGTGTCGCCCGAGGTGTTCGCGGGGCTGCAGGAGAGCATCGGCGGGGAACTCGCCGTGCTCGACCTCTCGGTCGCCGCCGGCGACCCCGACGCCCGCCTGCGGGGTCCGGAACTCATCGTCGAGCTGCACCTCATCGACGGACTCGACAAGGAGCAGCTCGATGCGGTCCTCGCACGTCTCGCCCGCCGCTGGTCGGTCGATGACCGCATCGCGGTCCTCGTCGACTCGCTGACGGTCAAGCTCCGCCGGTCGCGCTGAGGCGGCCGCATCCGCTCAGGTGACGGGGCCGGTCCACTTCTCGCCGGGCCCCTTGCCGATCGGGTCGGGGATGACGGATGCCTCGCGGAACGCGAGCTGCACCGAGCGCAGGCCGTCGCGCAGCGACCGCGCGTGCATGTCGCTGATCTCGGGGGCCCCCGCGGTGATGAGGCCCGCCAGGGCGTTGATGAGCTTGCGCGCCTCGTCGAGGTCGGTCTGGGTCTCGGGGTCGTCCGCGAGGCCGACCTTCACGGCGGCGGCGCTGAGCAGGTGCACGGCGGTCGTGGTGATGACCTCCACCGCGGGGACGTCTGCGATGTCGCGGGAAGCGGCATTGGCCGCCTCCTCCTGACGCTCCCAGCGCTCCTGGTTGGCGCGCGCCTGCGCGTCGATGTCGGCGGCCTGGTCGTACGGAGTCGAGTCCACGTTGCTCTTTCTGCTAAAGTGGGCGAGCACCGGAGCGTCTGCTCCGATCGAAAGAGGATCACATCCCACCCGCGCTTGCCGCTCCAGGCTACCGGGTCATTGCACTCCACCTCCTCGCGAGGGGGTCGTCAGGGTGCGAGAAAGCCGGCGCTTCGCGTCGTGCCGGGTGGCGTGGTCTTCTTCCGCCCGGGAATGTCGTCGACATCCCGGTGGCCCCATCCGCTACGTCAGAGGAGTTCCGCATCAGCGATCCCCGCACCAACGACCGCATCCGCGTTCCCGAGGTCCGCCTCGTCGGACCCGCGGGTGAGCAGGTCGGCGTCGTCCGCATCGAGGTGGCGCTGCGCCTGGCCCAGGAGGCCGACCTCGATCTCGTCGAGGTGGCCCCGAACTCGAAGCCCCCCGTGGTCAAGATCATGGACTACGGCAAGTTCAAGTACGAGGCTGCGCAGAAGGCCAAGGAAGCGCGTCGCAATCAGGCCAACACCGTCCTCAAAGAGGTGCGTTTCCGCCTGAAGATCGAAGCTCACGACTACATCACCAAGCTCAAGCGCGCCGAGGGCTTCCTGCAGGCCGGCGACAAGGTCAAGGCCATGATCCTGTTCCGTGGCCGCGAGCAGTCGCGTCCCGAGCAGGGCGTGCGTCTGCTGCGCAAGTTCGCCGAGGACGTCGCCGAGTTCGGCACCGTGGAGTCCAACCCCACGATCGACGGACGCAACATGGTCATGGTGGTCGCCCCGCACAAGAACAAGTCCGAGGCGAAGGCGGAGCAGAACGCTCAGCGCGCGGCGAACAAGGAAGCCGCCCGTCAGGCACGCACCGGGGACGCCCCGGAGCCTGCCACCGCAGACGCGGCCGAATAAGGCCACACACCTGGTCCCGCGCCACGCGGGAGTCACAACGAAGGAAGAGAAGATGCCGAAGCAGAAGACCCACTCGGGTGCCAAGAAGCGCTTCAAGCTCACCGGAAGCGGAAAGCTCATGAAGCAGCAGGCGAACATGCGCCACAACCTCGAGGGCAAGTCGAGCCGTCGCACCCGTCGCCTGAACCAGGAGCAGGTCCTGGCTCCCGGTGACGCCAAGCAGGCCAAGAAGCTCCTCGGTCTCTGATCGCAGACGCACGTAAGTAAGGGAAAGAAATGGCTAGAGTCAAGCGGGCAGTAAACGCCCACAAGAAGCGTCGCGTCATCCTCGAGCGCGCCTCCGGTTACCGCGGTCAGCGTTCGCGCCTGTACCGCAAGGCCAAGGAGCAGGTCACCCACTCGCTGGTCTACGCGTACCGTGACCGTCGCAAGCGCAAGGGCGACTTCCGCCGCCTCTGGATCCAGCGCATCAACGCCGCCGCTCGCCAGAACGGCATCACGTACAACCGCTTCATCCAGGGCCTCGGCCTCGCGGGTGTGCAGGTCGACCGCCGCATCCTGGCCGAGCTCGCCGTGAACGAGCCCGCCACGTTCGCGTCGCTCGTGGCGACGGCGAAGGCGGCTCTGCCGACCGACGTCAACGCCGCCAAGGCCTCGGCGTAATCAGAACACCACGAAGGGGCGTCCTCCTGACGGAGGGCGCCCCTTCGGCGTGCCCGCGTCACCCTAGACTGGGAACGTGCTGGAGAATCCCCGATCCCCACGCGTTCGCGCCGTCGCCAAGCTCGCCAAGCGGGCTGCCCGCGACGAGACGGGCCTGTTCCTCCTGGAGGGCCCGCAGGCCGTCCGTGAAGCCCTCGCCTTCCGGCCCGAGAGCATCGTCGAGCTGTTCGCGACCCCGACCGCTCTCGAGCGCCACCAGGATCTGCGCGATGCCGCGGCCGAGGTCGGGCTCGAGATCGAGTACACCGCCGAACCGGTGTTGGAAGCGATGGCCGACACCGTGACGCCGCAGGGGATCGTCGCCGTCGCCCGGCAGTTCCCCACCTCGCTGCGCGATGTGCTGGCCGCGGGCCCGCGCCTGCTGGCGATCTGCGAGGAGGTGCGCGATCCCGGGAACCTCGGCACCATCATCCGAGCGGCCGACGCGGCGGGCGCCGACGCGGTGATCCTGACCGGCCGCACGGTCGATCCCTACAACCCCAAGGTGGTCCGCGCGACCACCGGATCGCTCTTCCACATCGCACTGTCCCGTGCCGGTGAGCTCGCCGGTGCCGTGACCGCCATCCGTGGAGCGGGGCTGCGAGTCGTCGCCGCCGACGTCAAGGGCGACGACCTGCTCGAGGCGCGGGCGGCGGGTCTGCTCGGACAGCCGACGGCGTGGCTGTTCGGCAACGAGGCGCGAGGCCTCGAGGACACGGCGCTCGAGCTTGCGGATGCGGCGCTGCGCCTTCCGATCTACGGCAGTGCAGAGTCCCTCAACCTCGCGACGGCAGCGAGCGTCTGCCTGTACGAGTCGGCCTTCGCGCAGCGCAGCTGACGCCTCGCCCCGGCCGGGCGAACGTTAGAAGTCGGTGAGAGATCCGTCAAGAGTCCCCGACGTGCGCTGGGGCGATTCATAGTCTGTCCTGATGACGCCCTCGGATGCCGCGCCCCCGACTTCGAACATCACCGTGCGTCGCGGCGACCCGCTCGTCGTGCTCACCGACGTTCAGAAGCACTACGGCGATTTCCAAGCGCTGACCGACATCGACCTCACCGTCAACCGCGGCGAGGTCGTCGTGGTGATCGGGCCGTCCGGCTCCGGCAAGTCGACGCTTTGCCGGACGATCAATCGACTCGAAACGATCACCAGCGGGACGATCACGATCGACGGGGAGAAGCTCCCGAGCGAGGGGAAGCAGCTCGCGGCCCTCCGGGCGGATGTCGGCATGGTCTTCCAGTCGTTCAACCTCTTCTCGCATCTCACGATCCTCGAGAACGTCACCCTCGGCCCGATCAAGGTGAAGGGAATGAAGAAGGCGGACGCCGAGCGCGAGGCGAAGACGCTGCTCGAGCGCGTCGGCGTGGCGCATCAGGCGAACAAGCTCCCCGCCCAGCTCTCCGGCGGCCAGCAGCAGCGTGTCGCGATCGCGCGTGCCCTGGCGATGACGCCGAAGGTGATGCTCTTCGACGAGCCCACCAGTGCGCTGGACCCGGAGATGATCAACGAGGTCCTCGACGTCATGACCTCGCTCGCCGAGTCCGGCATGACCATGATCGTCGTGACGCACGAGATGGGCTTCGCGCGCAAAGCCGCCGACCGGGTCGTCTTCATGGCCGACGGACGCATCGTCGAAGAGGCCGCACCCGATGCCTTCTTCACCTCCCCGAAGAGCGAGAGAGCGAAGGACTTCCTCTCCAAGCTCATCACCCATTGACCTCCGCACGTTCTTCCCGCACCAATCCCCCCACAGCAAGGAGAGAGAAATGCGCACCACACGACTGACCGCCCTTCTGGGACTCGCGGCCGTCGCCGCCCTGGGCCTCACCGCGTGCAACAGCGGATCGCCGACTCCCGGCGGCGCCGGCGGCTCGGAGGGCACCGACGAGAGCTCGGTCTGGTTCGAGACCGCCACCGACGTCTCGCTCGAGGGCAGCCCGACCTTCGACCGCATCACCGAGCGCGGCGGCGTCATCGTCGGAGTGAAGGAGGATCAGCCGGGCCTCGGCTTCCTCGATGTGACCACCAACGAGCGCACCGGATTCGACATCGACATCGCCCGCTGGATCGCCGCATCCCTCGGCTACGGCGAGGAAGACATCACCTTCCAGCCGATCGCCTCAGCGAACCGCGAGCAGGCGATCGTGAACGGGGACATCGACTACTACGTCGGCACGTACTCGATCACCGACAAGCGCAAGGAGCAGATCGACTTCGCCGGACCGTACTTCATCACGGGTCAGGGCCTGCTCGTCGCCAGCGACAGCGACATCTCCAGCGAAGCGGATCTCGGCCCCGACACCAACGTGTGCTCGGCCACCGGGTCCACGCCGATCCAGAACATCAAGGCGAACTTCCCGGGTGTGCCCACGACGGAGTTCGACGTCTACTCCGCCTGCGTCGAGGCGCTGCTCAACGGCCAGGTGGATGCGGTCACCACCGACCAGGCGATCCTGATCGGCTACGCGGCCCTGTACCCCGACGAGCTCAAGGTCGTGGGCGAGCCCTTCAGCGAGGAGCGCTACGGCGTCGGCCTGGAGAAGGGTGACACCGTCCTCCTCGAGCACATCAACGAGATGTTCACCGACGGCGGAGACATCTGGCAGGCCATCTTCGACAAGAACCTCGGCGCGTCCGGGATCACCGTCGAGCAGCCGGCCGTCGACGCGGCCAGCTGACAGAACCTGAGGTGAGGGCGGTCTCCCCGGGGGGATCGCCCTCACCGGATCACGGTAAGGACCTCTGAGATGAACGTGATCGTCGACAACCTCGACATCTGGGGCATCGCGCTGCGCAACACGCTGCTGCTCTTCTTCGCGGGCGCTCTGATCGCGCTCGTGCTGGGCACGCTCGTGGGCGCCATGCGCGTCTCGCCGGTGCCGATCGCCCGGGCAGTCGGCACGGTGTACGTGAACATCGTGCGCAACACCCCCCTGACGGTCATCTTCTTCTTCTTCGCCTTCGGATACCCCGCGCTGGATCTGCCGAACCCCGGTTACACGGTGCTCGCGATGTGCGCGCTCGGGATCTACACCGCCACGTACGTCGCCGAGGTCCTGCGCTCGGGGATCAACACGGTGCCGGTCGGTCAGGCGGAGGCCGCCCGCGCGCTCGGGCTGACGTTCGGCCAGGTCATGACGCTCGTGATCATGCCGCAGGCGTTCCGCTCGGTGGTGCCGCCCATGATGAGCGTGCTCATCGCGCTGCTCAAGAACACGACCATCGCGGCGGGCTTCTCCGTCGCCGAGCTCGGCGTCATCCGCGCGAACCTCAGCGAGCGCGGCGAGAACGCGCTGGTGGTGCTGCTGTGGGTCGCAGTGATCTTCATCGTGATGGTCCTGGCGCTCTCGCTGATCCAGCGACGACTCGAGAACCGATGGAGGGTGGCGCGATGAGCTCCGTTCTGTACGACCTGCCGGGCCGTCGCGCGATCATCCGCAACCGGATCATCGGCGTCATCACCGTGCTCGTCATCCTCGGTCTCGGTGGATTCGTCGTCTACCGATTCATCGAGACCGGTCAGTTCTCCGCCGAGAAGTGGTACATCTTCACCTTCACGACCGTCTGGGAGCAGATCCTCGCGGCCACGGGACGCACGCTGGCCGCCTTCGCCGCCGCCGCCGTCGCATCCGTTCTCCTCGGGTTCGTCCTGGCGCTCGGTCGCATGTCCGATCACGCGTGGGTGCGCTGGCCCGTCACGTGCATCATCGAGCTGTTCCGCGCGGTGCCCGTGCTGATCCTCATGATGCTGCTCTACTACGGCCTGCCCGTCGTGGGTGTGAGGCTGGAGGCGTACTGGGCCGTCGTCATCGCGCTCGCCGTCTACAACGGTTCGGTGCTCGCCGAGGTCATCCGCGCCGGGGTCGAGTCGCTGCCGCGCGGTCAGAGCGAGGCCGGGTACGCACTGGGGTTGCGCAAGGCCGGCGTGATGCGCCTGATCCTGCTTCCGCAGGCAGTGCGGGCGATGCTGCCGGTGATCGTCGCCCAGCTGGTCGTGACGCTCAAGGACACCGCGCTCGGCTACATCATCACCTACAACGAACTGCTGTACTACGCCCGGCTGATCGGCACCCAGGCGCAGTACGACCGGCCGATCCTGCAGGCCGGGATGGTGGCGGCCGCGATCTACATCGCTCTGTGTCTCGTGCTCGCGGGCATCGCCAAGTGGGTCGAGGTCCGGATGCGCTCCTCGCAGCGCGCGGGCCGGGGCGCGCAGGCCACCCCGTCGGGTCGCGCGACGACCGACACGGAGGTCATCGCGGCCCAGCGCGGTGCCGGGAAGTTCGACTCCAGCGCCCTCTGAGCTCAGCGGACGCCGCGTGCGGTCAGGGCATCTCCGAGTTCGTCGGCGTGCTTGAGGGCGAGGATGAGGAAGGGCACGACGAAGGAGCGAATGCCGCGCCCCGCGCCGCGGGCACGCTGCGCCTCGCGCACCTGATGCGCCAACCTGACGAGAGTGGGGACCGCGCCGAACGCGACGACCAGCAGGAGCGCCGCCCGGCTCGGATCCCGTCCGAGGAGGCGCAGCGGCGAGAGTGCACGCTCGAAGACCTCCCACAGGGCCGTGACCGACGTCGTCAGGGCGAGAAGTGCTGCCAGCACGACGGCGGCCGTGATGCGCACCGTGCCGATGGTCGCCGCCTCGAGACCGAGGAAGATCACCTGCCCGACGAAGCTCATCGCGACGAGCAGCCGAAGGACCCAGATCTGGTGAGCCAGCCGCGTCCAGCCCGTCCCCGGTGCGGCGTAGCAGAGCAGGGTGAGACCCGCGGCGACGGCGCACGACAGCCAGGTGGCGGGCAGAAGCGATACCCCGAGCACGAGAGCGAGCAGCAGGAGCGTCTTGCGTCCGGCCGGCATCCGGTGCCAGGGCCCATCACCCGGTCGGTACAGGCTCAGCATCCGAGGCTCGCCGCGTACGAGCGCACGACGTCCCGCGCCTCTCCGACGGCGACCACGCGGCCCTCCGCCACGTGGACGGCCGCCTCGCAGCGTTCGGCAAGGGCGAGGTCGTGGGTCACCAGCAGCAGACGATGCCCGGTGTCCGCCAGGAGGTGGTCGGCCACGATCCGGGCGTTGCGGCCGTCGAGATAGGCCGTGGGTTCGTCGGCGACGACGAGTTCCGGTCCGCGCACGAACGCGCCGCACAACGCCAGCAGCTGCTTCTGCCCTCCCGACAGATCGTGCGCCGAACGGTCGCCGAGCTCGGCGAGCCCGAAACGGGTCAGCGCGTCCGCCACCCGTTCCGCCCGCTCGACACGACTCATCCTGTCCCCGCGCAGCGAGAAGGCGACGTCCTCCGCGACGGTCGGCATGACGATCTGGGCGTCGGGGTTGCTGAAGACGATCGCCACGCGGCGGCGGAGCTCGGAAGCGTCGCGGACCGGGTCGAGCCGCAGCACCCGGGCTGTTCCGGCGGACGGTGCGACCAGCCCGCCGACCACGCGCGCGAGCGTCGACTTGCCGGAGCCGTTGTCGCCCACGACGGCGACCGTGCGGGCATCGAGATCGAGATCGAGGTCGCGGAGCACCTCGGTGTCGCCGAGTCCTACTCCGAGCCGCTCGAGTCGGATCGCGCTCACCTCACCACCTCGACGACCATCGCGATACCCAGGCCGCCGCTCACGGAGGCCGCGGCGACACCGATGCTCCCGGACGGGCGCCCGGCGCGCACCAGGCGCGAGAACAGCCGCACGAGCGCGACGGCGCCGCTCGCGCCCCACGGATGTCCGAGCGCAAGAGCACCGCCGTCGGCGCACACCCGCGCGTCGTCGTCGGCGAGGCCGAGACGACCCAGCACCGCGAGTGACTGTGCCGCGAACGCCTCGACGATCTCGAAGGCGGCGACGGCCGCGACCTCTGTGCCGGACGCGGCCAGCGCCGCCTCGATGGCCGGTGCCGCACCGAGCCCGGGGTACGCGGGGTCGACGCCGACGACGGCGTGCGCACGGACGACGAGTCCCGGTGTCTGTGCGTGCCGCGCTGCGCTGACGAGGGAGACAGCGGCTGCCCCGTCGCCGATGCGCGTGGCCGTGCCCGCCGTCACGGTGCCGTTCTCGCGCAGGGGCGTGAGCCGGGGGAGCAGGGCCAGAGCCCCGCCGACGGCGTCATCGGCGCTCACCCCGTCGATCGGGACGATCTCCGCCGCGAAACGCCCCGACTCGCGGGCCGCGGCGGCGCGCCGATGGCTACGGGCGGCTGCGGCGTCCTGGCGGTCACGGTCGATGCCGTCGAGACGGGCGAGCGCGTCGGCGGCGTCGATCATGTCGGGGTCCGGCCAGCCGGCGGGGACGAAGGGTGCCCGCTCGAAGGAGACGCCCCGGATGCGTCGTTCCGGTGCCGTCGAGGCGCTCTCGACCCCGCCCGCCAGTCGGGGGCGTTCATCGCCGGCGGCGATCGCCCGTGCGGCGTCGATGATCGCGGCCAGCCCGCTGCCGCACTGCCGGTCCACCGTCGCACCGGGAGTGTGCGCGCCGAAGCCGGCGGCCAGTGCGGCGAGGCGGGCGGTGTTGCCGCCCGGGCCGCGACAATTGCCGAGGACGACATCCGCGACCTCGAACGGTGCGCCGGTGGCGCGCGCGGCGTCGTCGGCGGCGGCGCGCAGCACCGGCGCGGCGAGACGGTCGGCGCTCACCCCCGCCAGCGCACGGCCGCGCGTCGTGAGCGCGGAGCGGCGCGCCGACACGATCAGCACGTCAGACACGAGGCACCTCTCCCGACGCCAGTCGTCGCTCCACCTCGGCACGAGCGATCTTGCCGGACGAGGTGCGGGCAATCGTGCCGGCGAACCACAGACGCGGCCGGTGGGCCGGCGCGAACAGGTCCGCCGCCGCGGCGCGGAGCGTCGCCGCATCCAGACAGCCGGGTCGTACGGGCTCGATGAGGGCTGCCACGAGCCTGCCGACACCGGGCGCGGGCAGGCCCACCACGGCGGCGTCCGCGACGCCCTCCAGGGTGCGCAGGGTCCGTTCGATCTCCGACGGGACGACGGTGGCACCCGCCGTCTGGATCGCCTCGTCCGCACGGCCCGTCACCCGCAGCCGGTCGTCCCGGAGCTCGCCGCGGTCGCCGACGCTGACCCACGCGCCGTCGCGTCGGAGCGGACCGGGCGCGCCCAGATAGCCGAGAGAGATGTACGGGGAGCGGGCCCAGATGACGTCTCCACGCACCGCGATCTGGACGCCCGGGAACGCGCGCAGACCTGTCCCGTCATCGTCGAACGCCACGAACGACAGCTCTGCTGCGCCGTAGTACTCCACGACGCGGATGCCGCGGGCGAGGGCTTCGACGCGGATGTCGGCGGGGAGGGTCATCCCTCCGACGAGCGCGGCGCGCAGCCGCGGGGCGCCTCCGGAGGCGAGGACCGCGGCGAAATGAGTGGGAGTGCCGTGGAAGAGAGTGGCCCGGGAGCTTGTGGCGGCAAGTTCGGGTGCAGGACCGCGCTCCAGCGCGTGGGCCAAGGAGAAGAGCGTCAGCGATGAGCTCGGTGGTGCCGGCAGCAGCACGACGTCGTCGGGGAGCGTGCCGAGCAGCCGCTCGACGGCGGGGAACGACCGGGCCCAGGACGCATGCGTACGCACCACGACGCGGGGAGCGGCCGAGCTGCCGGAGGTGAGAGCCGCCCACTCCGCCCCGTCGGGCGCGGGCGTCTGCGCGAGGAGCGAGAGGATGTCGGCGCGTACCTGTGCGGGCCAGCGCTCATCGAGCACAAGGGGAACGCGCCCCGATCGCCTCAGGACGGCGAGACGCGCCGGCGCCTCACGCGCCTCGATCGGGACGACGAAGGCGCTCACGCGGCGGTGGTCGGGCGAGTGCGCCATTGACGCCGGAAGGCTCGCGGATACCCGCGCACGAGGGTGTCGACGATCAGCGTCGTCGCGACGACCTTGAGGAGATCGCCCGGGAGGAACACAAGGCTCGACAGGGCTGCCTCGCCGAGCCCGATCCGCAGCACGAGAGCCTGCACCGGGATACCGACGGCGTAGACCACCAGCACACCGCCCGCCAGGGTGCCCAGGAAGGTACGCCACCAGACGGGCCGGCGGCCGGCGGCGTGCACGATGAGACCGATGACCACGACCCCGAGGAGCCAGCCGAGCAGATAGCCGCCCGTGGGCCCGAAGAAGACCCCGATCCCACCGCGTCCGCCCGCGAGGAGCGGGAGGCCCGCGGCGACCAGTGCCAGCACCGCGGTGACCGAAAGCGCCCCGACGGCAGGGCCGAGGATGGCGCCCGCGAGCATGACGCCGAGCGTCTGGGCCGTGATGGGCACCGCACCGAAGATGGTGAACGCGCCGGGGAGGCCGAGCACGGCGATGACGGCGGCGAAGACGCCGGCTCTGGCGATGTCGGTGGCGTCGAGTCGGCGGTGCAACGAGGGGGCGAGCACGGTCATGGATCCTCCTGAACGGCGTTCATGTGAACACTGTTCAGGTACAGTACCCGCATGGCGGCCGACGGCTCAAACTCCCCCCGCGCGCCCCGGCGCTCGAAGACGGACGTCGTGGATGCGGCCCTCGCGCTGCTGGACCGCGTGGGGCTGCCGGATCTGTCGATGCGCCGGCTCGCGGACGAGCTCGGCGTCCAGCCCAGTGCGCTCTACTGGCACGTGGAGAACAAGCAGGAACTGCTCGCCGCCGTCAGCGCCCGCATCCTCGCCCCCGTGGCCGCCGGTGGCGCGCTCGGCGCGGCACTCCCGCTGGGCGAGGCCGCCCGGATGCTGGGGGAGCGCCTGCACGAGCGACTCCTCGCGCACCGGGACGGCGCCGAGGTCGTGTCCAGCTCTCTTGCGCTCGGACTGGTGCCATCGCCCCTTCACCTCGTGCTCGCCGAGGGCTATCAGGATGCCGGGCACGCGCCGCAGGTCGTGGCCGACGCCGTCACCCACTTCGTCGTCGGCTACACCTTCCATGAGCAGCAGCGCACCGCAGCAGACGCCCTCGGAGTCGCCGCCCGCGCGGCCGCGCTCACGCCGGACGACGTGACGAGCCGGAGCCCGGATCCCTTCGCCGCAGCGCTCGCGCTCATCACCGCGGCGGCGGATCTCCCGGCCGCTTCGAAGCCCTCAGCGCCCCGGTAGACTCGATCACCGTGTCCGACGCACCCCAGAACGAGATCACCCCCGATGCGGTGAGCGCCGCGGTAGACGAGGCCCTGGCCGCCATCTCCGCAGCCGCCGACTCCGCAGCCCTCAAGCTCGCGCGCAGTGCGCACGCCGGAGAGGGCTCGCCGCTCGCGCGCCTGAACGCCCGCCTCCGTGACGTCCCGAACGAGCGCAAGGCCGAGTTCGGAAAGCTCGTCGGTCAGGCGCGGGGCCAAGTGAACCAGGCGCTCGCCGCGCGCGACGCGGAGATCGAGACCGCCGAGACCGCGGCGCGTCTCGAGGCCGAGCGCGTCGACATCACGGCGATCCCGGTCCGCACGCGCGTCGGCGCGCGGCATCCGCTGACCCTCCTGCAGGAGCAGATCGGCGACATCTTCGTCGGAATGGGGTGGGAGATCGCGGAGGGACCGGAGCTCGAGCACGAGTGGTTCAACTTCGACGCTCTCAACTTCGACGTCGATCACCCCGCGCGCCAGATGCAGGACACGTTCTTCGTCGACCCCGTCGATCGCCACCTCGTCATGCGCACCCACACGAGTCCCGTGCAGGTGCGATCGATGCTCGAGCGCGAGCTCCCGATCTACGTCGCGTGCCCCGGGCGGGTGTACCGCACCGACGAGTTCGATGCGACGCACCTTCCGGTCTTCAGCCAGTTCGAAGGACTCGTCATCGACAAGGGGATCACGATGGCGCACCTGAAGGGCACGCTCGACCACGTCGCGCGCCAGCTGTTCGGACCGGAGGCCAAGACGCGCTTCCGCGCCAACTACTTCCCCTTCACCGAGCCCAGCGCCGAGCTCGACCTCTGGCACCCCACCTTCAAGGGCGGGGCCCGATGGATCGAGTGGGGCGGCTGCGGCATGGTCAACCCCAACGTGCTGCGCGCCGCGGGCATCGATCCGCAGGAGTACTCCGGCTTCGCCTTCGGCATGGGTATCGAGCGCACCCTGATGTTCCGCAGCGATGTCCAGGACATGAGGGACATGGCCGAGGGCGATGTGCGATTCAGCGAGCAGTTCGGGATGGTGGTGTGATGCGCGTTCCGCTGTCGTGGTTGCGTGAGTTCGTCGAGGTTCCTGCCCAGGCCTCTCCCGAGGACGTCCTGGCCGCCTTCGTGCGGGTCGGATTCGAGGAGGAGGACATCCACCGCTTCGAGCTGCAGGGACCGATCGTCGTGGGCGAGGTGCTCTCGTTCGAGGAGGAGCCGCAGTCCAACGGCAAGACGATCCGGTGGTGCCAGGTGCGCGTGGCGCCCGAGGGTGAGACGGCGGCCGACGGCGGGGCCGACGTCCACGGCATCGTCTGCGGTGCCCGCAACTTCTTCCCCGGTGACAAGGTCGTCGTGACCCTGCCCGGTTCGGTGCTTCCCGGGCCCTTCCCGATCGCTGCGCGCAAGACCTACGGCCACGTGTCCGACGGCATGATCGCCTCGGCGAAGGAGCTGGGGCTCGGCAGCGAGCACTCCGGCATCCTCCGCCTCGTCGAGCTCGGGATCGACGCACCCGTCGGCACCGACGCGATCTCCCTGCTGGGGCTCGACGACGTCGCCGTCGACATCAACGTGACCCCGGATCGCGGGTACGCGCTCTCGATCCGCGGTGCGGCCCGTGAGTACTCGCACGCGACCGGCGCCGCCTTCCACGACCCCGCCGAGCGCCCGCTCGACGAGCCCGGGACGGGGTTCCCGCTCGCCGTGTCCGATGAGAACCCGATCCGCGGCCGCGCGGGTGTCACGGAGTTCGTCGCCCGCGTCGTGCGCGGCGTCGACGCTTCCCGACCCACACCGCCGTGGATGATCACGCGTCTGACGCTCGCCGGCATCCGCTCGCTCGGCATCCTGGTCGACATCACCAACTACGTCATGCTCGAGCTCGGCAACCCGATCCACGGCTACGACCTCGACAAGCTGACCGGCGGGATCACCGTGCGCCGGGCTCGAGCGGGGGAGAAGCTCGAGACCCTCGACGGGACCGTCCGCACGCTCGACGCCGAGGACCTGCTGATCACGGACGACTCGGGGCCCATCGGCCTCGCCGGCGTCATGGGCGGCGCTGCCACCGAGATGAGCGACGCAACGACGAACGTGCTCATCGAGGCGGCGATCTTCGATCAGATCTCGATCGCCCGCACCGCGCGTCGCCACAAGCTGCCGTCGGAGGCGTCACGCCGCTTCGAGCGCGGGGTCGACCCGGCGGTCCCGTACGCGGCCGCCCAGCGCGTCGTCGAGCTGATGGTGCAGTACGCCGGCGGCACCGCCGACGCGACCGGCGCGGCGCTCGGGGCGGAGCTCGAGCGCGAGGCGATCGCGCTCGAGTACGACTTCGTGCCGGGCCTCATCGGCGTCGACTACACGCGTGAGCAGATCGTCGCCGCCCTCGAGCTCATCGGTGCGACGGTGCACGACACCGGCTCGGTGTGGTTCGTCGACGCGCCGACGTGGCGTCCCGACCTGACCGACGCGTGGACGCTCGCGGAGGAGGTCGCCCGCATCGAGGGATACGACCGCATCCCCTCGGTGCTGCCGGTCGCCCCCTCGGGACGCGGCCGGACGCCGGCGCAGCAGGGTCGGCGTCGCGTCTCGAATGCGCTCGCCGCCGCGGGATACGTCGAGACGCCGTCGTTCCCGTTCGTCGCGCGCGAGCAGAACGATCTCCACGGCAGTGCCGACGGGTCCTCGCTGCCGAGCATCAAACTCGCCAATGCGCTCGACTCGCAGGCGGCGTATCTCCGCCGCTCGCTCGTGCCCGGCCTGCTCCAGGTCGCCCACCGCAACGTCGCGCGCGGACTCGTGGATCTGAGCCTCTTCGAGACAGGGTCGGTGTTCCTCCCCGAGCCCGGCGTCACGTACGGCACGTCCTTCGTCCCGCCGCTCGCGGTGCGCCCGGATGCGGCGACGCTCGCTCAGCTGGACGGCTCCATCCCGCCGCAGCGACGCCACGTGGCCGTGCTCGTGGCGGGCGCTGTCGCGCCCAAGCAGCCGGGGCGCCCCGCCGAGGCCGCGGGACTCAGCGAGGTGCTGGACGCGGTGCGCGTGATCGCGGCCGCAGCGGGTGTCGAGGTGACGATCGCGCAGGGCCGGCGCGCGGCACTGCACCCGGGCCGCAGCGGCATCGTGTCGGTCGACGGCACCGATGTGGGTTACGTGGGAGAGCTGCTTCCCGCCGTCTCCGAGGCCGCCGACCTCCCGGGGCGTATCACGGTGGCCGAGCTGGACCTCGACCTCCTCATCGAGATCGCGGGTTCGCGTGTCGTCGCCGCTTCGCTGTCGGGCTATCCCGCGGCGACTCAGGACGTCTCGCTCGTGGTTCCCGCCGACGTCGCGGCCGCGGACGTCCGCGCCGCGCTCGTCGACGGAGCCGGAGACCTGCTCGAGTCCGCGCGGCTCGTGGACGACTACCGGGGTCAGGGCGTGGACCAGGGATCGAAGAGCCTGACGTTCGCGCTGCGCTTCCGTGCCGAGGACCGCACGCTGACCTCGGCGGAGGCGACCGACGCGAAGCTCGCGGGAGTCGCGGTAGCGGGCGAGCGGTTCGGAGCCGTCCTGCGCGACTGAGCGGAGCGCCTGAGCCCACGCGCTCCGCTCAGCGGCTTCCCCAGTTCCATGGGGGGACGTCGAGGAAGCCCTGCCCTTCGACGATCGTGCCGTCGGAACTGCGCGCCAGACGGTGGGCCAGGGCGCCCGCATCCGCCAGCCGGCGTGCGAGCTCGGCCGCATGGGTCACCACGATCACCTGGGTGCCCCGCGACGCGGACACGATGAGTTGCGCCAGCGGGGCGAGCAGACTCTCGTGCAGACTCGCCTCCGGCTCGTTGAGCACGATGAGCGGCCCCGGGGCCGCGGGCAGGAGCGCGGCGCACAGCAGCAGATAGCGCAGGATCCCGTCGCTGAGTTCGGCGACGTCGAGCGCGCGCAGCAGTCCGGGCTGGCGAAGTCGCAGCCGCAGTCGCCCGTCCTCCGCGTCGATCTGCACGCGCATGCCCGGGAATGCGCGATCGATCTCCGCGTCGAGGACGTCGCCCGCGCCCGCTTCGCGCACGCTCGCCCAGAGCGCCGCGATGTTCTGCCCGCCGTGCGCAAGGGCGCGCGTGCGCGTGCCCACCTGCGGGGAACGTGCGGGAGCATCCGCATCCACGCGGAAATGGTCGTAGAAGCGCCAGCTCGCCAGTGTCCGTCGCAGCGTCAGCAGCTCGGGACCGGTGTCGCCGTCGGCGAGGTCGAGGAGGATGCTCTCGAACGGTGCGAGCGACTGCCGAAGCGTGGTCCAGGACCCCTCGCGCACGCGCGTCGCCGGGCCCCGCCGATCGATGAGCAGCGTCGAGGGCTTGGCGACCGTGCCGGCGAAGACCTGCTCCCGCTTGATCTCCGGGTCGCGGGAGAACAGGCTCGCGCTGCCGATCTGCGGCAGACCGAGATCCACCAGATAGCCGAGCTCGTCGGAGGCGAAGCCCAGCCGCACGGCCACGGGGTCACGCCGCAGGGTGCCCTCGCCGCCGCCGTCCTCGGGGCCGGCCCACAGCAACGACGACAGGCCTCCCTCACGCGCGACCGCCTCGACCATGCCGCCGGTGGCGGCTCCCGCGAGCAGGCGCAGGGCGCGGTACAGGTTCGACTTGCCGGTCCCGTTCGCGCCGGTGACGACGGTGAGCCCGTCCAGCGGCACGACGACGTCGCGGAGCGACCGGTACCCGGAGACGGCGATGGTCTGCAGCATCGCTCCAGTCTGGCGGGAGTGTCCGACGCGCGCCGAGTTGCGGATGCGGCGTGCGCGCCGCTATCGTCGGCGCATGTCCTCGGCCCGGTTCCACAGCGCGCAGCGCGTGGTCGTGCGCCGACGTCTGGGAGACCGCCGAATCTAGGCGATGCGTGACGCACCGGTCCGGGTGCGCGGGCGTCGCCGATGCCGCCGGTGCGCGCGAGCGCACAGCTCCCAGACTCTAAGGTGGAACCCATGCCCTATTCGGTCGCCGTATCCGGCGCGTCCGGCTATGCGGGAGGCGAGATCCTCCGCATCCTCTCCGCGCACCCCGACGTCGAGATCCGCACGGTCACCGCGCATTCGAATGCCGGAACCCCGCTGATCTCGCAGCAGCCGCACCTGCGTTCGCTCGCGCACCTCGAGCTCCAGCCGACCACACCGGAGGTGCTCGCCGGTCACGACGTCGTCGTGCTCGCGTTGCCGCACGGACAGTCCGGTCAGTACACCGACGTCCTCGCCGACGTCCCGCTCGTCATCGACGCCGGGGCCGATCACCGGCTCACCTCGGCCGATGCGTGGGCGGCCTTCTACGGCGGCGACTTCCACGAACCGTGGACCTACGGCGTGCCGGAGCTGATCGTCGACGGCGCCAAGCAGCGCGAGCGGCTCGTCGGAGCCTCGCGCATCGCCGCTCCCGGCTGCAACGCGTCGACCGTCTCGTTGAGTCTCGCCCCGGGTGTCGCGGCCGGTGTCATCGATCCCGGCGACATCGTCAGCGTCCTCGCCGTGGGGCCCTCCGGTGCCGGGAAGAGCCTCAAGCCGAATCTGCTCGCGAGCGAGATCCTCGGGACGGCGAACCCCTACGCCGTCGGCGGCACCCATCGCCACATCCCCGAGATCCAGCAGGCGCTCGTCGCAGCCGGCGCCCCCGGCGACGTGCGCATCTCCTTCACGCCCGTCATCGTGCCGATGTCGCGCGGCATCCTCGCCACCTCGACCGCGCCGATCGCGCCCGGCGTCACCGACGCCGAGATCAGGGCGGCGTGGGAGACGGCCTACGGGGACGAGACGTTCGTGCAGCTGCTGCCGGAGGGGGCGTTCCCCCGCACGGCGGATGTGTTGGGTGCGAACACCGCGCTGCTCGGGCTCTCCATCGACCGCGCGGCGAACCGCGTCGTCGTCGTCGCCGCCGTCGACAATCTCGTCAAGGGCACGGCGGGTGCCGCCGTGCAGTCCATGAACATCGCGCTCGGTCTTCCCGAACACCGCGCGCTCACCGTGAACGGAGTCGCGCCGTGACCGTCACCGCACCCGCAGGATTCGAGGCCGCCGGTGTCGCCGTCGGCCTGAAGTCGACCGGCAAATCCGATGTTGCCGTCGTCGTCAACCGCGGACCGCTCAAGGTCGGCGCCGCGGTCTTCACCTCCAACCGGGCCAAGGCCAACCCCATCCTGTGGTCGGAGCAGGTGATCACCGACGGCATCGTCGAGGCCATCGTGCTCAACTCCGGCGGCGCGAACTGCTTCACGGGCTCCTTCGGGTTCCAGACGACCCACCAGACGGCAGAGAGGGCGGCCGAACTGCTCGGCGTCGCGCCCGGCGACATCCTGGTGTGCTCGACCGGTCTGATCGGAACCGGCGACGAGGCGTTCCGCGCGAAGGTCCTCCAGGGGGTCGAGGCGGGTGTCGCCGCACTGTCCGCCGACGGCGGTCTGGATGCCGCGCACGCGATCATGACCACCGACTCCGTCGCGAAGACGAGCGTGTACGCCGGCGACGGCTGGACGATCGGGGGCATCGCGAAGGGTGCGGGCATGCTCGCACCGGGTCTTGCCACGATGCTCGTCGTCATCACCTCGGATGCGGTGCTGACCGCATCCGAGGCCGACGCGCACCTTCGCGCCGCGACCCACGTGAGCTTCGACCGCCTCGACTCCGACGGCTGCATGTCGACGAACGACCAGGTGAGCCTGCTGGTCAGCGGCGCGAGCGGCATCGAGCCGGATGCCGCGGCGTTCCGTGCGGGGCTGGTCGCGCTGTGCGACGACCTGGCGCGGCAGCTGCAGGGCGACGCCGAGGGCGCGAGCCACGACATCACCATCAGAGTCGTGCACGCCGCATCCGAGGAGGACGCCGTCGAGGTGGGGCGCTCCATCGCCCGCAACAACCTGTTCAAGGCGGCGATCTTCGGCAACGACCCGAACTGGGGGAGGGTGCTGGCCGCGATCGGCACCACCCGGGCCGCCTTCGACCCCTACGACGTCGACGTCTGGATGAACGGCGTGCGGGTCTGCTCCGCCGGCGGCCCCGACGCCCCGCGGGAAGAGGTAGATCTGACTCCGCGCGCGACCGACCTCGTCGTGGACCTCAAGGTCGGCGACGTCGAGGCGACCATCCGCACCAACGACCTCACGCACGACTACGTCCACGAGAACAGCGCGTACTCCTCATGACAGGTATCGATCTGCAAGACACCGACCCCGCCGCCGCAAGCGCCAAGGCCGAGACTCTCATCGAGTCGCTGCCGTGGCTCAAGCGCTACCGCGAGCAGATCGTCGTCGTGAAGTACGGCGGCAACGCGATGGTCTCCGACGAGCTGCAGGATGCCTTCGCCGCGGACATCGCCTACCTCCGTTACGTCGGGGTGAAACCCGTCGTCGTGCACGGCGGTGGACCGCAGATCTCCAACATGCTCGACCGGCTGGCGATCCCGAGCGAGTTCAAGGGCGGCTACCGCGTCACCTCCACGGAGGCGATCACGGTCGTGCGCATGGTGCTCACCGGTCAGATCAACCCGCAGCTGGTCGCCAAGATCAACGCGCACGGACCCGTGGCCACCGGCCTCTCGGGCGAGGATGCGGGGCTGTTCGGTGGACGCCGCCGCGGCGTCGTCGTCGACGGTGTCGAGCACGACCTCGGTCGGGTCGGCGATGTCGTGTCGGTCGACCCGCAGCCGATCATCGACCAGCTCGAGGCGGGACGCATCCCCGTCGTGTCGTCGATCGCGCCTGATCTCGACCACACCGGCCACTCCCTCAACGTGAACGCGGATGCGGCCGCGGCGGCGCTCGCCGTGGCGCTGGGCGCCGTGAAGCTCGTCGTGCTGACCGACGTGCCCGGCCTCTACGCGGATTGGCCGAACCGCGATTCCCTCGTGTCGCATCTGACCTCCGCGGAGCTGGAGGAGATGCTCCCGCGTCTGGAGTCGGGGATGATCCCGAAGATGCAGGCGTGCCTCGACGCGGTCACGGGGGGCGTGCCCACCGCGGCGATCATCGACGGACGAGTGCCGCACTCCGTGCTCGTCGAACTCTTCACTCAGAAAGGCATCGGAACAGAGGTGGTGGCGTGATGGCCGAACAGACTGTGACCCCGTGGCAGGACGACGCCGGACGCGACCTCGTCCGCAACGTCGGCGACCGTATGGCGCTGTTCGTGCGCGGTGAGGGCGCCTACCTCTGGGACGACGAGGGTCGACGCTACCTCGACTTCCTCGCGGGCATCGCCGTCGACGCCCTCGGCCACGCCCACCCGGTGTTCGTCGACGCCGTCGCCTCGCAGGCGGCGCGTCTCGCACACGTGTCGAACTACTTCGCGACCCCGCCCCAGCTTGCGCTCGCGGCGCGGCTGAAGCGCTTGTCGGGTGCGGGCGAGACGGGACGGGTGTACTTCGGCAACTCCGGCGCCGAGGCCAACGAGGCGGCGTTCAAGCTCGCCCGCCTCCATGGCGGCACAGAGCGCCCCCGCATCCTGGCGCTCAACGGCGCGTTCCACGGCCGGACGATGGGAACCCTGGCGCTCACCGGGAAGCCCGCCATGCAGGAGCCCTTCCTGCCGATGGTGCCCGGCGTCGAGTTCCTCGACTCGACGATCGAGGCGCTCGAGGCGGCGATGGACGAGCGCGTGGCCGCCCTGTTCGTCGAGCCCATCAAGGGCGAGGCGGGCGTCCTGCCGCTGCCTGCGGGCTACCTCGAGGCGGCGCGGGAGATCACCGCGCGTCACGGCGCTCTGCTCATCATCGACGAGATCCAGACCGGTGCCGGCCGCACCGGTGCGTGGTTCGGATTCCAGCACGCGGGTATCACCCCCGACGCGATCACGGTCGCCAAGGGCATCGGCGGCGGGTTCCCGATCGGCGCGCTGATCACCTTCGGCGCGGCCGGCGACCTGTTCTATCCCGGAACGCACGGCTCGACCTTCGGGGGGAACGCCCTCGGCACCGCCGTGGCCGGCGCCGTGCTCGAGGAGATCGAGCGCGCGGGCCTGGTGGAGGCCGCAGCCCTGCGCGGCGCGCAGCTGCGGGAGGCGATCGCGGGGATCGAGTCCGACCTCATCGAGGGCGTGCGCGGGCAGGGGCTGCTCCTCGGCGTGGCGCTCACGCATCCCGTCGCCTCGGCGGTCGTCGCCGCGGCCCAGCAGCACGGCCTCGTCGTCAACGCGCCCAACGATCAGACGATCCGCATGGCACCGCCGCTCACGATCGGCGATGTCGAGATCGACGAGTTCATCCGGCTCTTCTCCGCCGCGCTGGCCACGGTGGCCGACGCGCTGCTGCTGGAGAGCGCATCGCCCGACACGGAGGCCCACGCATGACCCGTCACCTGCTGCGCGACGACGACCTGACCAGCGCCGAGCAGGCCGAGATCCTCGACCTGGCCCTGGAGCTGAAGGCTGACCGCTGGGCGGCGAAGCCGCTCGCCGGTCCGCAGACCGTGGCGGTCATCTTCGACAAGTCCTCCACGCGCACGCGGGTCTCGTTCGCGGTCGGCATCGCCGATCTCGGCGGCTCCCCGCTGATCATCTCGACAGCCAACAGCCAGCTCGGCGGCAAGGAGACGCCCTCCGACACGGCGCGCGTGCTCGAGCGCCAGGTGGCGGCGATCGTCTGGCGCACCTACGCGCAGGCGGGGCTCGAGGAGATGGCCCGCGGCACCCGCGTGCCCGTCGTGAACGCGCTGAGCGACGACTTCCACCCCTGCCAGCTGCTCGCCGATCTGCTGACGATCCGCGAGCACAAGGGCGAGCTCAAGGGGTTGACCCTCGCGTTCTTCGGCGACGGCCGCTCGAACATGGCCCACTCGTATGCGCTGGCGGGTGTCACCGCCGGGATGCACGTGCGCGTCGCGTCTCCTGAGTCCTACTCGCCCCGCGAGGACGTCGTGGCCGACGCCGACCGCCGCGCCGCCGAGACCGGGGGATCGCTCACCCTGCTCACCGACCCGCTGGAAGCCGCGGCCGGTGCCGACATCGTCGTCACCGACACGTGGGTGTCGATGGGCAAGGAGGAGGAGAAGCTCGCCCGCCTTCGCGACCTCGGCGCCTACAAGGTGACCGAGGAGACGATGGCCCTCGCCGATCCCGGCGCGATCTTCATCCACTGCCTTCCGGCCGATCGCGGCTACGAGGTGGACGCAGCCGTGATCGACGGACCGCAGAGCGTCGTGTGGGACGAAGCCGAGAACCGGTTGCACGCCCAGAAGGCGCTGCTGGTCTGGCTGCTGCGTCAGAGCTGATCGGACCCGCGGGATGAGGCGGGCGCTGGTGCGGCTGAACGGAGCCGACCGGCTCGGCGGGATCGATCTCGCCCGCGGTCTCGCGGTCATCGGGATGCTCGCCGCCCACCTGTTGACGATCGAGGAGCCCTTCGACCTGACGCGCCCGGAGACCTGGCTCGACATCGTGAACGGACGATCGTCGATCCTGTTCGCCGTCCTCGCGGGGGTGTCGATCGCCCTGACGACGGGCGGAACGTCCCCCGCCTCGGGCGAGCTGTTGCGCGTGGCACGCGGTCGCCTGCTCGTGCGGGCGGGTCTCATCTGGGTGCTCGGCATCCTGCTGATCCTCACGGGTGTGCCGGTCTACGTGATCCTGCCGGCCTACGCCGTCCTCTTCCTGATGGCTCTGCCCCTTCTGCGGCTCGACGCCGGGACCCTGTTCGCGGTCGCCGCGGGGCTGCTGGTCGTGATGCCTTTCGTTCAGGCGGCGCTCGGGCTGCTGCCGTTCTGGGACACCCCGGCGGGGGAGAGCGTCGCGCTCGTCATCGGCTGGGCCTACCCGTTTCCGTTGTGGATCGGATTCCTGGTGCTCGGCCTCGCGCTCGGGCGCGTGGATCTGCACGATGCACGCGTCGCGGCGATCCTTCTCGTGATGGGAGTCGGGACCGCGCTGTTCGCCTACGGTGCGGGCGGCCTCGCCGCGCACATGACCGTCGCGTCCGACTACTGGAGCGTCGCGCTGAGCACACACCCCCACTCGGGCGGCCTGCCCGAGGCCATCGGCGGTGCGGCCACCGCGATCGCGGTTCTGGGTGGATGCCTGATCATCGCTCGCACCCCGCTCACGTGGGTGCTTCTGCCGCTGCGCGCGACCGGGGCGATGCCGTTGACGGCGTATACGGCGCAGCTGCTCGTCTGGGCCATATGGGCTCTGGTCGCACTCGGTGACACCGGAGCGCTGTGGGAGTTCCGCGAGCTCCAGCCGTTCTGGCCCTTGACGATCGCGGTCGTCGCCGGCTGCACGGTGTGGGCGTTGACGATGGGTCGAGGGCCACTCGAGCGACTGTTCGCCTGGGTCGCGCGCCGCAGCGTGCGCACCACCGCCGAGCGTGCTCGGTAGGCTGGTCGGGTGAATGACGCGCCCCACGACGCCACCCACCGCGGTTCCCTGTGGGGAGGCCGTTTCGCTTCCGGCCCCTCGCCCGAGCTCGCAGCTCTCAGCCGGTCGACGCACTTCGACTGGATCCTCGCGCCGTACGACCTCGCCGGGTCGCACGCGCATGCCGCCGCCCTGGAGGCCGCAGGCTACCTCGACGCCGACGAGGCGCGACGCATGCACGAGGGGCTGGACGCCCTGGCCTCGGCCGTCGCCGAGGGTCGGCTGGTGCCGGCCGAGGGCGATGAGGACGTCCACGGCGCCCTCGAGCAGGCGCTGATCGCCGAGGTCGGCCCCGAGCTCGGCGGCAAGCTGCGTGCCGGTCGCAGCCGCAACGACCAGATCGCCACTCTCGTGCGTCTGTACCTGCTCGATCACGCAGCCGTCATCGCCCGCGATCTCGTCCGGCTCATCGACGCGATCGTCTCCCAGGCCGAGGCGCATGCGGATGCGGCCATGCCCGGACGCACGCACCTGCAGCACGCCCAGCCGGTGCTGCTCGCTCACCATCTCCAGGCGCACGCCTGGCCGCTCGTGCGCGATCTCGAGCGCCTCCGGGACTGGGGCGTCCGCGCGCGCGTGTCGCCGTACGGCGGAGGAGCGCTCGCCGGCTCGACGCTGGGCCTCGACCCGCAGCTGGTGGCGGAACACCTCGGGCTCGACCGGCCGGCGGAGAACTCGATCGACGGCACGAGCTCGCGCGACGTGGTGGCCGAGTTCGCCTTCATCACGGCGATGATCGGCGTGGACCTTTCCCGCTTCGCCGAGGAGATCATCGTCTGGAACACGCGCGAGTTCGGCTTCGTGCGGCTCGACGACGGCTTCTCGACGGGCTCGAGCATCATGCCGCAGAAGAAGAACCCCGACATCGCGGAGCTCGCGCGCGGCAAGTCCGGACGGCTCATCGGCAACCTGTCGGGTCTGCTCGCGACCCTCAAAGCACTGCCGCTGGCCTACAACCGCGACCTGCAGGAGGACAAAGAGCCGGTGTTCGACTCCGTCGCCACCCTCGAGCTCGTGCTGCCCGCCTTCGCCGGCATGGTGGCGACCGCGCGCTTCGACACGGAGCGGATGGCGGAGCTCGCACCTCAGGGATTCTCGCTCGCCACGGATGTGGCCGAATGGCTCGTCAAGCGCGGCGTACCGTTCCGCGAGGCGCACGAGATCTCGGGTGCGCTCGTGCAGGCGTGCGAGCAGCGCGGCATCGAACTGCATGACGCGGACGACGCGATGCTGGCCGCGGTCTCGCCTCGGCTGGAGCCCGGCGTGCGCGAGGTGCTGACCGTGCCGGGGTCGCTGGCCAGCCGCGACGGCGTCGGCGGAACATCGCCGCGACGCGTGGCCGAGCAGCGCGGCGAGCTCGTCTCCCGCACGCAGACGCTCGCGCGCGACCTCGGTCTCTGAGCGCGTAACCCCTTCACCGCCCGCTCGTCGTCCGCCGTTCATCCGGCGGATGCCGGACGTCGACCTCATCACGTCACGCTTCCCACGCGCTCTCGCCAGGAGAGCCCGTAGGAGACGACGATGCCCGCGCACTTCCTGTACGCACGATTCCCCGCGCGGTCCCACCGGTCCGCCGCCGACTGGATGCGCGCGGTCGACGACGCCGTGGCCATGCACGGGGACCGCTACCGCGTCGCGCGTTTCGAGGAGGGCGTCGGCGAGGCGGTCAGCGGCTGGCGGCTGCTGACCGAGAACCACCGAGAACTGGGGCGCGGGACGCGTTTCGCGGCATCCGAGGCGGTGATCCGTGAGGACATCCGCCGCATCGTCCGGGCTGCCGATCAGCTGATCGTCTCGGCGTCTGCGGAGACGGGACTGCGCACGACGGGATGGTTCGCGGTGCTGGAGGACGAGATCGTCATGATCGGTGCGCGACGGTACGAGAACCGTTCCGTCGCGCGAAATGCGGGAGCGCTCGCGGTGCGGCTGCTGCAGGGGATGCAGACGGCGGAGAAGGGGACGGTCGCGACGAGCGCGGCGGGCGAGTACGTGCCGTGACCGGACGGCTTGTGGCAGAGCGCTTCCGGCTGCGCGAGCTGCTGGGCAGCGGAGGCACGGCGGCCGTCTACCGTGCGTTCGACACGCGCCGTGGACACGAAGTGGCGCTCAAGCTGCTGCATCCGCATCTCGCCGCCGATGCGCCGATGCGGGCGGCGTTCTTCGAGGAGGTGCGCGCCGCGCAATCCGCGAACCACCCCGCGCTCGTCGAGATCCACGACTCGGGCGTCGCCGAACTGGATCCTCCCGTGGTGTGGATCGCGCTGGAGCTCGTCGCCGGCGTCACGCTGGCCGACTACGTGCGTGCGAATTCCGCCGTGCCGTCGGGGGCTGTCGCCGTGCTCGCCGACAGCCTGCTCCAGGCGCTCGACGCGCTGCACGCCGTCGGCGTCGTGCACCGGGACGTCTCGCCCCAGAACGTGATGTTCGATCCGGAGGCCATCGCAGACCGCGAAGCGCTGGCCGCGAGCGTGCGTCTGCTCGATTTCGGCCTTGCGGACGTCGCGGGTCGCACCACACGCGGGACGGATGCCCTCCTCAGCGGCTCCGGCATCGGTGACGGCGTCGTCGCCACCGTCGCCTACGCCGCCCCCGAGCAGCTGCTCGGCCGTCCCGTTGAGGTGGCGAGCGACATCTATCAGGCGGGCGCCACGCTCTTCGTGGCGCTCACGGGCACCGACCCGTTCTTCGGCGATGTCTCGGCGATCACACGCGCCCACGTGGCTGCGCCGCCGCCGGTGCCCTCCGCCCGGCGTCGCGGCATCCCGCGTGCCTGGGACCGGGTGATCACCACCGCGATGCTCAAGGATCCCGACGACCGCTTCCCCGATGCCGAGGCGATGAGGACGGCGCTCGCGGCGGCGCTCGGGCCCGTTGCGACGCGAGTCCGTCCCGAGGTCGAACCCGCACGCACCGCGGCGACGCGTCCGTATCGGCCCGTCCCGCCCGTCTCCCGTGCAGCCGATGCGGTGGCGGGGCCAGGCGCGCCGCCGCCGGTCCCGGAGCTTCGTGCTCGTGCATCGCCCTGGCCGGCGTGGATCGCCGCAGGCGTGGGTGTCGCGGCGATCGTCGGTGTGGTGGCGCTGTCGGCCGCAGCGGGATCGGCGCCCTCGGCGGTTCCGACCCGCGCCGCGACCACCGTTCCGGTCGCTGCGCCACCGGCGTCGCCGGCGTCGTCACCGTCGCCGAGCGCGGAGCCGGTCTGGCGCGAGGTGCCCCCGCTCGTCGGTCGCACACTGGCGGACGCGCGGACGGCCCTGGAGGCGGCGGGCCTCGTGACCGGAACGATCACGACCGAGAACGGGCCCCTGCCCGCCGATACGGTCCTGGGCTCGGATCCGCAGACGGGCACGGCTCGCGCGAATGGCGCGGCCGTCGCGCTGCGGATCGCCAGCGGCGTCAATGCGGTGCCGGATGTGAGGGGTCTGTCGCCCGCGGAGGCGACGGCGGCGCTGGTGGGCGCGGGATTCGCCGTTGCGACCAGGCAGGAGGATGCGGCATCCGCGTCGTTCGTGACCGCCACCTCCCCGTCGCCGAACCAGATCGCACTCGTCGGATCGATCGTCACGATGACGATCCCGTCCGCCGTGCCCGTCACACCGACGCCGAGTCCCGTGGCCACGCCCGCTCCGACCGAGACGGCGACCGGCGGGCCGACCGCACCCGGCACGCCGTGACCGGCGGCACGCGCGCAGCATCAGCTCGACACGTCTCGGACACTCCGGCTGCAGCCGTCGTTCACCGACCGCCGCGACGCTGTGGCTGAGCATCTGGGGTGCTCGCGCATGTCCAGAACCCGGAGGAATGCATGACCGACGCCGTGACGGAGATCATCCCGCCACGCGAGACGAAGACGTCCACCGCGCCTCGTCGATCCCTGCGATCGCTGCCGGTGTTCTCCGATCGCGTGTTCCGCGCCGTGTGCTTCGCCGCGGGCGGCGTCACCGTCGCCATCATGCTGGCCGTGGGCGTGTTCCTGTCCGCCCGCGGCGGCCAGGCTCTCGCATCGGCGGGGCCGTCCTTCCTCTGGGTGCAGGAGTGGAACCCGCGCGACGGCGTGCCCGATTCCTTCGGCATCGCCGCGGTCCTCTTCGGCACCGTCACGATCGCCGTCATCGCGCTGCTCCTCTCCTTCCCACTGGCGTTCGGCACGGCGCTGCTGATCAGTGAGATCCTCCCGAGCCCGGTGAAGCGCGCGATGGTCACGATCGTCGACCTCATGGCGGCGGTCCCCAGCGTCGTCTTCGGTCTGTGGGGCGTGCAGTACCTGCAGGAGAACGCCGTCCCGGTCGCGCAGTGGATCTCGTCCACGTTCGGATGGATCCCCGTCTTCGCCGTCACGGACTCCGATGGAGCATCACTGACCGAAGCGAGCGCCTTCACGTCATCGGCCTTCATCGCCGGCATGGTGGTGGCGCTGATGGTGCTGCCGACGCAGACGTCGATCATGCGAGAGGCGTTCTCGCAGGCCCCGATCGGGGAGCGCGAAGGTGCTCTCGCACTGGGGTCGACGCGGTGGGGGATGATCCGCACCGTCGTGCTCCCCTTCGGACGCGGCGGCATCATCGGCGGCACGATGCTGGGACTCGGCCGCGCTCTGGGCGAGACCATCGCCGTCTACATGATCATCTCGCCGATCTTCACGATCAACTGGCAGGTTCTCAAGACCGGGACGAACTCCGTGTCTGCGCTGATCGCACTGCGCTACGGAGAATCCAGCGAGTTCGGACTCTCCGCGCTCATGGCGGCGGGACTCGCGCTGTTCCTGATCACCCTGGTGATCAACTTCACGGCATCATCGATCGTCGCGCGCTCGCGCTCGGGGGCGGAGAGCAACGGATGAGCGTCGTCGACGCGCAGGAACGGCTTCGGGAGACGCCCACCGATGCGGTCTCCCGCGGAGGCGGACGCACCCGCATCCCGACGGCGCCCGCGGGACGGGCCCGCCCCGAGCGGCGCAGGCCCGGCGCGGCGGCGCTGGAGGACGGTTTCGATCTGGGTGGGGCGCTGCTCGCGGGCATCTGCGTCGCGACCCTGCTGTTCGGGTGGATCGCGCCGCTGTCAGGGATCATCGGATGGATCGTGGTGGCCTACATCGTCTTCGTGGCGGTGTACGCCGTGTTGGTCGGCCTGCGCGCGGATCGCCTCGCCGTGGCGAACCGTCTGGCCACCGTTCTCATGGCCACCGCCGGGATCGTGGTCCTGACCGCGCTCGTGTTCGTCGTGCTGTACACCGTCGGGCGGGGGATCCCCGCCCTGTCGCACTCGAACTTCTTCGTCGAGACCATGCGCTTCGCCGGACCGCTCGACCCCCTGGATGTGGGCGGAATCGCGCACGCGGTGGTGGGCACCCTCATCCAGATCGGCATCGCCCTGGCGATCACGGTGCCGCTGGGGATCGTCACCGCCGTCTTCCTCAACGAGATCGGCGGCCCGTTCGCACGTTTCGTGCGCACCGTCTCCGATGCCATGACGGCTCTGCCGTCGATCGTGGCGGGCCTGTTCGTCTACGCCGCCCTGATCACGCTCGTCACCAAGGAACGTTCGGGATTCGCCGCCGCGGTCGCGATCACGGTCATGATGCTGCCGATCGTCATCCGCTCCGCCGACGTGGTGCTGCGTCTCGTTCCCCATCACCTGCGTGAAGCCTCCTACGCTCTGGGGGCATCGCGCTGGCGAACGGTGTGGACGGTCGTGCTGCCGACCTCCCGGTCCGGGCTCGCCACCGCCGTCATCCTCGGCACGGCACGCGGGATCGGAGAGACCTCCCCGGTTCTGCTCACCTCCGGCGTGACGGCGGAGATGAACACGAATCCGTTCTCCGGGCCGATGATCTCCCTCCCCGCTGCAGGTGTTCACCTTCGTCCAATCGCCCGAGCCGCAGATGGTCGCCCGAGGTTTCGGCACCGCGGCGGTGCTGATCCTGCTGGTGCTGAGCCTGTTCGTCGTCGCCCGTCTCATCGGAGGGCGCGGCGCGGGGGTGCTCTCGGACGGCCAGCGCCGTCGCGCGACGCACCGCTCGCAGCACGACCTCATCCGCATCACCCACCGCACCCGTACGGACTCGCCGGCGATGCCCGGTGCGACGACACCCACGCAGGAGAACCCGTGATCGCCCGTTCCCGTCGCCCCCTCGCGGCCCTCGTCGCAGCCGTCGCCGTCGCGGCGTCGCTGATCGCGACCTCCGTCCCCGCCTCGGCGGCGACGTACGTGGTGGTCTCCGGGTCGGGCTCGACGTGGTCCTCGAACGCGCTCGACCAGTGGCGGCGCAACGTCGCCAACAACTACGGGATGACCGTCAACTTCTCGGGCACGGGTTCCTCCGCGGGACGAGCGGATTTCATCAAGGGAACGGTGGACTTCGCGGTGAGCGAGATCCCCTTCCAGGCGGCGCCCGAAGACGGGTCCGCCCCCGAGCGGTCGGATCGTCCCTATGCGTACCTGCCGATCGTCGCCGGGGGCACGGCCCTCATGTACAACCTGGTGATCAGCGGCAAGCGGGTCACCGATCTGAAGCTCTCGGGCGAAGTGGTCACGAAGATCTTCACCGGCCAGATCTCGCGATGGAACGACCCCGCCATCCAGGCGTTGAACGCGTCGCTCACACTGCCGGACATGAAGATCGTGCCGGTCGTCCGTTCGGACGGATCGGGCTCGACGGCGCAGTTCACCAAATGGATGTCGACGCAGTATCCCGGCATCTGGACCACGGGCATGACGTCGCAGTTCCCGGCGGACAAGCTGCCCGACGCGAAGCGCCAGAGCGGGTCGCTCGGCGTCTCCGGCTACGTGGGCAATGACAACGGGGTCGGCTCGATCACCTATGTCGAGTACTCGTACCCCAAGGGCATGGGCTTTCCCGTCGTCCAGGTGCAGAACGCGGCGGGGAACTTCGTGGGACCCACGGCGGAGAACGTGGAGATCGCACTGCGACTGGCGCGCATCAACGAGGACCAGTCCTCACCCGACTACCTGACCCAGATCCTCAACGACGTCTACAGCAACCCCGATCCGTCCGCGTACCCGATGTCCAGCTACTCCTACATGATCGTGCCGACGGCGGTCGGCGGCGTGTTCACGACGGAGAAGGGCTACACGCTGGGCGAGTTCGTCAAGTACGTGGTCTGCGACGGGCAGAAGCAGGCCGGGGCGTTGGGGTACTCGCCGCTGCCGATGAACCTCGTCAAAGCCGCCTTCCAGCAGATCACCCGCATCCCCGGCTCGGCGGTGGGGGAGTTCAACGCCGACTCGTGCAACAACAAGGGTGCCGCCGGTGAGGCGCAGGCGGGCGGCGGGGGCGGCTCCGCGGGCGGCGCAGCCGCGTCCGGGAGCGCCGCGGCTGCGACCGCCGGCGATGCCGCAGCGGCGGCGACGTCGACCGAGCCCGTGTACGACGCGAACGGCAACCTGGTCTCGGGCGCCGCCGGCGCGGGCGGGGCTGCCGCCGTGTCGAGTCCGTTCACGCTCGCCGCATCGGGCTTCGGGGCGTCCCAGGTGGGCATGCTGATCGCGACGATCCTGTTCGTCGTCGCGGTCCTGATCCCGCCCCTCCTCGTGCGCCGCGCACGCCGTCGCTGACCCGCGTCACCCGCCGTTCACCGGCCGCACCACGACTCGACCGCGGCGAGATCCTGCCGTTCCCAGCCGCGACAGAGCCGATTCGTCGCGACTTCCTAGCTTTAGCACTGCCGCCTTCGCGGCGAGATCCAAGGAGTATGACGTGGTCCGATTCGGGCGATGCGCCACGGCGGTGCGCGCAGCAGCGGCGGGTGTCGTCGTGTTCGCCGCCGTGCTCTCCCTCTCCGTGATCGGTGCAGCCGCCGCACGGGCGGAGACCGACTCCGTCGTGATCGTGTCGGCGCACGAGCAGGACGCCGACTATCAGAACGCGCCGTTCCCGGCGCTCGAGCTCCGCGTCTCGCAGACGAAGAACCTGGGGGCGCAGGCGGTGCGCGTCTCGTGGCGGGGCGCGGTCGCCTCGACGGTGCCCAACAGCCAGAACGGCGGAGAGAACTACCTGCAGCTCATGCAGTGCTGGGGCGACACGCTCGAGAACGGCGTGCTCGCACCGGATCGCACGACCTGCCAGTTCGGCGGCACGAATGCCGAGGGCGCCCGCCGTGACCGCAACGTCGACTCCGTCGACGCGATCGCCCCCGCCGATCAGCAGTACTCGGTCACCACCGGCGATGTGCCGTACACCGGCATCCCCTTCGTCTCCGCGATGAAGAACCCGGAGACCGGACGCAACGACACCGTGGCGCGCGTGGTCGACGGCAAGATCGTTCCCGGCGTCGACCTGAACACGAACAAGTACTTCACGCAGTACACGACCAACGAGGTCGCCTGGGCCGGCTCCTCCGCCGACGGAACCGGATCGGTCACCTTCGAGACGCAGACCGTCATGCAGTCCCCGGGGCTCGGATGCGGCTCGCCGCAGACCGCCGCCGACGGTTCCGTGACCGGCAGTTCGTGCTGGCTGGTGGCCGTGCCGCGCGGGCCGGGGTACAACCGGGACTCGCCGCTGTTCTGGGACGAGTGGAAGCACCGGTTGGCCGTGCGCCTGGACTTCCTCCCGGTCGGCAACCACTGTGCGATCGGTGTGGGCGAGCAGCAGCTCGCGGGCACGGAGCTCATCGCCGATGCCGTCTCGTCGTGGCAGCCGCAGCTGTGCGGCTCCGACGGCGGCGACATCTACACGCTGATCACGACGACGGACGCGGATGCGGCGGCGAGCGCCAACACCTCCGCCGATGCGCCCCTGGCGCTCACCTCGAACGCGCTCCGGCCTGCGGAGGGCCAGACGGACGGACTGATCTACGCACCGCTCGCCCTCACGTCCGTCGCGGTGACCTTCGCCGTGGACAGATATCCCTCCGACTCCGCGGGCCCCGAAGAACAGGCCATGGCGAGGCAGCCGTTCACCGAGATGAAGCTCACCCCCCGACTCCTCGCGAAGCTGCTCACCTCCTCCTACACCGATGCGCTGCCCACCAACTCCGACAAGCAGGGACTGGGCGCGAACCCGCAGAATCTCCTCTTCGATCCTGACTTCCGTGCGCTCAACCCGGAGTGGGCCGATCAGTCGATCGTGAGCCCCGCCGTCGCAGACGTGATGGTGCCGCTGGGACGTTCGGAGTACGCCCGGGCGGTCTGGGAGTACATCGTCGCCGACGCGGAGGCCCGGGACTTCCTCGCCGGCGTGCCCGACCCGTGGGGGATGCGGGTCAACGCGTGGGCGTCGACGAATCCCGAGATCCATCCCAACGGCGTGGGGATGACCGTTCCGCGCGACAACTTCCCGAAGGTCGACCCGGCCGAGGCGTACAGCGGCACGGACAAGGCGCTGAACACCGTGACCTGGCGTCCGTACACCAACGACCTCGCCGCCGGCGCCTACAACGCGTTGCGCGGGGACGGGCTGAACGTGGGGGAGTGGGACCCGATCAGCGTGCCGGCCAAATGGCAGCGCAAGACGCGCGATCTGACCGGTGAGCGCAAGGTGCTCGCCCTGACCGACGGTTCCTCGGCGGAGCGGTATCAGAGCGTCACGGCATCGCTGCGAAACGCGGCGGGCGAGTTCGTGCGTCCCACCTCGGAGGCGATGCTCGCCGCCGCCGCCGCCATGACGGCCTCGCCCAGCCAACCGCAGGTCTACGCGCTGGATGCGGCATCCGCTGCGGTCCGTGAGGCTCCTTCGGCCTACCCGCTCACCCTGCCGGTGTACGCCGCGACCAATCCGACGCTCCTCTCCAGCGCGGTCCGTCAGAGCTACGCGCAGTTCATCCAGTACGCCGCTCGCGACGGGCAGACACCCGGCGACGCGTTCGGTCAGCTGCCCGCGGGTTACGCGCCTCTTCCGGCGAGCTGGCGTGAGCGGGCGCTGGTCGCGGCCGCGGCGATCTCGGCGGCCGGCCAGAACGCGACTCCGCCCCCCGTCGCCGCTCCGGCGGCAGCAGCGCCTCCCGCCGGAGCGCCCGCAGCGAACACCGGCACCGTCGCTTCCGCGACGGCTCCTGCCGCTGCCGCACCCGCCGCCACCGGTGCCGTCGCCGCGGCGCTGTCCGCGGGCGCGACACCAGATGATCCGGACAACGGTCCCCTCGTGAGCGCCCTGCCGCTGAGCGCGCTCGCCGGCGCGCTCGCCGCAGGCGCCGTGCCCTTCGTCGGCCGACTCGGCCGGCGTCCTTGAGCTCCCCTCGCACCTTCCAACCCGAACAGAAAGAGCAATCCATGAAACTGAAGCGCCTTGCCGCGATCACCGCGGCGCTCGGCGTCGTGGTGGCCGGTGGCCTCGTGGCAAGCTCGGCGAACGCCGAGGTCGTCTCGAACAGCTACGTGCTCGTCGGCTCCGACACCCTGCAAGATGCGGCCAACGCGCTGGCGAACGGCACCAGCATCACCGGCACGCGCGTGCGTGTGACGGCGGGCGGCAACACGATCGGCTCGTTCGACGCGTTCCCCTCGACCGGCACGGGCAGCCAGATCCAGACCAAGCCCGGCGGCCCTTACTTCCAGCGCCCCTCCGGCTCGGGCAACGGCGTCTCCGCGCTGCGCGCCTCGATCACCGGCGGTGCGTGGAACGGCAAGACCATCACCGGGCAGGTCGACATCGCACGCTCGTCCTCCGGTCCGGGTGCCAACCAGAACCCGGACGGCAAGCTGGCCTACGTTCCGTTCGGCCGTGACGCCGTCTCCTACATCTACAAGGGCGGCACCGCCGCGTGGGCGAATCTCACCGCCTCCCAGCTCAAGCAGGTCTTCGAGGGCACGCTCACCTCGATCGACGGCGTCGCCGTCAACCCGCGTCTGCCGCAGTCCGGGTCCGGAACCCGCTCGTTCTTCCTCAGCGCCATCGGCAACCCCACGCTGAAGGCCGGGATCGACACCAACAACACCACGGCGGAGAACGACGCCACGGTGCTGAACGAGGGAGAGATCATCCCCTTCTCGGTCGCGAGCTGGACGGCCCAGGTCACAGGAGCCGCCGGCGTGAACACGGTCGCCGCCGCGTCCGGAGTCACCCTCGGCAGTGCGGTCGCCGGAGTCGCGGCGGTGTCCGGCTCGGGAGCCACCACCGTCCCGAACTCCACCTACTACGCCAACACGACGTTCGGACGCGACACCTATCTCGTGGTCGAGCGTGCGCGCATCACCGTCGGCGACGCGAAGTACGACCCGACGCTGGCGGGCCTCGTGAACCCCTCCGTCAGCTCCAGCCTCACCAACTTCACCTCCGGCGTCTCGGGTTCCCCCCGTCGCGTGAAGGAGAAGTTCGGGTTCCTCGCGCCGTCCCAGACGGCTCCCATCTACGCGTACGCGTCGCTCTGACCCGCACTCTCGAAAAGGACATCAACCTCATGAAGATCAACCTCACGCGCGCCGCGGCCGCCGGCCTCGCCGTCGCCATCGGGATCGGTGTCGTGGGTCTCGGCGCCACGTCGGCCACCGCGGCCGTGGGCGAATGGACCCCCAACGGCACCCCGGAGCCGTACTACATCTACGACTTCGACGGCGTTCTGCAGAACGGCACCACCGTTCTTCACTACGACGACGGATTCGTCGCCTCGCCTTCGCCCACGGATGTCGAGGCCCGCTTCGCAGCGGCGCCCGCCGACGCCGAAGGCGTCTGGGTCTTCATCGCCCCCAAGGGCAAGGAGACCTCTATCGCCGACTGGTCCTCGAAGATCGACTTCGGGCTGCTGGTGCCCGGTCCCGACAACCGGGTGCTCCAGCCCACGGCGAGCATGGCGCAGTTCCCCGCGACGACCTTCGGAGCCGTCAAGGCCGCGGGCGGCGACTACAGCCTCGGTTTCGCGTTCACCAAGAACAACGGCGTGACGTTCGTCGGAATGGGCGCGTACAACACCGTCCACGTCGTCGCGGGCACGGGTGACTACACCTACGACGTGCCGCAGCAGATCCCCGGTGGTGGCGGCAGCGACCCCGTGGGTGGCAGCGGAGAGATCGGCATCACGACCGCCGTCGCCGGGCCCGTCGACGGCGCGCTCTCGCTCGCCGTTCCCAGTGGCGCCACGGCGACGCTCGGCAACCCCACGCTCGACGCCGACGGCCGCTCGATCTCGACCGGGACCCTGCCGACCTTCTCGGTCACGGACGAGCGTTTCGTGAGCAAGCCGGGCTGGACGGTCAACACCACGGTCGCCGACTTCGCAAGCGGCTCGAACAGCGTCCCCGCGTCGGCGCTCGGGGTCGTTCCCTCCATCGGCGCATCGAGCACGTCGTCGGGGGTGAGCAAGGCGACGTTCCTGGCCGGGGCGCAGAACTCGTCGCTGTTCGCCGAAGCCGTCGCCGGTTCCGGCATCGGTCAGACCGACCTCTCTGCGGCGCTGACCTTCACGGCGCCGAAGGGCACGCCCGCCGGCACCTACACCTCGACGATGACGGTCACGCTCGTCTCGAAGTGAGTTCAGGCGGGCGATCAGCGCCCGCCCCGGGGTGCCGTGTCCGAGCAACGCTCGGGCACGGCACCACCGGTCCTTCCTCGTTCGTCTCGCGTTCAGCTCCGGTACGCGAGGCGGACAGCCCGATATGGAGTGAATTGTCCGTGCACGCAACCCGAACCCGAACGGGTCTTCCTCTCCCTCTGCGCGCGGGTATCGCCGTGCTCGTCGTCGCGGTCGCCGCAGTCCTCACGATCGCCGGCACCCCCGCATCCGCTCGCGCCGACGACACCGAGTCGATCGCCGGTGCGCCCTGCGCCGACGACGGCACCGTCGACGGTCGTTCTCGCTTCTCGTATGAGGCGGCTCCCGGTCAGCAGGTCTCGGACTGCTACTCGGTCGCCAACACCGGCTCGACGGTGCAGCGCGTCTCGGTCTACGCGACCGACGCCTTCAACACCGAGAGCGGGGACTTCGCTCTGCTGGACGCGGATGCAGCGCCCTCCGACGCGGGCTCATGGGTCGTGCTGGAGGACGGGTCCACCCGCATGCAGTTCGACCTGGCACCCGGGCAGTCGCGACCGGTGCGCTTCACGATGACCGTCCCCGCCGATGCGGGGCCCGGCGACCACGCGGGCGGCCTGCTGGTGTCGGCCCAGACGCCGTCGGACCAGATCCTGGTCGACCGCAGGGTCGGCACCAGGCTCTACGTGCGCGTGCCCGGCGAACTCCAGTCCTTGCTGAACATCACCGGGATGACCGCGACGTACAACCCCACGCTCAACCCGTTCGAAGGTTCGACCGCTGTCACGCTCACGGTCACCAACCAGGGCAATGTCGCGCTCGCCCCCGCACTGGTCCTGGTGGTCAAGAGCTTCTTCGGCACCGAGCTCACCGACCGCCGGCTGGAGAATCTCGACGAACTGCTCCCGGGCTCCAGTCGCACGGTGACGTACGACATCGGCCCCGTCGGGCAGTACGTCTTCGTCGAGGCGGCCGCCTCGCTGTATTCGCGGGGCGATGCCAGCGGCGCGAGCGACCAGGCGCCGCCGGCGCCGCAGATCGACCGTGCCGCCGGCGCATGGGCGCTGCCGTGGATCCTCATCGTCGCTCTGGCGCTCGCCGCGGCCGTCGTCGTGTTCGCACGCTGGCGCCGTCGGCGCGACGAAAAGCGTGCGGCGGAGTGGATCGCCTTCACGCAGGCCGAGGCGCAGCGCGCGGCCGCCGCTCGAGGCTCCGATGTCGGTGCGGGTGTCTGAGGTGTCGTCACGCCGCATGCATGCCGCGCGGATGTGGGCGGCGACGGGGCTCGCGATGCTCGTGCTCTCCTTGCTGGCCACGCCCGCTCAGGCGCAGGACACGGATGCGGACGGCATCGGCATCAGCGTGCCCGTCATCGGCCCGACCCCGGCGGCCGTCCCCGCGAACGCCGCTCCCAGCGGCACCGGCCGCGGTGGGATCACCCCTGCCGCGCCGGCGGCCGTCGCCGCGAACGCCGCGGCCCCCGAACCCGCCGCCGGCGACATGCTCATCGCCGGCGGGCTCTACGTGGGCGACATCAACGGCGGATCACGTCCGACGATGAACCCGTGGGGAGGTGTCGCGGACGCGTGGATCACACTGCGCAACCTCTCGTCCGAGACGATCGATCTCTCGGCCGACTTCAGTCTCGCGACCGTGACGGGTGCGCGTATCTCGGGCGACGAGGTCGATGTGCGCGCACTGAAGCCCGGCGAGACGCGCGTCGTCGGCACCTCTCTCGAGGGCACGGGGCAGTGGCCGTTCGTCGTGGCTCGGGTCACCGTCGTTCCTCCCGAGGTCATCGCCGGCTCGCAGACGGCGCCGGTGAGCAGGGCCGGGATCATCTACGTCTTCCCCTGGCTCGGAGCCATCGGGCTCGTCGTGATCGCCGTCGCCATGGTGCTTCTTCGTGTCGCTGTGCGACCCCGGGCGACGGCGACGATCGTCGCATGAGCGCCCCCGCAGCCACCCCCGCCTCGTCGCGCATGACGCCCCGGCCACCTCGGCCGCCGCGCCGCGCGCCGCGCGCCGCGCGTCCGCCGCTGACACTGCCGCAGGCGATCGCCCGCGGCATCCTGGTCATGGTCGCTTCTCTGATCGTGGCGTTCCTGACGACGCTCGTGCTCGTGGGCAACGTGAGCTACCACGCCGCCCAGCAGCAGCTGACCGACCGATTCCGCGGGGAGCTGGCCGGGGGCACGGCCCCGGTCAGCGAGGGCGACTATCTGGATGTCCTTCTTCCCGACGGTGCGCCGGTGGCGATCATCGACATCCCGCAGATCGGTCTGTACGACACGGTCGTGGAGGGAACGTCGTCCGGCGTCCTGATGAGCGGTCCCGGCCATCGCCGCGACAGCGTGCTTCCGGGGCAGCGGGGTGTGAGTGTCCTGATGGGGCGCGCCCTGGCGTACGGCGGCCCGTTCGGGGGGCTCTCTCGGCTCGCGCCCGGAGATCGGTTCTCGGTCACTACGGGGCAGGGCGCGCACACCTTCGAGGTCATGGGCACGCGGTACGCGGGGGATCCGGCGCCCTCGAATCCCCGACCGGGGGAGAGTCGGCTGATCCTGATGACGGCGCGGGGCGGTCCGCTGACCCCGGTCGGAGTGCAGTACCTGGATGCGGTGATGGTGGGGGAGTCCCAGCCCGCGGGAGTCCGGCAGACGACGCGCCTCACGCTGCCCGTCCAGGACGCTCCGCTCGCGACCGACACGCGCACCGTCTGGGCGCTCATCTTCTCGCTCCAGCTCCTCGTCGCCGGCGAGATCGGCGCCGTGTGGTCGCTGCGGCGCTTCGGCTGGCGCAAGTCCTGGGTGGTGTTCTTCCCCCTCTTGGTCCTGGCGAGCCTCCTGACCGCCACCCAGGTCGCCTTCCTCCTTCCCAACCTCATCTGAGCGGAGAGCCTCCATGTCGACACCCCCAGATTCCCCGGCTTCCGTGCCCGACGAGACGATCACCGAGGTCGTCGTCCCGACGCGGGGCACCGCCGATCAGGGCGACGCGACCGGCGGGTCGGCCGGGCCCGCCCGCCGGGCCGGGCGTGTCGTCGGCCCCCGCTTCCTCGGGCGCGCCGTCGGCGCCGCTCGGGATGCGACGACGACGATCGTTCCCGTGGCATCGCCCGCGGCCGCGGTGGGCGCCACGGCCCCTGATCCGGCGCCGGCCCCGGCCCAACTGGATGCGCGCCTGATCTCGGCGTGGTTCGGGGAGCATCAGGTGCTCCAGGACGTCTCCCTGACGATGCCGTCCGGGATGGTGACGGCGCTCATCGGACCGTCCGGATGCGGGAAGTCGACGTTCCTGCGCATCCTCAATCGCATGCACGAGCTCGTTCCGTCCGCGTCGCTCGCAGGCGAGGTGCTCCTGGACGGCGCCGACATCTACGAACCGACGTTGCCGGTCGTCGAAGCGCGCAAACGTATCGGGATGGTCTTCCAGAAGCCGAACCCATTCCCCGCGATGTCGATCTACGACAACGTGCTCGCCGGACTCACGCTCACCGGCGTGCGAGCGGATCGCGACCGCAAGGACCATCTGGTGGAGAGCTGCCTCACGAAGGCGGGGCTCTGGACGGAACTCAAGGACAGACTGCGGTCGCCGGGCGGGGGGTTGTCCGGCGGGCAGCAGCAGCGTCTGTGCATCGCCCGCTCTCTCGCCGTGCGGCCGCGCGTGCTGCTCATGGACGAACCCTGCTCGGCGCTGGATCCCACCTCCACGCGCGTGATCGAGGAGACGATGCTCGAGCTGGCGCAGGAGGTGACGATCGTGATCGTCACCCACAACATGCAGCAGGCGCAGCGGGTGTCCCAGCAGTGCGCGTTCTTCCTGGCGTCCCAGGGCCAGCCGGGGCACATCGTGGAGTATGGCGACACCGACGCCATGTTCGCCGAGCCCGTCGACCCGCGGACGTTCGACTACGTCAACGGACGTTTCGGGTAAATCAGCTTTTCGCTTATTTTGACGCCAGATTAGCTAAACGCTTATCATTTGGACATGATCAGCGTCGTGACCGCCGACATCGTCGGATCCCGAGACCTCGCCGACCGAGCCGACGCGCAGCGGGTCATCGAGGAGGTGCTCGCTCGCGTGCACACGGACCTCGGCGTCGCCGAGAGCGTGCTCGAGCCGACGGTGGGAGACGAGTTCCAAGGGCAGTTCCCCGATCTGTCCGCCGCGTTGCAGAGCATCCTGCTCATCACCCTCGCGCTGCCCGACGGACTCGCACTGCGCTTCGGCGTCGGGGTAGGACCCGTCTACACGATCCCCGCACGCGGTACCGAGCTGCCCGAGGGGCCCGGGTGGTGGGCGGCCCGTCAGGCCATCGACACCCTCCACGCGAAGCAGGTGCGCGCCATGCCGGCCGTGCGCACCTGGATCGCCGCCGCGGAGGACGAGGATGCGACGGTGCATGAGCACGTGCGTCTGGCGAACGCATACGTGTGGGCGCGCGACGAACTCGTGAACGCGATGGGGGAGCGGGCGCGCCGTCTGGTCTACGGACGATGCATGGGTCTGACCCAGCGGGAGCTGGCGTCGCGCGAGCAGATCACGCAGTCCGCGGTGTCGCAGCTGCTCACCGCATCCGGAGCCGCAGGCCTCGTCGAGGGCTTCGCGCAGTGGCGTCGGTGAGACGCCTCAGAAGATAGCGAGGCGCACGAGTGCGCCCACCACTCCCGCCCACAGGAGACTGGCGAGCGTGCCGACGATGAAGCGTTCGCGGGCGGCCGAGGTCGCGAGCTCGGAGAAGCGGCCGATGCCCTTGATCGCGACGACGACGGCGATCGCCTCCGGGAACCCGGCCAGCAGCGACAGCACGACCGCGAGCCGCTCGAGGTAGCCGATCGTGGTGCCGCCGCGCAGCACTTCCTCCAAGCCGGACTCCGTGCCCTCGCCGGTGCGCGATCGGAACACGAGGATGCCGCCCGCATCCCCTTCCCGGACCTGACCGTGCGTGGCGATGTCGAGGATGCGGCGGGTCACGGGGTCGCCGCCGGTCACCGCGAGGGCCGCGCCGAGCAGGGCGAGGGGGAGTCCGATGATCAGCGGGATCTGCACGGGGAGCACGACGACGCTCACGAGCCCCACGAGCACCAGCCCGGTGGCCACCGCGAGGGCGGCGTCGGCGGGACGGCGGCGCGCGACGAGAACCAGGATCAGCGCCACCGCCAGGGCGAGCAGCAGCGCGAGGCTCGTGACGCCGGCGACGAGCAGCTCGGGAGAGAGGGCGAACATGGAGTCAGTGTTCCAGTCGCCTCCGACTCGTGCCGACCTCCCGCGCCGTGAGACGGCGCACCCCCGGCCAGTTGCTACGCTGGCACGCGTGTCTACGCCCGTCGTGAGCGCGACCGCTCCCGCCAACGACCCCTCGTTCTCGAACGTGTGGGACGAACTGGTCTGGCGCGGCTCCGTGCATGTGTCCACCGATCCCGAGGCGCTGCGCGCCGTGCTGGGCGAGGGGCCGATCACGTATTACTGCGGCTTCGACCCCACGGCACCCAGCCTGCACCTCGGCAACCTCGTGCAGCTGATCGTGATGCGCCGGCTGCAGCTCGCGGGCCATCGCCCGCTCGGGCTGGTCGGAGGATCGACGGGCCTCGTCGGAGACCCGCGCCCTTCGGCCGAGCGCACGCTCAACACCCGCGAGACCGTCGAGGAATGGGTCCAGCGCCTGCGCGCGCAGGTCGAGCGCTTCCTCAGCTTCGACGGCGAGAACGCGGCGCGCATCGTCAACAACCTCGACTGGACCGCGCCGCTGTCGGCGATCGACTTCCTCCGCGAGGTCGGCAAGCACTTCCGCGTCGGCACGATGCTCAAGAAGGACGCTGTCAGCGCGCGCCTGAACTCCGAGGCGGGCATCAGCTACACGGAGTTCAGCTACCAGATCCTCCAGGGGCTCGACTACCTGGAGCTGTACCGCCAGTACGGCTGCGTCCTGCAGACGGGCGGATCCGACCAGTGGGGCAACCTCACCAGCGGAACCGACCTCATCCACCGTGTGGAGGGAGTCTCGGTCCACGCGATCGGAACGCCGCTGATCACCAACAGCGACGGCACGAAGTTCGGCAAGAGCGAGGGCAACGCGGTCTGGCTGGATGCCGAGATGTGCAGTCCCTACCGCATGTACCAGTTCTGGCTGAACACCGACGACGCCGACGTGATCGATCGCCTCAAGGTGTTCACGTTCCTCACCCGTGAGGAGATCGACCGGTACGCAGAGCAGGTGCAGGCCGAGCCCTTCCGCCGGGCGGCGCAGAAGCGCCTTGCGCTGGAGGTGACGGCGCTCGTGCACGGACTCGAGGCGGCGGAGGCGGTCGTCGCCGCATCCGAGGCGCTGTTCGGGCAGGGCGATCTCACCGCTCTGGATGCGGTGACGCTGCGCGCGGCGATCGACGAACTGCCCAACGCGGAGATCGAGCCGGAGATGACCGTGGCGCAGGCGCTGGTGGCCACGGGGCTCGTCGCCTCGCTGAGCGAGGCGCGCCGTGCGGTGGCGCAGGGCGGGGTCAGTCTCGACGGTGAGCGCGTCAACGACGAGTCGGCGACGATCCGCGCCGGCCTTCCGGGTGGCGTATCGATCATCCGCCGCGGCAAGAAGACACTCGCGGGACTCGTTCCGCGCGGCTGACCCATGCCGTTCACGCCGAGCCACGCGGTCGTGGCGTTGCCGTTCGTGCGAACGCCGCTCGTTCCCGCCGCGATCGCGGTGGGGGCGATGACGCCGGACCTGCCGTTGTTCGTGCGCGGGCTCCCCGTGACATACGGCCTCACGCACGACCTCCGATGGGTTCCGGTGACGGTGCTGCTGGCGCTCGCGCTCCTGCTGCTGTGGCGCGCTCTGCTGCGCCCGGCCGCTCGGGAACTCGCGCCCGGACCGTTGGCCGAGCGCCTGCCGGTGGCGTGGGATGCGCCCGTGCGCACGATCTGGCGGGAGACGTTCGGCGTATCCGCGGGCGCGGTGCTGCTCCTGGTGGCATCGCTGGCGATCGGGGTCGCGAGCCACATCGCCTGGGATGCGTTCACGCACGAGGGGCGACTGGGCTCGGAGATCTTCCCGGCGTTGGAGGAGCAGTGGGGCCCGCTCGCGGGTATCAAATGGCTCCAGCACGGCTCCAGTGCCATCGGGCTGGCGATCATCGCGGTATGGGCGCTGCTGTGGTTGCGTCGTCGCCCGCGTGTTCCGCATCCGTCGCGCACCCCGCGATGGGTGGGCGTCGTCTGGCTGGCGGCGCTTCCGGTCGTGCTGATCGCGGCGTGGGTGATCGGGCTGGCGGTCTACGGCCCGCTCACCTCCGAGTTCACGATCGCCCACCTGGCGTACCGCGTGCTGCCGCAGGCCTGCGCCGTGTGGGCCGCGGCCACGCTCGTGCTCTGCGCGGTCGTCGTCCGGCGTCGTTCTCGCGGCACGGCGACGCGATAAGGAGCAGAATCGAGGCGTGACCGCCGCGCTGCCCGCCCTGACCGAGATGCCCGACCCCCGCTATGTGATGGTGGGCGAAGGGCATCGCATCGCCACCTACTCCTGGGGGGAGCCGGACGCGCCGACAGCGGTCGTGGTGCACGGCTTCGCCTCGAGCACGCGCGACAACTGGGTCAGCACCGGATGGGTGCGCGACCTGCAGCGGGCGGGATTCCGCGTGGTCGGTCTGGACCAGCGCGGGCACGGCGCGAGCGACAAGCCGCACGAAGCGCGCGACTACGACCTCCGCGAGCTCGCCCGTGACGTCGAGGCCGTGATGGACACCTACCTGATCGACGACGCGGTGTACGTGGGGTACTCCCTCGGTGCGCGGGTGGGGTGGGAGGTCCTCCGCGATCTCCCCGAGCGCGTGCTGCGGGCAGTGCTGGGCGGCGTCCCCGACGGCGTCCCGCTCGCCCGTCTCGACCTGGACCAGGTGAGCGCCCTGATCGAGGACGGGACGCGCGGTCACGGATCGCGTCACCCAGAACTACATCGCCCTCACCGAGCGAGTGCCGGGAAACGACCTGCGCGCCCTGTGGGCGATCGCACAGGGGCTGCGGTCCTCGGGGACCGCCGACCCGGATCCTGCGGTGGCGCCGACGCAGCCCGTCCTGTTCGCCACGGGGACCCAGGACGCGATCATCGAGGGCTCACGGGCCCTGGCCGCTGCCGCCCCGCACGGCACGTTCCTGGAGATCCCGGACCGGCACCACTTCAACGCTCCCGGTTCACGCGTGTTCCGTGCGGCGGCGATCGAGTATCTGACAGGGGAGTGACCCCGCCCTCGGCCGCGGAAAGACGCGCGACACGCCCGGGAGGCGCGCTCGAGTTGGCAGATGGCCGGAACCCACGTAACTTATTACCTGTTCGCCCCACAGGGAAGAGCGGAGAGGCCGAGAGGCCCGGCGCCCCCTCAAGCGGAGAACCACCCCTCATCCTGAAGATCTCGACTTGAGATCTTGTCGCAGATGCGAGTAGGATGAGGATCCCGAACTCCACGAGTCAGATCTTGGGACCACTGCTCTGTCAAGAGCGAAGCGCCGATCCGACACCGAGTCGGGAGAAACGAATAGTTGCCCCATGGTGACGACCGAGAGGTCCGATGGTGGGAGCATCCGTTCCTTGAGAACTCAACAGCGTGCACTTGTCAAATGCCAAATAACCTCGTTCCAGCTTCGGCTGGGTGAGATTCCTTTGGATCAAGTCCAACCCTTTGGGGTTGGCGTTATGGATTGTCAGTGATGGCATCCTTTTGGTCAGTTCAAACTCGCTGCGCACTTCTTTTTCCGTTGTGTGTATGCATTTTTCTTTTACGGAGAGTTTGATCCTGGCTCAGGATGAACGCTGGCGGCGTGCTTAACACATGCAAGTCGAACGGTGAAGCAGAGCTTGCTCTGTGGATCAGTGGCGAACGGGTGAGTAACACGTGAGCAACCTGCCCTGGACTCTGGGATAAGCGCTGGAAACGGCGTCTAATACTGGATACGAGACGTGGCCGCATGGTCAACGTTTGGAAAGATTTTTTGGTTCAGGATGGGCTCGCGGCCTATCAGCTTGTTGGTGAGGTAATGGCTCACCAAGGCGTCGACGGGTAGCCGGCCTGAGAGGGTGACCGGCCACACTGGGACTGAGACACGGCCCAGACTCCTACGGGAGGCAGCAGTGGGGAATATTGCACAATGGGCGAAAGCCTGATGCAGCAACGCCGCGTGAGGGATGACGGCCTTCGGGTTGTAAACCTCTTTTAGCAAGGAAGAAGCGAAAGTGACGGTACTTGCAGAAAAAGCGCCGGCTAACTACGTGCCAGCAGCCGCGGTAATACGTAGGGCGCAAGCGTTATCCGGAATTATTGGGCGTAAAGAGCTCGTAGGCGGTTTGTCGCGTCTGCTGTGAAAACTGGAGGCTCAACCTCCAGCCTGCAGTGGGTACGGGCAGACTAGAGTGCGGTAGGGGAGATTGGAATTCCTGGTGTAGCGGTGGAATGCGCAGATATCAGGAGGAACACCGATGGCGAAGGCAGATCTCTGGGCCGTAACTGACGCTGAGGAGCGAAAGGGTGGGGAGCAAACAGGCTTAGATACCCTGGTAGTCCACCCCGTAAACGTTGGGAACTAGTTGTGGGGACCATTCCACGGTTTCCGTGACGCAGCTAACGCATTAAGTTCCCCGCCTGGGGAGTACGGCCGCAAGGCTAAAACTCAAAGGAATTGACGGGGACCCGCACAAGCGGCGGAGCATGCGGATTAATTCGATGCAACGCGAAGAACCTTACCAAGGCTTGACATATACGAGAACGCTGCAGAAATGTAGAACTCTTTGGACACTCGTATACAGGTGGTGCATGGTTGTCGTCAGCTCGTGTCGTGAGATGTTGGGTTAAGTCCCGCAACGAGCGCAACCCTCGTTCTATGTTGCCAGCACGTAATGGTGGGAACTCATGGGATACTGCCGGGGTCAACTCGGAGGAAGGTGGGGATGACGTCAAATCATCATGCCCCTTATGTCTTGGGCTTCACGCATGCTACAATGGCCGGTACAAAGGGCTGCAATACCGTGAGGTGGAGCGAATCCCAAAAAGCCGGTCCCAGTTCGGATTGAGGTCTGCAACTCGACCTCATGAAGTCGGAGTCGCTAGTAATCGCAGATCAGCAACGCTGCGGTGAATACGTTCCCGGGTCTTGTACACACCGCCCGTCAAGTCATGAAAGTCGGTAACACCTGAAGCCGGTGGCCTAACCCTTGTGGAGGGAGCCGTCGAAGGTGGGATCGGTAATTAGGACTAAGTCGTAACAAGGTAGCCGTACCGGAAGGTGCGGCTGGATCACCTCCTTTCTAAGGAGCATCTGAAGTCTTCGGACTTCCAGAACCCAGTTCGAAGGCACACGTTCTTCGCTGGGAGCTCATGGGTGGAACATTTGACGAGGCATCAGGGTCTGAGGGTTCTGCTGAGTACGCCGTTTGCGGTTGGAAAGGTGGGGTCGGAGGAGCTTGGTGCGTGCACGCTGTTGGGTCCTGAGGGACCGGGTGTGACTCCTTTGGGGGTTGCGGCTGTACCTCTGGGCCTTCTTCTGCTGCTTGTGCAGTGGGGGTTGGTACCGCCCGTACTTTGAGAACTACACAGTGGACGCGAGCATCTTAGAGATGAATCTTCGGATTCATTTCACAGGTGATCTTTTTTAGATCATTTACTCAATTTTCGAGTTGACGATTCAAACTCATGTGATTTCAAGTCTTTAAGAGCAAACGGTGGATGCCTTGGCATCTGGAGCCGAAGAAGGACGTAGCAATCTGCGATAAGCCTCGGGGAGTGGATAAGCACACTTTGATCCGAGGGTGTCCGAATG